>DASVDW010000199.1:0-2099 GCA_036380925.1 Acidothermaceae bacterium
CTTCCATCCGCTCGGTGTCGGTGATGAAGTACGGCGAGATGTAGCCCTTGTCGAACTGCATTCCCTCGGTGAACTCGAGTTCGACGCCCATCGTGGTGGCTTCCTCGACGGTGATGACACCGTCCTTGCCGACCTTGTCGAAAGCGTCCGCGATGATCGCGCCGACCGACGCGTCCTGCGCCGAGATCGCCGCCACATTGGCCACGTCCTCCTTGGTCACCACCTCGCGGGCGACCGCGCGCAGCCGGTCGGTCACGGCCGTGACTGCGGCGTCGATGCCCTTCTTGAGCGCCATCGGGTTGGCGCCGGCGGTGACGTTGCGCAGGCCCTCACGGACCATCGCCTGGGCCAGCACGGTGGCGGTGGTGGTGCCGTCGCCTGCCACGTCGTTGGTCTTGGTCGCGACCTCCTTGGCGAGCTGGGCGCCCAGGTTCTCGTAGTGGTCGTCGAGCTGGATCTCGCGCGCGATGGTCACGCCGTCGTTGGTGATGGTGGCGCGACCAGCGGCGCCGCCCAGCAGGACGTTGCGGCCCTTCGGACCGAGGGTGACCTTGACCGCGTTCGCCAGCGCGTCGACACCACGCTTTAGCGAGGCGCGCGCCTCCTCGTCGTACTGCAAGATTTTGGGCATGTCGCGAGAGATCCTCTCCTGGAATGTCCAGCTACGTACGCCGCCCCGGGGCCGACGGGCACCGGGGCGGCATGCGCAGCGGTTTGGCTGCCTTGTTGCTAGATGTCGTGGTTACTTCTCGATGACGGCGAGCACGTCCCGCGCCGAAAGCACGAGGTAGTCCTCGTTGTTGTACTTGACCTCGGTGCCGCCGTACTTGCTGTAGAGGACGCGGTCGCCCTCCTTGACGTCGAGCGGAACCCGCTTGCCGTCCTCGAACCGACCCGGGCCGATGGCGAGCACGATGCCCTCCTGCGGCTTCTCCTTCGCGGTGTCGGGGATGACCAGGCCGGATGCCGTGGTGGTTTCCGCTTCCACCGCCTGCACGACGATGCGGTCCTCGAGCGGCCGGATGGCAACCTTGGAGCTGGTGGCGGTCGTCACTTTGTGACTCCCCCTCCTTGTCGGTCGATCTGTTGTCGGTCAATCTGCTGGGTCAGGCTGTCGCGATCGAGTCACCGGGTGGCCTGCCGTCGCGGGGGTCAGGTCACGGCGACGCGTGTCGCTTCTGCGTCCGGGTTGGCACCCGCGATGTGAGAGTGCCAACTCGATTCCGAAGACTATGCCGGCATTAGCACTCCGTCAACTCGAGTGCCAGGTCGGAACCAAACTCGTCGCGCGCCGGGTCATCGCGACCTGCGGAATCCGGCGAAATCGGTGACATCTGCTGCGGCCCGGCAACAGTGACCGTCACCAACTCCGCGTACCCCGCCGTCATGGCGCGCAAGAACGACCACACCGAGACCGACGTCCAGCGCGATAAGGCGGTCGCCGGACCGCTAGTCCAGCGCGATCGGGGAGAACTCCCAGGCGTTCGGCTCGCTCACACAAAACCGCTCACAGCCGAGGTCGAACCAGGCACTCCCGGCGGCGAGCGCGTCGGCGTCCGACCAGCGGGTGACGACGACGGCGAGTTGCTGCTCGTCGGAGCGGTAGGCATCGCCACCCAGGAAGCCTCGCGCGGAAACGAACTGTGGCCACGCCGAGTCGCGCACCCACGTCGCGAACTCGTCCAGCATCCCGGGGTTGATGCGGCTCTCCCACATCCGCGCGATCACGCCAGCACCTGCGTAACAGGCAACGACGAGTCGGCCGGTAGGTCGAGCGACGACGGCGCGCAGCCCGATTCCACCAGCCGGGCGCCGAGCGCGGCCACCATCGCCCCGTTGTCGGTGCAAAGCCCGGGCCGCGGCACCCGAAGTCGCACCCCGGCCGTGTCGCAGCGCTCCTGCGCCAGCACGCGCAACCGCGAGTTCGCCGCGACACCGCCGCCGATGAGCATCTGGTCGACGCCGTACTCGCGACAGGCGGTGACGGCCTTCGCCGTCAACACGTCGACGATCGCCTCCTGGAACGACGCCGCGACGTCGTTCAGCGGCACCGGCTCGCCGGCGCGCTCACGCGCCTCGACCCAGCGCGCGACCGCGGT
>DASVDW010000200.1:0-11262 GCA_036380925.1 Acidothermaceae bacterium
CATCGACGGACATCCGCGGAAGCAACCGCGACAGTTGCTTCAGATGACCCCCACCCGAGCACACCAGCGCTGTGGTCACGATCCCGCCCCCTCGTGATAACCCGGCGTCCGATACTCGACACCCGGCTCCCCGTCGGGTAACGCGTTGTTCGCCGCGCCGGTCGCCAGCCGCACCTGCCCTAACTGCGAAGCCGGCCAGAGCACCTTGCCGCGATCGGACTCCTCGGTGACTATCGTCAGCCCATCGGCGCGGAACCATGGTGCGGAGTCCGGAACCCAAACTCCGTAGCCCGCGCCGTCGGACAGCGTGATGACCGATCGCCGGACGTCAAATAGCTGTGGCTTGGGCCCGTCACTCCAGTGCTGATTGGGCAGCAGGAACAGCCCCTGGTAGTCGCTGCTCGCCCGCAAGCCGTCGATCAACAACTTGTTCGGGCCGGCCCAACTCTGGATCACGTCGGCGTGGTTGGCGTCGCGCGAACCATGGACCGTGCCGACATCGACGTTTTCAATCTGCACGGTCGCACCGAGGCGCTCGTCGAGGTCGAACCCCTCGCTCAGGTCGCCCCCGAGCTTCAAGCCTTCGATGTGGACGACTCCGGTTTGCCCCTTGAGGTAAACGCCCCTGCGGTCCTGCGGATCGGGAGCCTGTCGCGCCGACGGCGCCAGCAGCGCGCCGCCGATGAGGACGACGTTGTGCCCGCCGGTGATGGACAGCCCTCCTTTCACCGTGAGCGGCGTGTCAGGCATGACGAGCCGGTAATCGCGTTCGGGATCGAGCTTCAGTTCGCGGTTGTTGGCGGACAGCGTGATCGTCGTCGGGCGCGACAGCGAAGGAGGCGCCCATTGCAGGGCTCCCGCCGCGTTTGATGTGGGCGTCACCGTCGGGGCGGGCGTCGGCTTCGATTTGTGCGTTAGCCGCAAACCGATGACGACTCCCGCGACGATCACGGCGATCGCGACGGGCACAGCCACCAGCGACACGCGCCGCCGACGCCGCCGCCCGTCGTCCGGCAGGTGCGACCGGCTGGTCACCGGGGCGGGAGACTGCATCATCGGACCCGCGATTCCACTGGTTCAAACGGCGTCGTCACATCACCGGCTTCGAGCGACTCCACCACCGATCTCATCGCCGCGACGAATGCCGCGCGAGAAAATCGCTGAGCGTGCTGACGAATCAGCTCCGCGTCGAAACGGTCCGCGCGAAACGACCGCATCGCGGCGGCAACCTCATCGACGGCGTCGGATTCGACGAAGCAACTGTTCAACCCCTCGACGCAGCTGTCGAGGTAACCCCCCGCCCGCAGCACGATGCTGGGCGTGCCGAACGTGTGGCCCTCGATCGGCGTCAGACCGAAGTCTTCGCGCGCCACCGCGACGACCGCGCTCGCGTTGGCGTAAAGCCATCGCAGCTGGGCGTCAGAAACCCCTTGCAAACCAACGATTTTCGACGACCATTCGCCGCGGGGAAGGCCGCCGACACAGACCAACCGCGCGGTGTCGACCCGCTCGGCCGCCTCGCAAATCGCGCGGGTGTTCTTGTAGCCACGGCGTCGGCCAATGGTCAGGAAGAACCCCGGCTCCACGCCCGAAACCGGCTCCACCGGACCGTCGCCATCGATCCCGACCGGCGGAAAGACGACCCGCGCGGAGATGCCGTACGTCTGCCAGATCCGTTGCGCGACGCTCGTCGAGTTGGCCAGGTAAACGGACGCCGACAACGCGTGCCGCCGATCCCAGCGCCGCAGCGGCCGTAACAGCGCGACGGCGATCGCCCGCGCAGGCGGCGGCAACACGCGGAAATAGTCGTCGGGCTGATACAGCCAGCGAGCGGGGTTGTGGCAGTACACGACCTTAGGTCCGCTCGCGCGCATCGCGTGCGCCCAACCCGACGAACTGGCGACCAAAACGCCTGGCGCGGGCGGCAATGACCGAAGCAGCATCGGGAGCACCGGGAACAGCGCACGGACGTGCCTGCGCAATGGTGCGATCCGCTCGGCGGACGAGGCGATGATGCGTCGCGACGCGAAATCGGGGAACGTCGCGCGCGGCTCGTACACCGTCGTCAGCAGCTCGGCCGACGGAAAGGCTTCGCACAATCTCAGCGCGACGCGTTCTGCGCCGCCGCGCTGTGTCAGGTAGTCATGGGCGATCGTTACATGCGCCATCCGCGAGTCCGCCACGTCAGCCCGACAGGTCGGCGCGCCCGGCGCTGCGCCTTCTTCCGATGCTGTAGAGCACTCCGCCGACGCCGATCAGGCCCGCCGCGGCCAACGCCTCTAGCGCGAGCGGGGCTCCGGTGAACGGAAGTTGTCGCGAGGTCGCGACCGGCAGCGTCGCCATGGGCGGTGGCTGCTGCTGGAACTCAACTCCGAGCACCGATGGTGACGGGCTCGCCGGCGGTGAGCTCGACGGTGGTGGCAACACCGCCAACTCCGTCGGCAACACAACGGTCGGTGCCGTCGGGGTCGGCGTCGGGGTCGACGTCGGGGTGGTTGTCGAGGTCGACGTCGGCGACGGCGACGCGCACGCGCTGCCGCCGATCCACGTCGCGATCGTGTTCGACGCGAACGCCCGGTCGGGGTAGTGCGGCGCCGGCCCGTCGACGCCGTCGTTTCGCGTCGTCCCGATGACAAGGTCATTCTGCCCGAAGCAGTTCGAGCCGGTGACGCTCAGTGTCTGCGGTGTGTCAGTCAGATGCGCGGTGGCGAAGCCCACGAGGCGTTGGGTCCCGCTGGTCGGCCAGGTCGGTCCCTCCGTCTCGTACGCGTGGAGCGAAACGTCGCACGAGACGCCGCTGCTGCCGCTCGCCAGCCGCACGCTGACCGTCGTCAGATCGGCGTTGCGACTGACGAGCACGACATCTGACTTGGTGCAGCTCGTCGCCGCCGTGGCAGTCGGCGACGTCGTGGTGGTCGGCGACGTCGTGGCGGCGGGGGAAGCGGCTGGTGAGTCGGCGAGCGCCACACCCGCCCAGCCGACGACGCCGAGCGCCGAACCGGCGAACAGCGAAGCCCCCGCGACCGTCGCACGGCCAACGAATCTGCCTGTCCCCATTAGGTTTCCACGCGCCAGCCGGGCGCGCCTGCTGCTTGACTTCATGACACTCGAACCCTCCGACTCACCGGCCGTGAGGTCGGCGAAGCAGGTTCGAGCCGGTCGGCTCGCCCCTCATCGCACCCCCCCAGCTCGCCACATCTGGGCGCGCCCGCTCGCCGTCTGACCGGCGGTCCGGCGCTGTGACGACGTCGTCCCCGTCCGCGACACGGCCAAACATGTGGGTAAGGGAAATTTCATGAGTCGACGGTTATGCCAGGATCTTGTCGGTGATTCTTGATCTGTGAGTGCTCAGCACCCCGCCGGGAGCCCCGCGATGTCGAGCGCCGCCGCGCCGCCAGCCGGTGCCATCGGTGTCGTCATCCCGACGCGCGACCGCCATGCGCGGCTCGACCGGCTACTTGGCGCCCTTCGGCAGGACGACGTCGTCACGGAGATCGTCGTCGTCGACGATGGTTCGACCGACACCACGCCGGACGTCGTCGCGACGCACGCCGCCGCTGACAGCCGCGTCATCGGCGTGCGGCGGAGCGGTGGCGAGGGCGCGGCCGCCGCGCGGCTCGAGGGGGCGCAGGTCGCCACCGCCGAGGTGATCTTGTTCTTGGACGACGACGTGCTGCCGGCGGCGGGCCTGATCGCGAATCATCTGCGTCACCACACCGCCGCCGGCCGGGCCGACTCGAGTCGGCTTGTCGTTGTCGGCTACATGCCGACCACCGTGCCGCCGCAGTGGTCGGCCGACACGTTCGTCACGGCGCTGTATGCGCAGGAGTACGAAGGACGTTGCCGCCACTACGAGGAAGACCCGTCGAAAATCCTGCGGAACTTGTGGATGGGTAACGTGTCGCTGACGCGGGAGCTCTTCCTCGACGTCACCGAGCGCTGGCCCGAGCCGTTGCCCAACGGCCGGCATGAAGACCAACACATCGGCCTTCGGCTGCTCGAGTCAGGAGCGGCGGCGGTTTTCGATCGGGCGCTGCTCGCTACGCACGAGCATCAGCGCACCCTGGCGAAGTTTCGGCGGGAATCCTGGTTCGCCGGTGTCGGTCACTGGTCGATCGAGCGCAGTCATTCGGACGCGCTCACCGCGGGCGGGGCGAGACGGTACCGAGCGGACCTGCCGCCAGCGGCCCGCGCTGTTGTGGCGCTGACGAGGTCCCGCATGGCATACCGTGCGGTCGGGTCAGCGCTGGCGGCGGTGACGTGGGGAGCCGGCCGAACGCGCCGGTTTGGCGTGCAGACGACGTTCGCCCGACTGTTGCGCCGCGTCGACCAACAGCAGGGATACCTCACCGCCCGGCGGCGAACCGGCCGCGGGGAGGCGAATCTCGTCGGCCACTGACTCGGACGCCGAGCGAGTCGCATCAGCGGATCCGGTCGGCGCCGAGCGCTCGCCGCGCGTGCGGCGATGCGCCGCACGCTTGGCGAAGGCGCTCACGACGACGCGCACGGTCTTGACGAAGTCCCGCCGAGCGGCTGGAACCGCGAGAGTCACGACGAGCGGGATCGCGAACAAAGGCGTGTACCTGGCAGGCGCGAAGGGAGCGCAGATCAGCGGCACGAACATAACGAGCAACGGAACGGCCGCGCGGTACGACACCGGCACGAACCTGCGCAGCGCTGCGTGCAGCGGCACGAATCCGAGGACACTGATGGCCACGGCGGCGCTCGCTCCGGGGATCCCGTAGCGCGGGCCGAATGCCCAGGCGGCCACGACGACAAGGCCGATCCGGATCAGATTCGACATCGCCACCGCGCGCGCGTTGCCGATAGCGAGCAAAGTGCTGCCGTGCATGGTGAACAGTGACGCCGCCAGTTGCGCCAGCGCGAAGTACGGGAATATCTCGATGAGTTGATCCCACCGCGAACCGAAGATCAGCGGCACCAGCCAGGGCGAGGCAACCGCGAAGACGGCGAGGATCGGTCCGACGGCCAGCACTTGCAGGGCGGTCGATTCCTGAAGCGCGCGGCGCAGTCGCGCCGGCTCGGTGTGCAACCAGCCGACCGCCACGACAGCCAGCCGCCAGGTCGCGCGGCGAGCGAAGCCCATCGTGTCGACCAGGCGCATCGCCAGCGTGACCACACCGATGCCACTCGCGCCGCCGAAGTGTCCGACGATGAGAGGGATCGCGGCGTCGCGCGCGCGGTCGAGCACCGTGCCGGCGGCGGCCGTCGCACCGAAGCCGAGCATTTGCTTCGACCAGCGAATCGACCAGTACAACCGAGGCCGGTGACCGGCGAGGATCACCGACAGCACCAACAGCATCGACTGCCATGCGACATATCCGCTGACGGCGGCCCATTCGCTCATGCCCAGATAAGCGAGCGGCAACGAGACGCCGTACAACGTGATGTCGCCCACGACCTCGACGATCGCAATCTTGACGAACGCCATCGATCGCTCGAGCCGGCACTTTCCGGGCACCCACAACACGTTCACCGGCAGGCTGAGCACGAGCACCTGGAAGACCGGGACGAACCGCTGGTCGCTCAGATGCGGCTTCACCAACTGCGCGAGCCCGACACAAACCAGCGCGATGGTGACGCTCGAGGTGAGCAACCAGGCATACGCGACCGAGAACCAACGCTCGTCGTCGGCGCCGCGCCGCAGCAGAAACAGATCGGTGCCGCAGGTCGACGCGGCGGCGAGAAAACCGACAATCACCAAAGGTCCGGCGTAGACCCCATACGCGTCCGCGCCGATGACGCGCACGAGCAACACCAGACCGAGCGAGCGGACGACGAGGCCGACGGTCTCTCGCGCGATCAGGTACGCGCCGTTGCGAACGACGTTCTCGCGCGACCGCGAAGGGTCGCGCTGCATCGGGGTCACGTTGGTCGCCATAACACCCGGCGGCTGGCTGGTCAACAGCGCTCGCCAGACAGCTCAGGCCACCTCACCGTGCGCCGCGTCTGAGCACGGGAGCCCACCGAGCACCGTGACAAGCACTGTTGGCGGCCCCGCCCTTCCCGACGACAGCAGGCACAAAGGGATAAATGCATATAAATGGCAAGTCGGTGCCCGTGTCAAGGCGGGTCGGGGACGGCACATCGTCGACATACCCAACGGCAAGCGACTAAGGCGAACGGCCAGTGGCAACTCGCCGATCGGCGAACGGCTAGTGGATGTCGTTTTGGGTGGCGGCCAGTCCGCGTTCGACAAGGCTCTCGACCGCGTCAGCGGCGTCGTCCAAGAAATGGCGTAGGTCGCGGCGCTCGGATGCGGAGAAATCGCGCAACACGAAGTCGGCGGGATCCATGCGGCCGGGAGGTCGGCCGATGCCGAACCGCACGCGCAGATAGTCGTTGGCGCCGAGCGACTTGGTGACCGAGCGCAGGCCGTTGTGACCGCCGTCGCCACCACCCTGCTTGACGCGGATCACGCCGAAGTCGATGTCGAGGTCGTCGTGGACGACGATCAGCTGCTGCGGCACGGCCCCGAAGAAGGTTCGCAGCGCCGCGACCGGGCCGCCCGACTCGTTCATGTAGCCACGCGGCTTGGCGAGCACCGCGCGAACGCCCGCGAGCCGACCTTCGACGACGTCGGCTTTAGCCTTGTGCGACTTGAACCGGCCGCCGTGACGCTCCGCCAGCAGGTCGAGCACCATGAAACCGGCGTTGTGCCGGTTCCCGGCATAGCTCGGCCCGGAGTTCCCGAGCCCGACGACCAACCAGTGATCGGGATCGGGCACCGCTACGGCCCAGGCGGCGTGTCGGCGGCGCCGGGCAGTTTAGGCCTCGCCGCCGGTCGACTCGGTTGACTCGGCGGCCGCCTCGCCGCCCTGCGCGGCCTCGGGCGCGGGGGTGGTGATGCCGGCCTCGGCCTCGGCTTCGGCAAGCTCCGCCTCGACCTGCGCGGCGGTGGCCGCCGGGGCGATGTGGACGACGACGGCCTCGGGGTCGGTGTGCAGGGTCGAGCCGCTGGGCAGCGCGACGTCCTTCGCGTGCACGGACTGGCCGATCTCAAGGCCCTCGATGGAGACCTCGAGCTGCTGCGGGATGTGGGTGGCCTCCGCCTCGATCGCCAGCGCCACCAGCTGCTGGTCAAGGAACGCGTCGGCGGCGAGCGCGCCGGTGACCTGCACAGGGACGTCGATGGTCACCTTCTCGCCACGACGGACGAGCAGCAGGTCGACGTGCTCGAGAAGGCCGCTCACGGCGTCGCGCTGAACCGCCTTTGGCAAGGCCAGCTCCTCGCCGCCCTCGAGACCCTCCAGACGCAGCAGCACGTTGGCGGTCTTGAGCGCGAGCATCAGGTCATGACCGGGCAGGCTGACGTGGCGCGGCGGAGTGCCGTGACCGTAGAGGACGGCCGGGACCTTGTGGCTCCGACGCACCCGACGCGCGGCGCCCTTGCCGAACTCGGAACGCGGTTCGGCGTTGATGCGGACCTCGGCCACGACGGAACTCTCCTCAAAGGTGATCTGCGGAACAGGGTGCGAGCACGCCGCGCGCTGTGCGGGCAACGGTCGGCCAGTCTAATCGTCGCCGTCGGCTGGGGCGAAACGAGGTCGGCGCAGGAGCGAAACGAGGTCGGCGCGGAGCGCGGAACGGCCTAGCCGCCGATCAGGTCGCGATGCTCGCGAAACCACGCGATGGTGCGGCTGAGGCCGTCCTCGTAGTCGATTTTGGGCTCCCAGCCGAGCGCCTCGCGCGCCAAGGTGATGTCCGGCTGGCGCACGGTCGGGTCGTCCTCCGGGCGCGGGATGTAGGTGATCTCGCTGTTCGACCCGGCGAGCCGACGCACGGTCTGCGCGATGTGCAGCACCGACGTCTCGTAGGGATTGCCGATGTTGACCGGTCCGGCCAGGTCGGAGTTGAGCAGCCGGAAGATGCCCTCGACCAGGTCGTCGACGTAGATGATCGAGCGGGTCTGGCTCCCGTCTCCTGCGACGGTGATGGGCCGCCCGGTCAACGCCTGGCTCGCGAACGCGGGAATCGCACGGCCGTCATTCGGGCGCATCCGCGGCCCGTGCGTGTTGAAGATCCGCACGATCTTGGTGTCGACGCCATGCGTGCGCCGGTAGGCCATGGTCAGCGCCTCGGAGAAGCGCTTCGACTCGTCGTACACGCCACGCGGCCCGACCGGATTGACGTGTCCCCAGTAGGTCTCGGGCTGCGGGTGCACCTGCGGGTCTCCGTACGCCTCGCTGGTGCTGGCGAGCAAGAACCGGGCGCCCTTCTCTTTCGCCAGACCAAGGGCGTGCAGCGTGCCGATGGAGCCGACCTTCATCGTCTCGATCGGCAGTTGCAGGTAGTCGATCGGCGAGGCGGGTGAAGCAAAATGCAGCACCGCGTCAACCGGCCCCGGCACGTGGATGTACTCGGCGACGTCGACGCGCACGAGCGCGAACGACGGATCGCCGATCAGGTGCTCGACATTGGCCGGGTTGCCGGTCAAGAAGTTGTCGAGGCACACCACTTGATAGCCCTCGAGCAGCAACCGCTCGCACAGATGCGAGCCGAGAAATCCGGCGCCCCCTGTGACAACCGCGCGCTTGCCCGACCGGCTGAACCTGCTGAGGTCAGCGGTAGTCATTGTCGGTCCTGTCTAGTGCTGAGCATTCCACCCCATTGCGCCAGCCCATGCTAGCGCGATGATCATTCTCAGCTGGCCCCATTGAAAAGACTTGTGACCGAACCATCTTCGAAAACCTCGTTGATGGCGCGAGCGATCAGCGGCGCGATCGTGAGAACGGTGAGCTTGTCAAAGCGACGGTCTTGCGGCACCGGAAGGGTGTTCGTGACCACGACTTCGGTGATGGGCGAGTTCTTCAACCGGTCGACCGCCGGGCCGCTGAACACGGCGTGCGTGGCGGCCACCACCACCTCGGCGGCGCCGTTCTCGAACAGCGCCTCCGCCGCCTTCGTGATCGTGCCGGCGGTGTCGATCATGTCGTCGACGAGGATGCAGGTGCGGCCCGCGACGTCGCCGACCACCTCGTGCACCTTCACCTCGTTGGCGACCATGGGGTCGCGACGCTTGTGAATGATCGCGAGCGGCGAGTTCAGCCGATCGGTCCAGCGCTCGGCGACCCGCACCCGCCCGGCGTCCGGCGACACCACCGTGATGCGCGACATGTCGAGCTTGCCCTCGAGGTAGTCGGCGAGCAGGGGCAGCGCGAAGAGGTGGTCGACCGGCCCGTCGAAGAAGCCTTGGATCTGCGAGGTGTGCAAGTCGACCGCCATCAGCCGGTTCGCGCCGGCGGTCTTGAACAGATCGGCGAGCAGCCGAGCCGAGATCGGCTCCCGGCCGCGGTGCTTCTTGTCTTGCCGCGCGTAGCCGTAGAACGGGATGACGACGGTGATCCGCTTGGCCGACGCGCGTTTCAACGCGTCGATCATGATGAGCTGCTCCATGATCCACTTGTTGATCGGAGCGGTGTGGCTTTGGATCACAAACGCGTCGCTGCCGCGCACCGACTCGTTGAACCGCACGAATATCTCGCCGTTGGCGAACTCATAGGCCGATGTCGGAGTGGGCTCGATGCCCAAGCAACGGCCCACCTCCTCGGCCAGCTCGGGATAGGCGCGTCCGGCAAAGAGCATGAGGGTCTTCTGGCCTTGCCGCTTGATGCCGGTCACCGCGTGTCTCCTGAGTCGTCGTCGCCTGGTTCATTCTCGCGGTTCGCAGATTCGGCGTCAGCAGCCGGTTCCGGCGCCCGAGCGTCCAGCGCGGCGGCCGCGGACTTGGCCATCCGGGTGCCCGGACGACGGCGCAACGTCCAGCCGTCGATGTTGCGCTGCGGGCCCATGCTCACGGCCAGCGCCCCCGGCGGGACGTCTTCACGGATGACCGTGCCGGCGCCTGAGGCCGCGCCGTCGCCTACCCGCACGGGCGCCACGATCATGTTGTCGCTGCCGATCCGCACGTCGTCACCGACGACCGAGTGATGCTTCTCGACGCCGTCGTAGTTGACGAAAATCGTTGCCGCGCCGATGTTTGTGCGCTCGCCTATGGTGGCGTCGCCGACGTACGAAAGGTGCGGCACCTTCGACGCCTCGCCGATGACCGCGTTCTTCATCTCGACGAAGCCACCAGCCTTCGCGCCCCGCGCCAGCTTCGTACCCGGTCGCAGGTAGGTGTACGGCCCGACAGTCGCCTCCGGCCCGATCTCAGCGCGCTCACATGTCGCGTCGCGCACCACCGCGCCGGCGCCGACCACGGTGTCGGTGAGGCAGCAGTTGGGTCCAACCGTGGCGTCGCGTGCGATGCGGGTCTTGCCGCGCAGCAGGGTGTTGGGAAGCACCACGGCGTCCGGCTCGATCTCGACGTCGACGTCCAGCCACACGGTCGACGGGTCGATGAAGGTGACGCCGTCGCGCATGAACCGCGACGCGATGCGGTCGCGCAACAAGGCTCGGGCTTGCGCCAGTTGCGCGCGGTCGTTGACCCCGGCGACCTCGTGCCAGTCGTCGATCAGCGCGGCGCCGACCGGGTCGCCGCCCTTGACCAAAACCCGGACGACGTCCGGCAGGTACCGCTCGCCCTGCGCGTTGTCGGCGTCGATGTGGGCGAGCGCGGCGCGCAGCTTCGCCGCGTCGAACGCGTACACCCCCGAGTTGATCTCGACGATGCCGCGTTCCGCCTCGCTGGCGTCGGCGTGCTCGACGATCGCCTTCACCCGACCCCATCTGTCGCGCACGACCCGCCCGTATCCGGTCGGGTCGGGCACGTTCGCGGTCAACACGACGCCGGCCGCGCCGGTCGCCGCCCGGTGCTCGGCCAGCGCGCGCACCGATGTGGCGGACAGCAGCGGGGTGTCCCCCGGCACGACGACCACGGTGCCGTGCAACGGACCGCGCGCGCCGTCCAGCGCCTCGAGCGCGAGTTGGACGGCGTGGCCGGTGCCGTCTTGCGACGGCTGGAACACCGCGATCGCCTCGCGGTCGGACGACGCGAGGTGCGCCTCGACCTGCTCGCGGCGGTTCCCGGTGACCACGGCAAGCCGCTGAGGTTTGCACCCGCGCACCGCGGCGAGCACGTGGTCGAGCATCGTCCGCCCGCAGATCTCGTGCAGCACCTTCGGCGTCGCCGACTTCATCCGGGTGCCCTCGCCGGCGGCCAGGACGATCGCCGCCGCGACCGGAGCGTGCGCATGAGCCTGGGTCACGACGGCGCCTCCTCACGGCGACGTGCCATCAGCTCCCGGGGGAGGATTCGAACCCCCATTGACGGGACCAAAACCCGCTGTCCTGCCATTA
>DASVDW010000201.1:0-5256 GCA_036380925.1 Acidothermaceae bacterium
GTAGACCGACGGCGTCGACAACACCGCGGTCGGCGGGCAGTGCAGCTGGACGAGATCCAGTTGATCGACTCGCAGGTTCTCTCGGGACCTGTCGTTCCAGCGCCGGAAGTTGTCGAGAGTGAACAGCTCCGGACGCTGCTCCACTCGGCGTCCCATCTTCGTCGCGACAAAGATCTGCCCGGCCAGATCGGGCCGCACCTCGTGCAGGAACCGACCGATCAATTGCTCGCTGCGGCCGTCGCCGTAGACGTCGGCGGTGTCGAAGAAGTTGACGCCGCTGTCAACGGACGCGGTCAGCACCTCGAAGGCGGTGTCCTCACCGACGTCGCCCCAGTCGGCCCCGAGCTGCCAGGTGCCAAGACCGATGACTGACACATCTCGCCCCAGCCGGGCGAAAGAGCGCTGTTCCACGATCGTCAGCCTAAGCGACCGCCAGACCCTGAGTGACCGCTAGCCGATCCTGGTCGCCGGCCAGATCGCGCCGATCGCGAGTCCGGCGATGAAAAGCCATCCGTAGGCCCGATTGTGAACGAGACAAACTCGGTGAAACCACAGCGGCCAGCCGACATATCCCGGCGGCGGCGCGGACGGACTCGGCCGCGCCATCACCCGCACCGCGTGCACCGCGCGCGGCGCGGCGACGAGCACGACGAGCACCGCCAGGCTCAGCGCCCCGAGCCCGATCCCCACCGCCACGGCGGCGTACATCGCGAGGACGACGGCGATGTTCAGCCGCCGGCTGGCGGTCGCGCCGAGCAAAACGGGCAGGGTCCGCTGTCGATGGGCGGCGTCGAACGCGCGCTGGTCGATGTGCTTGCCGATCAGAATCGAGGCGACGCCGAGGCCATACGGCACCGATGCGATGAAGGCCATCGCAGACCACGCGCCCGTGATGACGTAGTAGCCGCCACCGATCATCAGCGGACCCCACACCACGAACGCGGCGACCTCACCGAGCCCGAGCTCTTTCAACGCGCGCGGCGCGGCGTCATAGGCCCAAAGCAAAACGGCGCCCGCGACGGCCAGCCACACCGCGCCCCAACCGCGCAACGCCGTGAAGTACACAGCAATCAGCGTGACGATCGCCACCAGGACGGCGAGACCGACCGTGAGGAAACGCATGGTGAACGCGCCGCTCGCGACGGGATGCAAGGTGTAGCGGCGTCGGGGGGAATCCGCGGTGTCATGCCCGCGTCGGTAGCCGAAATAGTCGTTCGACAGGTTGCTGATCGCGTGCAACACGATGAAAGCCAGCATCGCGAGGATGAACGGCACGGTCTCAAAGCGCCGGTCGGTGGCCGCCAGCACACCCGCGATCAGGGCGGACTGCGCGGAAATCACCAGGATCACGCTGCGCGCGGCGTACAGGAAGCTCGTGACCGGGCCGACATCCGCGACGTCGGCGGCCGTTGCCGGGTAGAAGCCGGTGAACGCGCCAACCCAGGCGAACGGTCCGTGCCGCGCCCGATTGCGAAGCGGAGGAGTGGACGTCGTCACGCCACCACTCTAATCCGGGCGGCTTCCGGCGAGGCCATCACGTGCCTCGACCGCGACGCCGCGCCATCCCAGGTCGTAGGCGCCGACCGGGAAGAACGCCGCACGCAGTCCGGTTGCGAGTAAAGGGGGTCGCATGAAAGCACAACGGAGGCTTGTAGATGGCACTCGACAAAGACGTGGTCCGGCTTGCGAAAGGCAAGAACCTTGCCAGCGTGGTGACGCTGATGCCCAACGGCCAGCCGCAGGCGCAGCTGACCTGGATCGACACCGACGGCGACCACATCCTGGTGAACACCGAGCCGCAACGGCAGCGCGCGAAGAACATCGAGCGCGACAACCGCATGACGGTGCTCATCCACTCGACCGACGATCCATGGGATTGGGCCGAAGTCCGCGGCAAGGTGACGGAGACGATCGACGGACAGCAGGCCCGCGACCACATCGACAAATTGTCGCGCAAGTACGTCGGAACCGAGTACCGCAACCAGATCGGTCCGCACGGCCGGGTCATCCTCGTCGTCGAGCCAACCAAGGTGATCACCCCGAAGACGATGGCGCGCCGCTGACCTCCGCCTCCACCCGTCGCGTGGCGCGTACGGTCGAGCCATGAAGACCATCGGATTGCTCGGCGGCATGAGCTGGCAGAGCACCGCTCACTACTACCAGCTCGCGAACGAGCTGGTAGCCACGCGCCTCGGCGGGCTGCATTCTGCGCAGTGCCTGCTCTACTCGGTCGACTTCGCCGCCATCGAACAGATGCAAAGGCAAGGCCGATGGGACGACGCCGGCGCGCTGCTCGCGCGCGCGGCGAAAGGCGTTGAGGCCGGCGGCGCAGACCTCTTGCTGATTTGCGCCAACACAATGCACAAGGTCTACGACGCGATAGCCGAAGCGGTCTCGATCCCAGTGCTGCACGTCGTCGATGTGACGGCCAAAGCCGTGCACGACGCTGGGCTGTCCACCGTCGGTCTGCTCGGGACCGCCTTCACCATGGAGCAATCCTTCTATCGCGACCGCCTTGCGTCGTCCGGCCTGAACGTTCTGACACCGGACGACGACGAACGCGCGCTCGCGCATCGGGTCATCTTCGACGAGTTGTGCCTTGGCGTCATTCGCGACGAGTCACGCGCGTCGTTCGTCCGCATCATCAACCACCTCGTCGAGCGCGGCGCGCAAGGAGTGATCCTGGGCTGCACCGAGCTCGAACTGCTGTTGAGTTCGGACGACGCGGACGTGCCGCTCTTCCCTACGACGCGCCTGCACATCGAGGCGGCGGTCAACAGCGCGTTGACGACGAGCGACTGAAACCTCGGCGTTGACGTGGAGAAGGCGCAGTTCGTGGTCGTGCTCGCGCCGGAGTTCGACGAAATGGCGTTGGCCTGACTGGCGGGACGCCCCGACCTGGGAACCGCGGCCGCCTCGCGGACAACCCGACCCGCGTGGCCGCAGGCTTCTCCCGCCTTCTGCGCGACTACCACTAAACGAGGGCTTCCCAAGCCGTCGGCGGCTCGCTATGTTGATCGGCATTCAAATCGCGGGGCGAAATGACCTGAGAGGACCGGGGGGTACTCGTCGTGGCTACTTTGCGTCTTCCAAATTCGATGGGCAAGGCCCGATTCGGGCTGGCGGTGGCGAGCGCCTCCGTGGTGGCGTCGGCGACCGCGGTCCTCGCGCCATTCGCGCAATCAGCGGCGCACGCCACCACGACGATCACCTATGCCGTTACCGCCACCATCGGTGTGGGCGACGAACACACCGCCGGGTCGATCGCGGTCGACTCCCGCACCAAGCGCGCGTACGTCACCAGCTACGGCGATAACTCCGTGAAGGTCATCGACACCACGACCAACGCCGTCGTCAGCACGGTCGCGGTCGGTCGATCCCCAATCGGGGTCGTCGTCGACACCATTCCCACCCAGCTGGTCAACGCGGCGGTCCCGGGGATCGTCCCATCACCGGTCGTGCAGGCGGCCCCCACGGTGTTCGTGGCCAATTACGGCGACGAGTCGATCTCGGTGATCGACAGCACGACCAACCAGGTGACCGCGACCATCCCGCTTGGCGACACCCTGCCGAGCGACCTGGCCGTCGACTCCTCGACGCACACGTTGTACGCCGCCGGTGGCGTGGGCAGCTCGAGCGGCGAGGCGGCCGTGGTCGTGGTCGACGGCGCGCGGCGCACGGTGAAGTCGACGGTGAAGACGAGCGGGTTCTTCAAGTACGTCGCGGTGGATCCAGGGACGCACAAGGTGTTCGCGACCGGCTGCTGCCTGAACAAGCTCTGGTCACTCGACGGCCCGACCGACACCACCCTCTCCGCTGCCACCGTGCCTGGCACGACCGGCGTCGCGGCGAACCCCACCACGCACAAGGTGTACGTCGGCAACGGCGGCTTCGACGCCGGCGCCGTGTCGGTGATCGACGAGTCGACGGGGTCCGTGAGCACGACGGTTGCCGTCGGGAGAAACCCTGTCGGGATCGCCGTCGATTCAAGCGCAAACCTGGTCTACGTCAGCAACACCCGCGACAACACGGTGTCGGTCATCGACGGCGCCACCGACTCGGTCGTCGCGACCGTGCCGGCCGGCCTGTCGCCCGGCGCCATCGCGGTCGACTCGGCGACCCACACCGCCTACGTCGTCGACCAGGGGAACAACTCGGTGTCGGTCATCACCCGCACCGTCACCGGCTCAGTGGGGCGGCTCGCCGGGTCGGACCGGTTCGGCACCGCGGTCGCGGTGTCGAAGGCCGAGTTCCCCAACGGCGGCGCGGGTGCGGTGGTTTTGGCGCGTGCCGACGACTACCCTGACGCGCTCGTCGGCGCTCCGTTGGCCGCCGCGAAGAACGCGCCCCTGCTGTTGACCAGCGGGACGACCCTGCCGGCCGGCATCGCGGCCGAAATCCAGCGCGTGTTGGCCACCAGCGGCACGGTCTACATCCTCGGCGGCGCCAAGGCGGTTCCGACAAGCGTCGAGACCGAGCTGACCGGTCTCGGCTACCAAGTCGTCCGCTACAGCGGCGACAACCGGTTCGCCACCGCCGTCAAAGTGGCCGACGCGTTGGGCGACCCCGCCACCGTGTTGCTCGCGACCGGCGTCAACTTCCCCGACGCCCTCACCGCCGGCGTCGCCGCGGCGAAGGCCGGCGGGGTGGTGTTGTTGACCAACGGACAGACTCTGCCGCCGGAGACCTCGGCCTACCTGGCCGCGCACCCCGGCACGGTGTACGCGGTCGGCGGCCCAGCCGCGAAGGCCGACCCCGCCGCGACAGCGATCTTCGGGTCGGACCGGTTCGACACCGCCGTCGACGTCGCGACGAGGTTCTTCAACGGGCCGACCGCGATCGGCGTGGCGACCGGGTTGTCGTTCCCGGACGCGTTGTCCGGAGGAGCCCTGCTCGGCCACATCGGCGCGCCACTTGTCCTCGTCTCGACGACCAGCGTCCCAGGGCAGGTCACCACCTATGTTTCGTCGGTGAAAGGCACGGTCACCGACGGGTATCTGTTCGGCGGCCCTAACACCGTGAGCGCGGACGTCCAAGACGCCATCAACATCGTGCTCGGAGGCTAACCGGCTGGCCATCAGCCGAACAGGTCGAGGCGCGCGGTCAATCAGGCATCGGGTCCTTCGTCGCGGCTGCCGCTGCGGCATGGGAGTCTGCTTCCGGCTCGAGCAACCGTCGCACCCGCGCCGCGTCGTCCGCGTTGGTGAGGATGCCCAGCTGATCGCCCGGCTCGACGACCGTGTCGCCGCGCGGCGT
>DASVDW010000202.1:0-4427 GCA_036380925.1 Acidothermaceae bacterium
GACTACAGCCGGCCGGCCGCCTTCAGGCCCAGGTAGTGGTCGGCGACCGCGCCGGCGAACTCATCCGGTGGCGCCGACACGACCTCCACGCCCAGTCGCCGCAGCAAGGCCGACACCCGCCGGGTCGAGGCGAGCGTCTCCGCGGCGGCGGCGGCGTCGTACACCTCCCGGGCGTCGGCGGAGCGTTTGGCCATGTCCGCGACAACGGGGTCGGTGACCGATGCCACAACCACCAGGTGGCGCGCGGTCAGCGACGGCAGCACGGGCAGCAGGCCTTCGTGCACGACCGCCTCGTCCAGCGAACTGAACAAGATGACCAGGCTGCGGTGGGGCGCGCGACGCAACACCGCCGCGGCCATCGCCCGCGCGTCGGTCTCGACCAATCGCGGCTGGAGGCCCGCCATGGAGCGCAGCAACGACGGCACCGCGTTGTCGGACGCCGTGTCGACCGGCAGCGCCCGGGTGCGGTCGTCCGCGGCCAGCACCGAGACCCGGTCGCCGGCTTTCGCCGCGAGCGCGCCGAGCAACAGCGCTGCGTCGATCGCGACGTCTAGCGAGGTGCCGTCGCCCATTCGCCCGGCGGACGTCCGGCCGGTGTCGAGCACCAGCAGCAGCCGACGGTCTCGCTCAGGACGCCAGGTGCGGACCACCACGTTGGTGCGGCGCGCGGTCGCCCGCCAGTCGATGGACCGCGCGTCGTCACCTTCGACGTAGTCGCGCAGCGAGTCGAATTCGGTGCCCTGCCCGCGAATCCGGGCGGCCGCCCGACCGTCCAGCAGTTGCAGCTTCGCCAGCTTCTCCGGCAGCCGGCGCCGGCTCGGAAACGCGGGCAGCACGCGAACCCGCCAGGACGCCGTGTGCGCGCCTTGGCGCGCCGCCAAGCCCAAGGGCCCGACGCTTCGCACGGTGACTCGATCAGCTGACAATTCCTTGCGCTGCAAGGGAGTCAACGAGGTCGAGAACCGCCGCCGCTCGCCTGGGGGCACCAGCACCCGCTGCCGCGACGGGGCCGCCTGCGCGCTTGGCGGCCACGCGTCGCGCGCGACTCCACGCACCGGCCGCGCGCCGCGGTTGACGATGAGGTAGCCGACCGACACCGGCTCGTCTAAGCGGCGCGCAGTGTCTCCATATCGAGACACTTGTAGAGAGCGAACGCTCCCGGCCATCAGCAGGTCGAACACGATTCCCAGCAGCAGCGCCGATTCCACGAACAACAGCATCCAGCCGTCCAGCGGCGCGACGAAGACCAGCAAGGCGCCGCACAACGCGACGATCGCCGCTCGCCGGGTCAGCGCCATGGAAAGCTCATCGTGGCGCGGGAACCGACGCCAGGACGCTCTCCAGCACGGCGTCGACCGTCGCCCCTTCCAACTCCGCCTCCGCGCGAAGCGTCAGCCGGTGCCGCAAGGTCGGTCGGGCAAGCGCCTTCACGTCGTCCGGCGTGACGTAATCGCGGCCCGACAACCACGCCCACGCGCGCGCCGTGCGCAGCAACGCCGTGGCGCCGCGCGGTGAGGCGCCCAACGACACCGACGGCGACTCCCGGGTGGCTCGGCACAAGTCCACGATGTAGCCGAGCACCTCACCGGTGACGGTCACCCTCGACACCGCGGCGCGGCCGGCCGCCAGGTCCGACGCGTCGGCCACCGCCGAAAGCCCGGACAAGTCACGCGGGTCGAACCCGGCGGCGTGCCTCGACAGCATGCCGACTTCGTCCTGGCGGGCGGGCAGCGGCACGTTGAGCTTCAGCAAGAAGCGGTCGAGTTGCGCCTCCGGCAACGGGTAGGTGCCCTCATACTCCACCGGGTTTTGGGTGGCGATCACCATGAACGGCGCCGGCAGCCGATGCGGAGCGCCCTCGACGGAGACTTGCCGCTCTTCCATCGCCTCCAGCAGCGCGGCCTGGGTTTTCGGCGGGGTGCGATTGATCTCGTCGGCGAGCAGCAGGTTGGTGAAGACCGGGCCTTGCCGGAAGGTGAACTCCGACGTGCGGGAGTCGTAGACCAGCGACCCGGTGACGTCGCCGGGCATCAGGTCGGGGGTGAACTGCACCCGCTTGGCGTCAAGCGAAAGCGCCGCGGCGAGCGAGCGCACGAGAAGGGTCTTGGCGACGCCGGGCACGCCCTCCAGCAACACGTGACCGTCGGCGAGCAGCGCGATCACCACCCCGCTGACGACGGCGTCTTGGCCCACCACGGCCTTGGCGATCTCGCCGCGCACCGCGACGAAGGCCTGCCTCGACTGCTCGCCGTGGGTGGCGCCGAGCGCGCTGTCAGAACTCGCCTCGCTCACCCGAGGACCTCCCGCTCCAAAGCCGTCAGCCGCTGCGCGAGCGACACCAGTTCCCGATCGTCGGTCGGTGCCGCACCGTACAGCAGCCGGTCAACCTCGGTGGCGGCGCGCCCGGTGCGATCGGCGATCACGTTGACGACGGCGTCGCGAGCGGACGACGTCGGCTCGGCCGCCGACCCGCCGAGCCGAGCCGACAGCCGGAATCGGGTCGAGGCGCGCAACGCCTCGGCCGCCTTGCCGCGGGCCCGCGCCTGCCGATACAGCCGCGCCCGCCCCACGACGGTCTCCGCCTGGCGGACCACGACCGGCAACGCCTCGGGCACCAGCCGGCCGAGCCGGCGGCCTCGCCAGATCGCGAGGAGCCCGACGGCGATCCCGAGTTGCAGCACGGCCCACTTGAGCCGATCGGGCAGCAGGTCGGTCAGTGTCGAATGCCCGGTCGACTCAGCGCTGGCCCCGGTGATCGCCGGTGCCAGCCAGACCAGCTTCGGATGCGCCGACAGCAGACCCAGCGCGAGCGCGGCGTTCCCGCCGTCCGCGATTTTGCCGTTCGTGAACGGGGTGGCGTCACCGAGGAGCGTCACCTCGCGCCCGCCCCGGTCGACGGTGACGAGCGCGTAACCGTCGACCAGCGGATAGCAGCCGACACCTCCCGCCGGCACTCGATATGAGTAATAGCCGGTGGTCACCGCGCCCGCGGCCGTCGCCGCTGGAAGCGAACAGGCCGGCGCGACCGACGCCGGTGGCTGGTCGGACGCGTCGCCGCCCGGCGCCACCGCGAGGTCGAGCCCGCCAAGTTCCAACGGCCCGGCTTCAAGAACGACGAGGTCCGCCGCGCTCGCGGCCAGGTCGGACAGCGCGACGTCGTCAAGTCTTTCGGGGTGCGCGACCACCAGCGTGGCGCCCACGTCAGCGCGCGACAGCGCCGCCGCGACGGAGGTCTCGGTGTCGACGCTCACCCCGCGTTGTCCGAGCAACGCCGCGAGCGCGTGCGTGCCGTTCGGCCGAAACGAGCGCGGATCGAGGTCGCCGTTGTTCGCGCCGGAACTCACCAAGGCGACCACGATCGCCGCGACGACCCCGAACGCGGCGACCGCGACAAGGACCCGATAGCGCCGCCAGCGCTGGCGAACGCTCAGATCGGACGACGTCGACGCTGTCGTCGGGGCCTCGTCGAGCGTCGTCGCGGTCATCGGGACGCCACCAAGGCGCGGTGCGGGCCGGCCACCAACTCGTCGAGCCGCCGCAGCGTTCGCTCGTCGTCCGCTGTCGCGGTTTTGCCGCCGTACCAGACTTTTTCGAAGATGGACGACGCGCGGCGTAGGTCGTCAGCCACGCCGGGCAGCGCGACCGACGCTTCTGCGCACAGCTCCGCCGCGGTGCGCCCCGGACGCGCGTCGAGCACATCGCGCTCCTCCAACTCCCGCGTGGTGGCGCGCAGCCATTCGCGCACCGCCTCGGCGTACTGGCCGCGCGCCGCGTGCTCGCGGGCGAGCGCGCGATGGTCGGCCGCGGTGCGCCTGGTGTGGCCGAGGACGCCTCCGCCAAGCGCGGCGGCGGTGCGGCGCACTCGCCCGACTCGGATCGCGACCGTGACGACGACCAGTGCGAGCAGGAGCGCGATGACGAACAGTCCGATGCCTTTGCCGGGGGAGTGGCGGGCGGCCGTGGCGAGCGCGTCGCCGATGTGATGCAAGACCCACCGGACGACGCGCTGCGTGATCGACGGATCGCCGTGGTGATAGGCCGGTTTCGACAGTTCCAGTTGCGCCGCGTGGCGCGCGTCGTCGCGGGTGATGGGCGGCGGGGGGCTGGCGGCGACCAGCGTCGAGCGCGCGAGTGACGCGGCGATCACGTCAGCGGCGGCGCGCCGGCCGCTTGCCGCGCGGCTTGGGCGAGTTGGATGTCAAGCCCTTCGGCCCGCATCCGCCGGTCGATGTAGATCAGGGTCACGGCGGCCGCGAGCAGCGGCTCGGTCAGCATCCAGACGATTCCGCCGCCGATCGTGGACAGCGCGATCGACCCGGTGGACGGCGAGTGCCCGCCGCTGAGGTCTTGGAACGAGGAGATGCCGAACGGAATCGACAGCACGCTCGCCGCGATGACCACGATCAGGTACGCCAGCGCGCGCAATC
>DASVDW010000203.1:0-28326 GCA_036380925.1 Acidothermaceae bacterium
CCCCTTGCCCGCTGCTTTCGCGTCGTACAGGGCGATGTCGGCGCGCCGCAACAACTCGTCGCCGATGTCGTCGGTGGAACGGGCGGCGACATCGGCGAGCGTGCTGTCCGCGACACCCGCGCCCACGCGGGCTGCGGCGACCGCCACGCCGATGCTGGCGTTCACCCGCAGCACGACGTCCGGCAACTCGTCGAGCTGATACGGCTCTTGCAGGGCGTCGAGCAACCTGGCGGCGACCGCCGCCCCGCCGTCCGACAACGACGTCCCCTCGACGAGCACGACGAACTCGTCACCGCCAATGCGGCCGGCCGTGTCCGTTGCGCGCAGGCAGCCGGTGAGCCGGGCCGCCGCGGTGCGCAACAGCGCGTCGCCGATCGCGTGCCCGTAGGTGTCGTTCACGTCCTTGAAACTGTCGAGGTCGACGAACAGCACGGCGGCCGCGGTGCCGCCGCGCCGGGCCCGTTCGGCCATTTGCTCGATCCGGTCCATGATGAGCGCGCGGTTCGGCAATCCGGTGAGGTCGTCGTGCAGCGCGCGATGTCGCAACTCCTCTGTCCGCTCGCGCACCAGTCGAAGGGCCCTGCTGCGGCTGCGCAATAACACCCGAAGCATGCCGAAGATCAGCGCGCTGATCGCCAGGCCGAGCACGCCTACGACGACGCCTTGAGCCTGCGCCGACACGCCGCCCGCAGGCGAACGACCCGTCACGCGCACCGACCAAGTGCCGCCGTCGCTGACCGGCATGGTCAGCGACGACACCTTGCCCGTCGGCTCGGCGCCGTCGGCCGCGAAGACGGTCGGATGGCCGGGGTCGCCGCCGAGCACCTCGACATGCAGGTCGCGGCGGTCGGTCTGCGCGGCGGTGATGATGGCCCGGCCGTCGAACGTCGCCGCCACCCATCCGACGATGTTCTTCCGCCGCTCGGCCACGCTCGGCGGTGTCTTGCCGCCCTGATACACCGGCGCGAACGCGAATATCTCGCCTGGATAAATGGCCACCGGGTCGGCGACTGTGAGGTTGCCGGTGTCCCGCGCGGACGCAAGCGCCCGGGCGGTGGGCGACGTGCCGTAGCCGGGGAGCGTCGGCGCGCAGTAGTCGAGGGTGGGCAGCAGCTGCCCAGCGGGCCCGAGCCACACCGCGAGTCGGGCCAGGCAGTACTCGGCTCGGTTTCCGGCCGGCAGCACCTGATACTTGCCTCTGACCATCAACGCCTTTGCCCGGTCCGCGGTCAGCTCCGCCACGAACTCGCCTAACTGATCGGCGGGCACCCGTTTCACGAAGCCAAAGCCGACGCTGCCCGGATAGCGCGCGTCCCCGTTCAGCTGCTCGAACCAGGCGGCGAACTGCGCGTTGGTGAGCTCGGGGTTCAGCGCGATCAGCGCTTGTTCCACGGTTGTCAGGTCGGTCTGCCGCAGGAGCGTGGTCACCACCGATGACGCGACCGCTGACGCGGTCGTCTCGAACACGGCGGCTCGCTCGCGTTCGACGTCGGAGCGCCATCGCAGCCCGGCCAGCGCGCTGGCGGTGACCATGACGACCAGGAGCAGCGAGCTCGCGATTGTCCATGTCCGTTCGCGGGCCCGCTGGGGGGCCGGCCGGTCCAAGTCCGGCGGGGCAAGACGGTGCGTCGCGGACACGTCCTCCTATCGGCGCCCGGGCGCCAAATCCAACCAGACCGGTGGCGTCATTCCGCACGAGCCGGGCGGGGCGCTACTATCGCCGACACAGTAGGAAGGTCTCCTTACTATTTGCCCACGGCTTGCGAGGAGTGCCGCGATGCCGGTCGTTCCAATTCGGGCGCTTGATCCGGGCGGGTCAGCCACGGTCGCCCGCTGGCAGGTTCGCTCCTCCGTCGCCGCGCCCGGCGGCGACGTCGTGGCACGGGCCGAGTTTCGCGCGGAGGGGTGGCTCGAGGCCCCGGCGCGGTCCACCGTGCTGGCCGCGCTGCTGGCCGCGGGCCGCTACCCCGACGTGCTGCGCTCGACGAATCTGCGCGACCAGGTGGACGCGACGGCCTTCCAAGTGCCGTGGTGGTATCGGGCGCCGTTTCACGTCGGCCCGGGCGGCCGCACGTTGGTGCGCGTCGACGGCGTGCTGCACAAGGCGCAACTGTGGGTGAACGGGCAGCTGGTCGCCGACGTCGACCAGTTGGCAGGCGCGTACCCGGTCAGCACCTTCGACGTCACCGAAGTCACCGGTCCAGGCCTGAACTGCATGGCGTTGCTGGTTTATCCGGGCCATCCCATGACCGACCTGTCAATCGGATGGGTCGATTGGAACCCCTTGCCGCCCGACGCGAACATGGGCGTGTGGCGCGACGTTGTCGTGCGGCGCACCGGCGACGTCCGGTTGCTCGACCCGCTGGTGCGCAGCTCGCTGTCGCCGTCGCTGGACCATGCCGACGTCGCTGTTTTCGCCGACGTCGAGAACAGCGCCCCCGACGCACGCGCGGTCGCAGTGACCGGCGTGATCAGCGGCGCCGGTTTCGAACGCGCTTTCGCGCAGACCGTCATGGTTGGGCCCAGCGACCGCGCGCGGGTCGAATTCACCGTTCCCATCGACAATCCCGCGCTGTGGTGGCCGGTGGGGCACGGTGGCCAGGCGTTGCATCGGCTGCGGCTGGTCGTGAGCGTCGACGGTGTCGTGTCGGACGTCGCGAGCGCGTCGTTTGGCATCCGCGAGGTGACCAGCCGCATCGTGGCGGGTGGGGGCCGGCTGTTCAGCGTGAACGGCCGCCCGGTGCAGGTGCTCGGCGGTGGCTGGGCTCCTGACATTTTCTTGCGACACGACCCGCAGCGGCTGCGCGACGAGTTGACGTACGCGCTCGAGCTGGGTCTCAACACCATCCGGCTCGAGGGAAAGCTGGAGAACGACGAGTTCTTCGAGATGGCCGACGAGCTTGGCGTGATGGTGTTGCCGGGCTGGGAGTGTTGCGACAAATGGGAGTCGCACGCCGGCACCGGCGGCGCTGCGTGGAGCGAGCAAGACTTCGAGATCGCCCGTCGTTCGATGGCCAGTGAGGCGCGGCTGCTTCGCAACCACGCGTGTGTCATCGGGTTCATGATCGGGAGCGACTTCGCGCCGCCGGAACAGCTGGCCGACAGCTATGTGGAGGAGCTGCGGGCCGCCGGATGGACGCTGCCGATCATCTCGTCCGGGTCGAGCGAGTGGAACAACGCCTGGGCGTCGGGTCAAAGCGACGTCGGAAGCACGGCCACGCGCGCCGCCGGGCCGTCAGGCATGAAGATGTGGCCCTACGACTGGGTCCCGCCGGTGTACTGGTACGACACCAGAGTCGGAGCGGCCGTCGGATTCGACAGCGAATGCAGCGCCGGGCACTCGGTGCCGCGCTTGCCCAGCCTGCGCAAGATGCTTTCCGCCGACGAACTCGACCGGTTGTGGCAGCATCCCAAGGCGCGGCAGTATCACGCGGCGCCCCCGTCGCCCTTCGACAACCTCGGCATCTTCGCCGCGGCCCTCACCAGCCGTTACGGCGAAATCACCAGCCTCCGCGACTTCGTGCGCAAATCCCAGCTTGCGAATTACGAGATGGTGCGGGCGCAATTCGAGGCCTACCGCAGCCGGTTCACCGCCGAGCAGCCGGCGACCGGTGTCATCTACTGGATGCTCAACACCGCATGGCCAAGCTTGAACTGGCAGTTGTACGACTACTACTTGGATCCGGCGGGCGCGTACTTCGGGGCCAAGAAGGCCAATGAACCGGTGCATCCGCTCTACGACTACGCGACGGGCGAAGTGATCGTGGTCAACGGGCTGGCCCGCCGGATCGGGCCGCGCCTCCTCGAGGTGATCGTTCGCGATCTCGCGGGCACGGTGGTGTCGCAGCGGTCCCACGAGATCGGCGAACTCGAACCAGGAAACGCTTTCAGGGCGGCGAAAGTCGAGGTGCCGGCAGGGATCTCGACGACCTACTTCGTCGAACTGCGCTCCGCGGGCTCGCCCGACGTGCCCGCCGCGCGCAACGTCTACTGGCTGTCCACCGTCGACGACGTCCTCGACTGGGAGAAGACGTTCTGGCAGCACACGCCGCAGTCCGCGTACGCCGACCTCACCGGCCTACAGGACGTTCCCGCGCCCACGCTGGAGATCGCCGCGCGGACCGACGTCGCCGGGGCGCGGGCCACCACGAGCGTCACGGTGCGCAACACGTCATCGGCGGGAACGCCGGCCATCGGCGTGCACGCTTCGCTCGTCACGGCCGCCGGAGAGCCGATCGCGCCGATTTGCTGGACCGACAACGACGTGACGCTGTTCGCCGAGCAGGAGGTCACGCTGACCGCGCGGCACGGCGACGCCGACGCGTTGGTCGAGATCGACGCGTTCAACGCGCCTACGGCGCTGACGGTTACGGCGCCGCGTCGGCGCTAGGCGGCGGAATCGCCGCCGTCACCAGTTCCCACGCCCGATCGACCCCGGCGGCGAGGCAACCGTCGACGACCGCGTCTGAGCCGAGGGCGCTCACCTTCACCTCTGGCGCCACCGGCGCGAGCGCGTGCAGTTGCGCCGTCACCGCCGCGATGAACCCCGGCGCCTGCCCGATCCCGCCGCCCAACACGATCAGCTCGGGGTCGACGACCGTGACCACGGCGCAGATCGCCTTCGCGACCAGCAACGCCTCCTCGGCGACCACGGCGGCCGCCTGCTGGTCGCCTTGCGCCGCCGCGGCGAACACCTTCTGCGCCGAGGTCGCGTTGCGCACACCGGCGCGTTTCGCCGCGCGCACCACGGCGGCGGCCGACGCGGCGGCTTCGAAGCTGCCGCGCTTGCGGGCGTCCGCGACGTCCGCGCCGTGGCCTTCGGAAAACGGCAGGTAGCCGATCTCGCCGGCGGCGCCGTGCGAGCCCCGGTGCAGCTTGCCGCCGAGCACGAGACCCATGCCGATGCCGGTGCCGACCGACACGAACGCGAAGTTCTCCACCTCGCGGCCGTGGCCGTGCGCGCGTTCGGCGAGCGCGGCGACGTCGATGTCGTTCTCCACCATGAGATGCGCGCCGAAGGCCTTCCGAAGCTGGGCGAGCACCGCGGGAGACTGCCACCCCGGCAGGCTCCCGGCCAGCGCCAGCGCGTCGCGCCGCGGATCGTAGACCCCGGGGCTGCCCATCACGGTTTGGGTGATCGCCGACTGCTCGACGCCCACTTCCTTTAACAGGGACCGGGATAAGGCGATGAGCTCATCGACGAGCCGCTGACCGTTCGTCGCCTTCGCCCGGGCCGACAACTTGGCCCTCGCCGTGCCGGTCATGTCGGCGATCGCCCCGCGAATGAATTGCCGGCCGACATCGAGGCCGAGGACGAATCCAGCTTCCGGCCGCACCTCATACAAGATCGCCGCCGGGCCCGGCACGCCGGTCCGGTGACCAGCAGGTCGCACCAGTCCGGCGCGCTCGATGTTGGCGAGCGCGAGCGACACGGTCGGCTTCGACAATCCCGAGATGCGCGCCAGGTCGGCGCGCGACAGCGGACCCGCGTGGCGGATGTGGTCGAGCATCACCTGCTCGTTCATCGCCCGGATCAGCGCTGGGCGGGCTACCGATCGTCGGCCGTTGACGCCAGTGGCGACGGTCACGCTGACCTCCCCAAAGTTGCGCTTGATCGTACTCAACCCGTTACCTCACGGTCTTGCGTCTCTGAAATCAATAGGTTACTTTCCTAACAATCTTCGACGGACCGCCGCCTAGCAGGAAGGCCGCGCATGACCCGCTCGCCTGTGGTCTTGGGGCTCGACTTCGGCGGGACCAAAATCGCTGTCGCGATCTGCGATCTGGCGGGCGTGCGGCTCGGCACGACGACGGTTGACAGCTTTCCGGACGACGGAGCCGCGGCGGCGATGAGCCGCGCGATCGCGGCTGGCCGAGCGTTGCTGGAAACGGCTGCGCCGCAAGGGGACTTGGCCGCTGTCGGCGCGGCGACCTTCGGCATTCCATTCGACGATCGGGTGGAGCTGGCGCCGGCCATCCCGGGATGGGAGGGTCTCGCGTTCGGCCAGGAGTTGAAGGCCGCGTTTCCCGGGGTGCCGGTCGCGTTGGCCACCGACGTCAAGGCCGCGACGCAGGCGGAGGCGCGCTGGGGCGCGCTCGTCGGCTGCGACCCTGGTCTGTATCTGAACCTTGGGACCGGGCTCGCCGCCGCCATCGTCGCCGGCGGCGCGGTGGTGACCGGCGCGCATCGCGCGGCGGGGGAGATCGGGTACAACCTGCGCGAGGTGAGCGACGTCGGGGCCCCGCTCACGCAACGCATAACGCTCGAGGACGTTGTGAGCGGCAAGGCGTTGGCCGCCATCGCGAGCGCCGAGTTGGGCCGTCCGACCACGGCCACCCAATTGTTCGAGCAAGCGACGAGCGACGCATCGGCGGCGGCGCTCATCGATGGGTTTGTCCGCGAGCTCGCGATGCATGTCGTGAATCTCGCGGTCGCCGTCGATCCCGCGCGGATCGTGGTCGGCGGCGGCATGGTGCGGTCGTGGGCTCGCCTCGCTCCCGGCTTGCGCAGCGCGCTCGACGCCGCGGTCCCCTTCCCTCCCGAGCTGGTGACCGCGGAATTCCCGTTCGACGCGCCATTGATCGGAGCGTTGGCACTTGGCGTGGAAGCGGCGGGTGCCGTCCTCGGCGAGGAGGCGCTCGCATGATTCCCGTTCCTACCAACGAATCCTTCCGGGCGAACAGTGAGGGGCAATCACGATGAGGCGTTTGAAAGGCGCAGCGGTCGCCGTGTCAGTCGGCGTTTTGGCGGCCGCGTGTGGCGGAAGCAGTCACAACACCAGCAACACGACCCCGACCTCGAGCGCCACCGGCGCCACTTCGGCGCCGAGCTCCGCGCCGTCAAGCGGCGGCAGCGCGACCGGGGAGCACAAGAAGGGCGGATCGGTCACCATCTCCAACGAGGCGGGCCAGAACTGGACCTGTCAGTTCAACCCGTTCAACCCCGCGGTCAACTCACTTTCGCTGGGGTTCGTGTATGAGCCGCTGGTCTACGTCAACTCTTTGCAGGCGGGCAAGGAAACCCCGATGCTCGCGTCGTCCTACAAGTGGAGTGACGACAAGAAGTCCATCACCTTCCTGATCCGCGACGGCGTCAAGTGGAACGACGGTCAGCCCGTGACGGCCGACGACGTCGCATTCACGTTCAACCTGATGAAACAGAACTCCGCGCTTGACCTGTACTCGCTGTGGACCGGCGCCGGGCTGCAAAGCGTGACCGCCAACGGCAACCAGGTCACCATGGCCTTCGCCGGCAACGCGCAGACGTACTTCTACCTGTTCGCCGGCCAGGTCGGAATCGTGCCGAAGCACATCTGGTCGACCGGCGACCCGGCGGCCAAGCCCGACACGTGGGCCGACGAGAAGCCGGTCGGCAGCGGGCCGTTCATGGTGAACCCGTGCACGCCTAACAACATCACCTACACGGCCAACCCGGACTACTGGCAGCCCGGCAAGCCGTGGATCCAGAAGGTGCAGTACCCGGCGTACCTCGACAACGGTCCGGCGAACCTCGACCTGGCCAACGGCAAAGCGCAGTGGGGCGGTCAGTACATTCCGAACATCGACGCCGCCTACAAGTCAAAGAGCAAGGACAACAACTACTGGTTCCCGCCGATGACCAACGTGGCGCTGATTCCGAACAACGACCCGTCTCACAAGGCGACGAGCACGCTGGCGGTTCGGCAGGCGATCGCGGCGGCGCTGGACCGGCAGAAGATCTCGGAGCTCGGTGAAAGCGGCTACCAGCCGGCGGCCAACCAGACCGGCATCGTCACTCCGACGTTCGACAAGTACTTCGACGCAGACGCGCTGAAGGCCTCCGGTTACGACAAGCCCAACCCCGACAAGGCCAAGCAGCTGCTCACCTCGGCCGGTTACGGCCCCGACAAGCCGTTGAAGCTCACCGTCATCACCGTCTCCGGTTACACCGACTGGGACGCGTCGCTTGCCGTCGTCAAGCAGCAGTTGAAGCCGATCGGCATCGACCTGACGGTTCAAGACCTCGAGGGCCAGACGTACAACGACCGGCTCTACAAGGGTGACTTCGACCTCGCGTACGGCCCGCAGCTGTCCGGTGGACCGTCGCCGTACTACGAGTTGCGCCAACTTCTGTACTCCAAGAACTCGGCGCCGATCGGCACGGACGCGCCCTCGAACTACGAGCGGTACAGCAACGCCGAGGTCGACAAGCTATTCGACGACTACGCCACGGCGGACGACGCGACCCAGGTCTCGATCATCAAGCAGATTTCCGCGCACATGATCTCGGACGTGCCGTTCATCCCGACCACCGAGTCGGTCGACTGGTACCAGTACAACACCAGCGACCTGCAGGGGTGGCCCACCAAGGACAACGCGTATGCCCAGCCGGCTCCGTGGAACTTCCCGGACGACGAGCAGGTGCTGCTGAACCTGTGGTCGAAGTCGGCCCAGAAGTAGCGCCTCACGGGTAGCGTACGCAGCGGCACAAGGTGAGCGCGAGGAGCCAGCGATGAGATTTCTGCTTCGCCGATTGGGGTTCTTCGTGCTCACCTTGTGGGCCGCCATGACCATCAACTTCTTGATCCCGCACATGATGCCGGGCAGCCCGGCGCAGGTGCTCAAAGCAAAGCTCAACCACAGCGGGCGGATCGCGTCGCCGGAGCAGCTCAACGCGCTGCTCGCGTCGTTCGGATTCGACCCGCACGCTGGGTTGTTCAGCCAATACATCACCTATCTCAAGGACATGCTGACCTTTAACTGGGGTGTTTCGATCGGAGGCAGCAGCCTTGGCGCCTCGGTCACCTCGATGATCCGCCAGGCGTTGCCATGGACCCTCGGCCTCGTCGGGGTGGCGACGATCATGGCGTTCGTCATCGGCACCCTCATCGGCATCGTGGCCGGGTGGCGGCGCGGCGGCCTCCTCGACGGCATCGTGCCACCCGTCTTCGTCGTCACCTCGGCGCTTCCGTACTTCTGGGTCGCGCTGTTGTCGATCGTGCTTTTCGCGAACGGCGCCCACGCGCTGCTGCCCAACGACGGCAACTATGACCTCGGGCTGCAGCCGGAGTGGTCGGGGCAGTTCATCGGCAGCGTGTTGAAGCACGCGATACTGCCTGCCGGGACGATCCTCATCACCGCCATCGGCGGGTGGATCTTGACCATGCGCAACAACACCATCACCACGCTGGCCGAGGACTACGTGCGGATGGCGCGCGCCAAGGGATTGCCCAACCGCCGCATCATGTTCGACTACGCGGCGCGCAACGCCTTGCTGCCCAACCTGTCCGGCTTTGCGATGTCATTGGGCTACGTCATCGGCGGCACGATCCTCGTCGAGTACGTGTTCAACTACCCCGGACTCGGCCACATGTTCTACCTGGCCACCGCGGGCACCGACTACCCGCTGCTGCAGGCGCTTTTCATGTTGGTGACTCTCGCCGTGTTGGTCTGCGTGCTGATCGCGGACTTCGCCATCTTCCTGCTGGATCCGCGGGCACGGGCGAAGGGATAGCGCGGTGAGCACTCTTCTCCTCGACAGCGCGCCCGGCGCCGATGTCACGCGCACCCGTCGGCGCGGCCACGGGGGATTGGCGCGGGCCATCCTCTCGAACCGCAAGGCGATGGCCGGCCTCGTGCTGCTCTTTCTCTTCTGTCTGCTCGCCGCGGTACCCCACGTCTTCGTGCCATGGCAGCACGGCGACCCCCGCGCGGTCGGGCAGTTTCAACAGCTGCTGCACCCCTCGCTCAAACACTGGCTCGGCACTACCGGCCTGGGCCAAGATGTCTACGCGGAACTGGTGTACAGCACCCGCGAGTCGCTGATAATCGCGCTGGTGGCAGGGCTTGGCGCCACGGCGCTCTCGGTGGTCATCGGCGTCTCCGCCGCCTATCTCGGTGGGATCGCGGACGACGTGTTGTCGATGCTCACGGGCGTCTTCCTGGTGCTACCGACGTTCCCGCTGATCATCGTGCTCGCGACGTACGCCGGAAAGGGAAACCTAGCCGTCGTCATCATCGTGCTCATCGCCACGGGATGGGCGTACGGCGCCAATCAGCTCCGGGCGCAGGGATTGTCCTTGCGAAATCGAGACTTCCTTGAATCCGCGCGGGTGCGCGGAGAGCGTCGCTCCTACATCATCATCGTCGAGGTGCTGCCGACGATGACGTCGCTGATCCTGGCCAACTTCCTTGGCGCGGCGTTGTACGCGGTGTTGACGGCCGCCGGCCTGCAGTTCCTCGGTCTCGGCGATCCGAGCTCGTTGAGCTGGGGCACCATGCTGTACTGGGCGCAAAACCAGGGCGCGCTGGTCAGCGGCTTCCCGGCGTGGGCGCTGGCGCCTGGTTTGGCGGTGGCCTTGCTGGGCGTGTCATTCGCTCTGCTCAACTACGCGTTCGACGAAATCAGCAATCCGGCGCTGCGGCCGGTTCGGAGGCATCGTGTCAAGCGCGCCGATTCTTGAGGTCCGCGGGCTGACGGTCGAATACGCGTCGTCGCGGGGCGCCGTCGGCGCGGTCGACAACGTCGACCTTGACGTGCACGCTGGCGAGTTCGTCGGGGTCGTCGGCGAATCCGGGTGCGGGAAGTCCACGCTGCTGTTCGGGATCGCCCAACTGCTCAGCCCGCCCGCTGCGATCACCGGCGGCACCGTGCGATTCAACGGGCACAGCCTGGTCACGATGACCGAGAAGGCATTGAGCGCGCTTCGCTGGCGCGACTTCTCCGTCGTGATGCAAAGCGCCATGAACGCGCTCAACCCGGTGAAGAGCATCGGGGCGCAGTTCCGGGACGTCATCGACGCGCATGACGAGCATGTCGACGCCGATCGCCCCGCTGAAGTGCTGGAGCTCGTGGGCATCGACCCCATCCACCTGAAGAGTTACCCGCACCAGCTCAGCGGCGGAATGCGGCAACGGGCCATGATCGCGATGGCGCTGCTCTTCACGCCAGATCTGGTCATCATGGACGAGCCGACGTCCGCGCTCGACGTCGTCGCGCAGCGACAGCTCATGCTGCAAATCAAGAAACTCCAGCGCGACCTTGGGTTCGCCGTGATGTTCGTCACGCATGACATGTCGTTGGTCAGCCACTTCTCCGACCAGCTGTTGGTGATGTACGCGGGCCAGATCGTCGAGGTGGGGCCAACCCGCCAGGTGTTCGACCGCCCCGCGCACCCATACAGCCGAGGCCTGCTCGACGCTTTCCCGTCCATCAAGGGACCGCTGACCCGGCTGACCGGAATCCCCGGCTCGCCGCCCGACCTCGCGCACCCGCCCGCCGGCTGCCGGTTCAATCCACGGTGTCCCGATGTGTTCGCCGACTGCCACGTCGTCGAGCCTGCGCTGTACGACGTCGGACCCGCCCGCGCCCGCTGCCTGCTGCATCGGCCGAAGCCGGAGGGCGCCCGCGCGCTGGCGGAGACGAGAGAGGGTGAGGCGTCGTGACCGCCGAGTCGACGCATGTCCCGCTGCTGCAGACCCGCCAACTGACCAAGCATTTCAAGGTCGGGGGCAACCTGTCGCGCAAGACATTGCACGCGGTCGACAACGCGAGCATCGTGATCGACCGGCAGGAGATCGTCGCGCTCGCCGGCGAGAGCGGCAGCGGAAAGAGCACGATCGCCCGGCTGCTCGCGCGGGTGTACAAGCCCACCAGCGGCGAGATCCTCTACCGGGGCCGCGCGCTGTCGAGCATGCGGACCCGTCGCGACCAGTTGGCGTACCGCAGCGACGTCCCCATGGTTTTTCAGGACCCGTTCAGCTCACTCAACCCGGCGTTTCGCGTCTCGCACGGCATCATGCGCGGCTTGAAGCTGCATCGTCACGACGTCAGCCGGACGCAGCGGTTCGCCGAGGCCGAGCGGGTCCTTGAGGCGGTTGGCCTCACGCCGGCGTCCGACATCTTGCAGCGCTACCCCTACGAGCTGTCCGGCGGCCAGCGGCAGCGGGTCGGCTTCGCGCAGGCGTTGGCCTACAAGCCGAAACTCATCCTTGCCGACGAGCCGGTGTCGATGCTCGACGTGTCGATCCGGATCGGCCTGCTCAACGTGATGGCCGACCTGCGGGCCAACGAGGGCGTGTCGTTCCTCTACATCACCCACGACATCGCGAGTGCGCGCTACGTCGCCGACCGGCTCATCGTGATGTACGCAGGTCACATCGTCGAGTCAGGACCGACGCAGGCGGTGCTGGCAAATCCGAAGCATCCCTACACGCAGCTGTTGCTCGCCGCGGTGCCCGACCCCCGCGCGCCGCTCGACATCGATGAGGACAGCGGCCACGGCGAGCCGCCGCGAGTGGTCGACCCGACACCAGGCTGTCGGTTCCGCTGGCGGTGCCCCTTCGCCGTCGAGGAGTGCCACCGGGTCACGCCCCAGTTGCGACTGCTTGGCGAGCGCCACGAGGCCGCCTGCCACGTCGCGCAGCCGGACCCGCAGCCTGACTACGAGAGCTCCACCCGCGCGTGATCGCGTCGTCCAAACAAGTACATCAGTAGCTCGGACGACGTGCCGGTCACCGTTCGGCTTGCGCCGCCGGCGGCCGCGTCGCGCGCATGATGCCGCTCGCCGGTGTCAGCGCGGACCAGATCGACGGCGTCGCGCTCCTTGCGCAGCGAGAACTTGGCCAGCCGTTTGGCCCGCCCCCACAGCTCGTCGTCGACCGGTTGTGACAGCGCCCGCGGCCGCCACTCGGGCTGGGCGCGGCGGATGTCTTCGTGGTGAATGAAGAACTCGACGCCATTGGCCTGCTCTTCGAACAATCGAACCGGCGACCACACCGGTGGTCCGGTGCGCAGCCGTCGCACCAAACGGCGGAAGTCGCCGCCCGCGAGGGCGTCTTGCACGCGCTTCGTCCATGGCGCGAGAGGCGGGACGGCGATGCCGGGCATCGCGTCGAAGCGGCCCTCGCGCAACACCAGGTGCGCGGCGAGGTCTCGCGTGCGCCAGCCTTCGCACAGCGTCGGTTCGTCCGGCCCGAGCAAGTCGAGCAGGTCACACAAGCTGGCGCGTTCGGACGGCGCGAGGCGGGTCATGCTCTGAATTTACGGACACCGCGTCGATTCCCCACGCCACGCCGAGCACCACGCCGATCGCGACGCAGAATCCACCGACCGTGTCGGTGCTGTAGTGGTAACCAGAGCCGACGAGCGCGGTGGCGACGGCGGCGGCGCCGACCAGCGCGAGCGCCGAGAGGGCGAAGCGGATCGGCGGCGGCCACGGCGGGCGGCTCGGTCCGAGCAAGGCGATGGCGATGACGATCGCGACTGAGACCGCCGCGGTGGTGTGCCCGCTCGGGAAGGACAACGCGTCATTGATGCGGCGGTTGATGAGCGGCTTCAACACGAATTCCGCGATTCCGGCAGCGCAGGCCGGTCCTAGCACGGCCAGCAGCGCCGCTCTTCGTCGTCCGGCGACGAAGAAGATGGCGGCCAGCGCCGCGCATCCCACGACCACCGAAATCGGGTCTGCCAACGCGACCAGGTGATGCAGCACCCGCAACTGCCCGCGCAGCCGATGACGGACCCGGCTGTCGATGGCGGAGTCAATCCGACCCGGATGGCTCTCGTCGGCGTAGTGGACGCCGAGGATCGCCACGCCCAGCGCGGCCAACCCAATCAGCGCGGCGACCAGGCGACGCCCGCGCAACAGGGGAGGTGGCGCCATGCCGCGAGTTTACGGGCGCTCCGCCACGCCGGTCTGACCGCACAGCGGCAAGCCGGTCTTGTGAGGCGCGTCACCGACGCGTGCGACCGGAGAGCCCGTGGCGAAGAAACCAGGACGAGATAGGTCGATAGACCCGTGCACGCAGACCTTGGTCGTACTAGCGTCGGGCCCAACCGTGTGCCACGTGAGTCGCGAGGAGTTGACCGCCGTGTCGGAGCCGTCCGGGCCATCATCGGTCGAGCCAGCCACCGGGCCGTTCGATCACGACGTTGATCTGCTGATCGTGGGCGCCGGGCCCTCCGGTCTCTACGCCGCCTACTACGCCGGTTTTCGCGCGCTGTCCGTCGTCGTGGTCGACTCGCTCACCGAGCCCGGTGGCCAGCTCGCCGCGCTGTATCCGGAGAAGGTCATCTACGACGTCGGCGGCATCCCCTCCATTCTCGGCCGCGAACTTGCCGCCGATCTCTACAAGCAGGCGCAGACGTACGATCCGACGTTCCTGCTCGGTCACAGCGCCGGGGAGCTCACCCGCCTGGACGACGGCACGCTTCAGGTGGCGACGAACACCGGGTTGTCCATCCGCGCGAAGGCGATTTTGGTCACCGCCGGCATCGGGATTTTCAGCCCGCGCCCGCTGCCCGCGGGCCAGCAATACGAGGGTCGTGGGCTGCGTTACTTCGTGCCTGATCCGAACGCCCTTCGCGACAAGCGGGTGCTCGTGGTCGGCGGCGGCGACAGCGCGGTCGACTACGCGCTGATGCTGGAGCAGGTCGCGGCGTCCGTGACCGTTTGCCACCGGCGTAACGAGTTTCGCGCGCACGAGGCGTCGGTGCGGCAGCTGCGGGAGTCCTCCGTGCGCATCATGACGCCTTACCAGGTGGCCTCTATCGATGGCGGGGAACGGGTGGAGGTCGTCGAGGTCAAGGACCACGACAGCGGCGCCACCGAGCAGCTGGACGTCGACGAGGTGGTCGCGGCGCTCGGCTTCGTCGCCGAACTCGGACCGCTCGCCGAGTGGGGCATGGAGCTGCGGCATCGGCACATCGCGGTCGACACCACGATGGCCACATCGGTGCCGCGCATCTTCGCGGCCGGCGACATCACCGACTACCCGGGCAAGGTGAAGCTGATCTCGGTCGGCCTGGGGGAGGCGGCGACCGCCGTCAACAACGCCGCGGTGGTGATCGACCCGGCCAAGAAGCTGTTCCCAGGGCACTCCTCAGACCCTGGGAAGCAACCGACCTGATCTTGCGGCGCAAGTCCCGAGGCTTTCGGCGGCCGAGTGGGCGGATATTCCTGGGACGCGCCGGGCCGGCAAGGTGAGTCTTCGCCCACTCGGCGAGGCACGCACGTCGGCGTGCCACGCTGGCGCGGCGGCGTTCGGTGATGCAGAATGTGACCGCTGGGACTCCAGAGACAACAAGAGGACGTCGGGGAAGGCGCACCTCGGTTGACGTCTCTGGGAGGTTTCGGTGGCAACACGCGGCGTCTTGTACGTCCACTCCGCGCTACCCGCGGTCGGTCCGCACATCGAATGGGCGGTCGCGGGGGTGCTTGGCATGCCCGTGCGCCTCGACTGGCGGCCCCAACCCGCGTCCCCTGGCACCGTGCGCACCGAGTCGGCCTGGGTGGGGGAGCCCGGGTGCGCCGGGCGGCTCGCCTCGGCGCTGCTGGGCTGGCCGGTGCGTTTCGAGGTCACCGAGGACCCATCCGCTGGCTGCGACGGCGAGCGATACGCCTTCACCCCGAGCCTGGGTCTGTTCCACGCCTCGACCTCGGCCAACGGTGATCTCGTCGTCCCGGAAAACCGGCTGCGCCACCTACTCGCGGCGGGTGACGACGTCCGACTTGGGATTGACCGCCTGCTTGGCGGGCCGTGGGACGCCGAACTTGAATCCTTCCGGCACGCCGGCGACGGCGCGCCCGTTCGCTGGCTGCACCAGGTCGGCTAGCCGCCCGCCCGCGGCAGCCCCGCACGCGCGCGGCGGTGGCAGCGACCGAACGTAAATGAGGGCCGGTCACCCACCCCGGGACCGGCCCTCAAGCATGTGCGCCCGCTCACAGCGGGATGTTGCCGTGCGCTCCCCGCGCCTGCGGCGCTTCGGCGATGGTCGCCGCGATGACGGTGCGGGTCTCCTTTGGGGAGATCACGTCGTCAACGACGCCCATCGCGATCGCCTTGTCGATGCCGCCGGCGAGTTTCTCGTGCTCGGCCGCGAGCTCCAGCTCAAGCGACGGCCGTAGCGCCTCGCCGACCTCGGCGAGCTTGCGCCGGTGCAAAATCCGCACCGCTGCGACCGACCCCATCACCGCGACCTCCGCGCCCGGCCACGCGAGCACCCTCGTCGCGCCGAGGGCGCGCGAGTTCATCGCGATGTACGCGCCGCCGTAAGCCTTGCGCGTGATCAGGGTGACCCTGGGCACGACCGCCTCCGCGAACGCGTGCAGCAGTTTGGCGCCGCGCCGCACGACGCCGTCCCACTCTTGGCCGAGGCCAGGCAGGTAACCGGGCACGTCGACGAGCACGATCAGCGGAACTCCGAACGCGTCGCAGGTGCGCACGAACCGCGCCGCCTTCTCCGCGGATGTGGCGTCGAGGCAGCCGCCCAGCCGCAACGGGTTGTTCGCGATGACGCCGACGGTGCGACCGCCAAGCCGACCCAGCGTGGTGACGATGTTGGGCGCCCATTTGGCGTGCAGCTCAACCCCGGCGGAGTCGAGCAGGCCTTTGACCAATGGGTGGACGTCGTACGCGCGCTTCGCGCCTTCCGGCAGCAGGCCGGCGAGATCAATGTCGACGAGCTCCGCGTCGCCGAATTTACCTTGGTTGCCAAGCAAATCTGCCAGCTCACGAGCCTGCTCGAACGCCGCGGCGTCCGAGTCGGCGAGCAAATGGACGACGCCGCTGCGCCGACCGTGCACCTCCGCGCCGCCGAGCCGCTCCATGTCGACGTCCTCGCCGGTGACGCTTCGGACGACGTCGGGGCCGGTGACGAAGATGCGCCCGTTCGGGGCCATGATGACGATGTCGGTGAGGGCCGGTCCGTAGGCCGCGCCGCCGGCGGAGGGTCCAAGCACGACCGAGATCTGCGGCACCTTGCCCGAGGCGCGGGTCATCGCGGCGAAGATCCGGCCGATGCCGTCAAGGCTTTCGGCGCCTTCGCGCAACCGCGCCCCACCGGAGTGCCACAGGCCCACCACCGGGGCGGCGTCGGCGAGCGCCCGGTCGTACGCCGCGACAATCGCGTCGCAACCGGCGCTTCCCAGGGCGCCACCTTGGATCGTGGGGTCGCTGGCGAATGCGACGGCCGGCGTGCCCAGCATTCGCCCGACGCCGGCGAGGACGCCGCTGTCATCGACCGCCGTGATCGGCTCGAAGGTGCCCTCGTCGAACAGCGCGGCGAGCCGCGCGCTCGGTGAGCGCGGATCGACCGCGGTGGAGGTCTCGGTTGCTGTCACAGCGTTTCCTTTCCCGCCGGCGCTCACGCTGGCTTGACGACGAGGACGACGTTGTGGCCGCCGAACCCGAACGAGTCGGAGATCGCGGCCCCCTCGCCGATCCGCCGGGTGTCGACGGTCGCGATGTCGAGGTCGACCTCGTCGTCCTTGTCTTCGAGGTTCAACGTCGGTGGCACGACCTTCTCGTTGACGGCGAGGATCGTCGCGATCGCCTCGACGGCGCCGGCGGCTCCGAGCAGATGGCCCATGTTCGACTTCGGCGCGCTCACCACGACGCGATCGGCGTCGCCGCCGAAGACGGCCCGGATGGCCTTCGCCTCCGCGGTGTCGCCGGCAGGCGTCGAGGTCGCGTGGGCGTTGATGTGCACGATGTCGGACGTCGTGAGGTCGGCGTCGGCGAGCGCCGCGTTCAGGGCGCGGATGACGCCGCGGCCCTCGGGTTCGGGCGCTGCGAAGTGATAAGCGTCGGCCGACATGCCGACGCCGGCGAGCTCGGCGATGATGTGCGCGCCGCGCGCCTTGGCGTGCTCCTCCGTCTCGAGCACGAGGGCGCCCGCTCCCTCGCCCATCACGAAACCGTCACGCGCCTTGTCGTACGGGCGCGACGCGCGCAGCGGTTCGTCGTTGCGGGTCGACATCGCGCGCATTGAGGCGAACGCGGCGAGCGGCAGCGGGTGGATGACCGCTTCGGTGCCGCCGCACACCACGATGTCAGCGCGGCCGCCGCGAATCATTTGAATGGCGTGCGCGATGGCTTCGGCGCCGGACGCGCAGGCGCTCACCGGGGCGTGGACGCCGGCTTGCGCGCCGACGTCGAGGCCGACGGTCACCGCCGGGCCGTTCGGCATGAGCATCGGGACGGTGTGCGGCGAGACGCGGCGCGGGCCGCTCTCCTTCAGGACGTCGTACGCGTTGAGCAGCGTGGTGAGGCCTCCGATGCCGGTGGCGAAAACCACGCCAAGACGGGTCTTGTCGACGTCCGGCTTACCGGCGTGCGCCCACGCCTCACGACCCGCGATGAGCGCGAGCTGCTGCGAGCGGTCAAGCGTGCGCGCTTCGACCCGCTCAAGAACCGCAAGCGGTTCAACGGCAATCCGCGCGGCGAGGCGCGCGGGCAGGCTGAGCGCCCACTCGTCGGTCAACGTCGAGACGCCCGACCGTCCCTCGAGGAGGCCAGCCCAGGTGGTGGCCACGTCGCCACCAAGCGGTGTGGTGGCGCCGAGGCCGGTGACGACTACCCGGCGGCGATCGGTGGCTGCTGCACTCAACGGAATTGCCTTTCCTGGAGGAAAACTTGGAGCATCAGGCGGGTTGGCGGCGGCTGCGCGAAGGTCTTGACGCGAATTCGCGAGCCGCCCGCCGTCCGCGATTGTGGTGTCAGGCGGTGACGCCGGCCTTCTCGATGTACGTGACCGCGTCGCCAACCGTCTTCAGGTTCTTGACGTCGTCGTCGGGAATCCGGACGCCGAACTTCTCCTCGGCGGCGACCACCACTTCCACCATCGACAGCGAGTCGACGTCGAGGTCGTCGGTGAAGCTCTTGTCCAGCTGGACGTCGGCAGCCGGAATGCCAGCCACCTCGTTCACGATCTCGGCGAGACCGGCGAGGATCTCCTGCTGGGACAGGGCCATGAGTGTTCTCCTTACGGGGGTGGGATTTACGGGATTTCCACGACTTGCGCGGCGTACGTGAGCCCAGCGCCGAAGCCGATGAACAGCGCCGGCTGGCCGCTTTGCACCTCGCCTCGTTGCAATAACGCCGACAGTGCCAGCGGAATCGAGGCGGACGAGGTGTTGCCCTGCGTCTCGATGTCACGGGCGACGACGACGCTCGGTGGCAGCTTCAGCGTCTTGACCAGCGACTCGACGATGCGCAGGTTCGCCTGGTGCGGGACGAACGCGCCGAGCTCGTCGGCGCGCACGCCCGCGAGGTCGAGCGCCTTCTGCGCGGCCGGACCCATTTTCGTCACGGCCCAGCGAAAAACCGTCTGCCCGGCCATCCGCAGCGCCACCGGCTCAAGCGGCTGGCCGGTCGCGAGCGCGTGCTGCACCTCGACGTAGGTGGGACGTTGGGTGATGGTCTCGATGTGCGCACCGTCGCTGCCCCACACCACCGGGCCGATGCCAGGGGTGTCGGACGCCGAAACGACAACCGCGCCGGCGCCGTCACCGAAGAGGAAGGCCATGCCGCGGTCGTGCGGGTCGATGAAGTCGGTCATCTTCTCGGAGCCGATGACGACGACGTGCCGCGCGCTGCCTGAGCGCACCGCGTCTGAGGCGACGGACAGCGCGTAGCTGAACCCGGCGCAGGCCGCGTTGATGTCCATCGCGCCGGCGTGGGTGGCGCCGATGCGGTCTTGCACGTGGCTGGAGCCGCCCGGGGTTTGGAAAGGGTGCGAGCAGGTCGCGAGCAACACCAGGTCGATGTCGGCGGGCTCGACCCCGGACGACGCGAGGGCCTTCGACGCGGCGCTGGTCGCCATGTCGACGACCGACTCGTCGGGCGCGGCGAACCGGCGGGTGACGATGCCGCTGCGTTCGCGGATCCACTCGTCGCTGGAGTCGATCTGTTGGCAGATCTCCTCGTTGGTGACGATCCGCGTCGGCCGGTGCTCCCCGATGCCGACGATGCGGGCGCCCGGCGCGCCGACGGGGAGTTTCACGCGACCACCTCTGGGTGCAATCGGGCCAACGGTTGTCCGGGCGAGACGGGGTCGCCGTCCTCGACGAGCCACTCGAGCAGCGTGCCACCGTGCGGTGCGACGACGTCTTGCGCCTCGCGTCTGGTGACGACCCGCCCGAGGAGCGCGCCGGCCGGCAGCGCGTCGCCCGGCTGGTTCGCGGCCGCCTCGAACGTGCCGCCGAGCGGCGCGACCAGCAGCCGCCATGACGGGGTGGCGGTGAACTCAATGTCGTGGACGTGCTTTTCGATCAGCGCGCGGGCGGTGTCGAGGTCCTCAGGGGTCTTCAGCGCCAGGGTCTCGACGCCGGGCAGCGCGCGCTTGACCAGCCCGACCAGCGTGCCGGCCGGAGGCAGTTCGATGACGGCGGTCACGCCGAGGTCGCCGAGGGTTTTCATGCACGCGTCCCAGCGCACCGGCGCGGCGACCTGGTCGACCAGCCGGCCGACGAAGTCGGGGCCGTGCTGGACGACGACGCCGTCCGCGTTTTGCAGCAGCAGGGTGCGCGGATCGGTCGCGGGGATCGCCACCGCGAGCTCGCGCAGCCGGCCGACCGCGGGGGCCATGTGCTGGGTGTGGAACGCGCCCGCCACCGCGAGCGGGCGAAGCCGCGCGCCTTCCGGCGGGTTGGCCGCGAGCGCTTCGAGCTGCTCGAGGGTGCCCGCCGCGACGACCTGGCCAGCTCCGTTGACGTTGGCCGGCGTGAGGCCGAGCTCCTCCAGGCGGGCGAGGACCTGCTTCGGGTCGCCGCCGAGGATCGCGGTCATACCGGTCGGCGTCGCGGCGGCGGCCTTGGCCATCGCGCGACCGCGCTCGCGCACCAACACCAGCGCCGACTCCGGACTGAGCGCGCCGCCGATCGCGGCCGCGGTGAGTTCGCCGACGCTGTGCCCGGCGACCACCGTCACGTTGCCCGCCAGCTGGTCCAACGACTCCTGCGGGCGTGGGCGGTCGAAGATCGTCGAAGCGGCGGCGAGGCCGGCGCCGACCAGCAGCGGCTGCGCGATGGCGGTGTCGCGTATCTCGTCGGCGTCGGCGGTCGTGCCGAGCCGGGCGAGGTCGAGGTCGAGCACCGCGGACCACCAGGTCACCGCGTCGGCGACGCCGGGCAGCTCGAGCCAGGGGGCGAGGAAACCGGGAACCTGTGCCCCTTGGCCAGGGGCGAGAATCGCGAGCACGAAATCCACCTTGCCGAGAAATCGCTGAAATCGCGCTACCCGGGCGGACCAAGTCCGCCGCGTCGCTTTGTCGGAAACCTACAACGTCGCGAGGCGACCCAGCACCAGTGCCAGGTGCAGCGTGAATGCCTCGCGCGGGTCGGTCGCGGCGTAGCCGGTGACCTCGGCCACCCGCCGTAGCCGGTAACGCACCGTGTTGGCGTGAACGTACAGCGCGCGGGCGGTGGCCTCCAGCGACCCGGCCTGCTCGAGGTACGCGCCGAGCGTCTCGACCAACGCGCCGCCCGACGCCACCAGCGGCGCGTAGACGTTGTCGATGAGCTGCTTGCGGGCGATCGGGTCCCCGTCGATGGCTCGCTCAGGCAGCAGGTCCGCGGCGAGCACCGGCCGGGGCAGGGTGGCGCGCGCGCGGCACGCGTGCAGGGCGGCGAGCGCCGCCTGCGCCGACTCGGTGGCCACCATCAGGTCGGGCACCGGCGGTCCGATCACCACCGGTCCTGGGCCGAACTGCGCGAGCAGCGCGCGCGAGGCGCGCAACGGATCCGGCGCGCCGCCGAGGATCGCGACCAGCCGGTCGCCCTGCACGGCGGCCATCGCGTCCAGCCCGGCGTGCTTGGCGGCCCGCCGGACGCCGTCGACCACGGCCTCCGGCTCGTCGTCCGGCGGGGTGCCGATGACCACGGTCACGGACGACGGGGTGCCCCAGCCAAGCGCGCCGGCGCGTGAGCGCAGCGCCTCGTCCGCCTCGCCGCGCATCAGCGCGTCGACGACCATGGCCTCGAGCCGGGCGTCCCAGGCGCCGCGGGCCTCGGCCGCCTGGGCGTAGACCTGTGCGGCGGCGAACGCCACCTCGCGTCCGTAGATGAGCACCGACTCGCGCAACTCGGCGGCGCCGCCGGGGGCGGCGATGGTGTCGGCCGCCGTCTCGACGACGTCGATGGTGATGCGCACCATCTCCACGGTTTGTTTCAAGCTGACAGTGCGCGCGAGCTCCCGTGGCGCGGTGCCGAACACCTCGCCGGTGATTTCGCGGGTGCCGTCGGGATGCTTGAACCACTCCACGAACGCGGCGATGCCGGCTTGCGCGACGAGCCCGACCCACGACCTGCTCTCCGCCGGCATCGCGCGATACCACGGCAGCGTCTCTTCCATCCGCGCGATCGCGGCGCGCGCGAGGTCGCCGGTGGCGCGTTCGAGAGCGCGCGCGGTCGCCGTGCGCACCGGTTTTGGCGTGGCGGGCTTCGGCGCGGCGGTCACCCGGCACAGTTTGCCGCAGCCGCGGCCAAACCGCTGCGCGGACCGGCGCGGTCGCCACCGCGCCGGCCCGCACCTCCCCCCAGCGGCGTCAGACCCCGATGGCCTGCGCGGGTTGCGTGGCGGTGGCGGTTCGCGCGTCAGAACGGGCGAACGCGGCCCGCACGATGACCGCGGCGGCAAGGAACACCAGGGCAAAGCCAACGACCACAAGCGCCTTCATGGCACTGCCGAAACCGGCGCCTTCGGCGATCGCGCCGACGGTCAGCACCACTGCGGCGGCTCGCGGCGCGCCGAACCGGATTGCCGCGACACCGAGCAGGATGAGGCCGAGGTCGCCGAGCAGCGACAGCGGGTCAAGAGCCGCCGCGGTGCTGGAGCCGATGCGGTCGACGACCGATGTCGCCGAGCTGGCGCTCGAGCCGCTCATGGCCGAGACGACGGACGGCAGTGACGCTTGAATCCCGTTCTCGAACATCACGATGAACGCGCCAGCGACGCCGAACGCTCCACCGGCGAGCGCGAGCTTGGGGCTGTTGCGCGCGGCGGTCAGCGCCAGCCAGATGATGCCGACCACCTGAAGCAGCAACGCCACCGAGGTGAGGGTCAACCCGGCGACGGCTGCGCCGCGGTGGGCGGTCAACCCGGCGACCTGCGCCGCCGCGTCGTCCGACAGCGTCGGGGTGAGCAGCGTTCCGGCGATCACGACGGGCGCCGAGAGCAGCAGGCAGGCCGCCCCGACGAGCTGCGGTTTGGACCGGGTGTTGGAACGTGACAGGGTCACGGGACATCTCCTTCGGCGAACGATTCTTCTTGCGGTACGTCGAGGGTGTTCGATCGAACGCCGGTTGCCGAGCCGGTTCGCCTCCCTGCTGATTAGGGTTTTCCTCCGCAGGTTGAAGGGTGCGCCGCGTTGACGACGCCCGGCGCCGATGCTGCATGGTTGGGTTCGTGCCTTCGTCCGTCGTCTCACGGTGGTGCGCCGTCGCCGCGGCCGGTGTCATCGCGGCGTCGACCGTGTCGGGTTACTGGCTGCAGTTGGCGTCGCACGGGACAAACGACACCACCGCTGCGCCGGCCGCGCTGGCACTCGCGGTTGGTCTGCTCGGATGCCTCATCGGGTGGCAACGGCCGTGGCACCGGATGGCCGTCGTGATGGGCGCCGTGGGCGTGGCGTTCGCGATCGCCGTGCTCGCCTCCGGCCTGCTTGACTACGGCGCGCTGCGGGGCGGGGTGCCAAGGCCTGTCGAGCATGTCTCGTACGCCTGGGTATGGGGGACGGGCGCGATGGTTTGCGCCTGGTCGTTGGTCATCCTGTGGTTTCCCGACGGACGCTTTGTCAGCGCGGGCTGGCGGCGGTATTTCGTCGTCACCACCGCGATCTGCGTCCCGTTCGTCGTCGCCTGCTATCTCTTCACACCGGGCGGCCGCGTCTACGCCATGTTCGACGGGATCGTGGTGCCGAAGGGGATCGAGGGGCCGCTAGCCGTTCGCGCTTGGGGCCCTGTGGTCGGTCACAGCGCGCCAATCCTCCTCGTGCCGCTGATTTCGCTCGCCGGTTTATGGCAGCGTCATGTTCGCGCCGATCCGGTCGTTCGGCAGCAAGTGAAGTGGCTGGTCTGGGGGGCCGCCTTCGGTGTTGTGACACAGATCGTCGCGGTTCCGTTCAACACCGCCGCTGGTCACGCGCACGTGATCGGCGACGTGGTTGGGGCGGTCGGGCAGCCGATGCTGGCCATTGCGATGACGATCGGCATCTTGCGTTATCGGCTTTGGGAGATCGACCTCGTCGTTTCCCGAGCGCTGGTGTTCGGCCTGGTGTGGACGGCGTTGTCGCTGGTGCTGCTCGTTCCCGCGCTGGCCGCGGGCCTGCTGGTCGGGGGCACCAGCGCGCTGGCGGCCGTGGCGCTCGCCCTCCTCGTCACCGTGTTGTTCCGGCCCACGACGCGACGGCTGGAAAAGGCGATCACTCGCCTGGTTTACGGTCGTCATCCCCGGCCGCACGAGGTTTTGACGACGTTCTGGTCCAGCCTTCGCGACATCGCCGACCTCAATGAGCTGGGCGACCTCATCACCGGCACGGCGAAGTCGGCGCTCGGTCTGAAGGACGCCGGCGTGTGGGTGCGGGAACCGGACAGTCGCCACCTGCGGCCGGTCGGCGCGCTTGCCTCGCACACCGAGGTGATCGAGCTTTCCGCCGCCACGGAGGCGAGGATGCGTTCCTCGCCTGGCCTCGTGCTCGCCGGGCCGACGCCGCCCGAGCTCTCTCGGGTGTGGCCGGATGGTGTCGACGCCGTGGTCCCGCTGGTCGCCGGTGATGAACTCGTCGGCGTGCTCGTGGCCAGCCCGCGCCGCGGAAACCCAATGGTCGCCGGCGATTTCGAGTTCCTCGAGATCCTCGGACGCGAGAGCTCGCAACGGTTGCGCAACCTGCGTCTTGAGGGGGCACTTCGCGCTCGCCTCGCGGAAATCGAGGCTCAGGCGACCGAGCTGCGTCGGTCGCGGCAGCGGCTGGTGACCGTTCAAGACGAGGAACGCCGCAGGATAGAGCGCAACCTGCACGACGGAGTGCAGCAACAGCTCGTCTCACTCGCAATTCGATTGCGCCGCATGGCCGGTCGCGACGACGCCGAATTGGCCGATCTCGCGGTCGAGGCCGAACAGGCCATCTTCGCCCTGCAGGAGTTCGGCCGCGGAATCTTTCCCAGCGTCCTCGCCGACCAGGGGCTGGCCGCCGCCTTGCGAACCCAGGTCGCGCGCATGCCGATGGCGGTGCAGATCGACATCGCGCCGGAGGTGGTTCGCTGCCGTCCGCCGCGCGATGTCGAGGCCGCCTTGTATTTCGTCGCGCTCGAGGCCCTGACGAACGCCCAAAAGCACGCTCGCACCGCGACCGCGGCGGTGTGTTTGCGTATCGCGAACGGTTCGCTGCTGCTCGAGGTCGTCGACGACGGCGAGGGGTTCGCCGGCGGCGCCCACGGAAGCGGATTGTCGAACATGGCGGATCGGATGGCGGCGGTCGGTGGATCGCTGGAAATCGACAGCCAGCTCGGCGCCGGCACGAAGGTGACCGCGACCGTGAGGTTCGACGCCTTCGCCGACGTCCGGCCGCGGCCTCAACCCGAGGCCGACTCCCGCAGGTAGAGCAGCACCGCGGCGACCCGGCGGTTGGTGTCGCCTTCGCTGTGCAGTCCGAGCTTGCCGAAGATGGCGGCGATTCGCTTTTCCACGCTGCCGATCGACAGGAACAGCGACTCCGCGATAGACCGGTTCGACCGGCCTTGCGCCATCAGCTGCAAGACGTCGAGCTCACCTGGTGTCAACGCCGACAGCCGCGATCCCGGCTTGTCGGAGCGGCGTCGCAGCAGGGTTTGGACGATGCGCGGGTCGAGCACCGCGCCGCCCGCCGCGACCTCATGCAGGGCGCGCACCAACTGTTCGACGTCGCCGACCCGCACCTTGTGCAGGTAGCCGTATCCCTCGACGCCATGTTCGAGCAGCGCCCAGACGTACTCCTCGTCGTCGTGCTGGGTCAGGACGACGACGCCGGTGCTCGGCAGTTCGCGCTTGATGGCGTGTGCGGCGTCGATGCCTTCCATCGTGAACGTCGGCGGCATCTTCACGTCCATCAAGACGACGTCGGGCCGTAGCTCGTGGGTCTGCGCGAGCACACCCGAGTAGTCGCCGGCGACCCCGACGACGTCGATGTTCTGCTCCTCGAGCAGCCGCCGGGTGCCCTCGCGAGTGAGGTACTGATCTTCGGCGATGACGACACGCAGTGGCACCCGCGTGACGTTACACAGGGCCGTCGGCGGTCAGATGTCGGCGGGCAGCGTTGGCCCGCTGCCGACGGACTCCGGCGCGGGCAGCGCGCGTCGCCACGGGCCGATCAGCGCCAGGTACTCGCCGCGACGCAGGACGGGCCGCGCGTAGGCGGCGGCCAAGCCGTCGCGGATCGCCTTCAGGGCGGTGTTGACGATGTGCGGCTTGGGGTCATACGGGTCGGTCGCGAGGTCGAGCTGCGCGAGGTCGTCGGCGAACATCGTGTCGACCCGGTCGAACGTCGCGAGCAGCTCGACGACGAGCGGCGAGTTCGGCGACAACGCGCGGTGCCGGGCGCCCGCGATGAATCGGTTGTCGCGCCAGCCGTGCGCGAGCCGCGCGATCTCCCGGTCGGTCAGCCGCGGCACCCGGGCCAGCATGTCCAAGATCTCATGCAGGTTGGGATGCTGATCGAGGGAGTCCACCCGCCGACGCCAGGGCAGCAACCGGTTCCAGGTCCTGCGCATCGGCAACCTCCTCGCCCCAGACGTCGCTCCCATCGTCGGGGCAGCGGGCCGCGCGGAGTAGCAGGTAAGGGACAAACCACCCACGGTTTGACTCTCCTCGACCCCCCTGCCTGGCCCATGCTGGCTAGTCGCTTAGTTCGGTGACCGCTCGTCCGGCGTTCTGCCCGATTCGGCCGCCTGCTGGCGCCCGCTCCAGGCGGCCGCGTCCCTGGTGCAGTCGTGGCCGAATACTTGCAACTTCTGTGAGAGCTTTCCTATAGTCGGTGTTGGAACAAAGAGCCACGCAGGCGGCCAGCCTGCGAGACCTGCGAAGGAGGTAGATCATGCTGTTGGAACGAGTCGATCCCTATCTCGCGGAGTTCGATCGGCTCACCCAGAAGGTCTTCGGCCCGACCCAAAGCGCCGGCCTTCCGATGGATGTGATCCGCCGCGGCGACGAGCTCCTCGTCTGCCTCGATGTGCCGGGCGCCGCGGCCGACAAGATCGGCGTGACGCTTGAGAACCAAGTCCTCACCGTCACCGCGGAGCGCCGGGCGAACTACGGCGAGACCGACGCCGTTCTGGCGCAGGAGCGATTTGAGGGCACGGTGAGCAGGCGCGTCAGGGTCCCCGACTGGGTGAACGCCGACCACGTCACCGCCGAGTACGTCGACGGGGTGCTGACGATCCACCTTCCGCTGGCCGACAAAGCCAAGCCGCGTCAGATTCAAGTCACGACCGGCGCGAACTCGCACCAGATCGAGGCATAGTTGGCCGATTCCAGGGGTGGGCCCGGATGACGGGCCCACCCCCCTTCTTGGAGCCTTTGTGAACCCGATTTTCAACGACAGGATCACCTTCACCGTCGGGCAAGCGGCCGAGCTGCTGGACGTGCGACAGGCGTTCTTGCGGCGGTTGGAAGCGCACGACTTGGTTCGCCCCGAGCGGTCGGGCGGCAATCAGCGCCGCTACAACCACGGTGATCTCGAACGGGTGTCGCACATCTGCGATCTCGTTGGCGACGGGCTCACTTTGAACGGCGTCCGGCGGGTGCTCGAGTTGGAGGCGGAGGTACGTATGCTCAAGGCGGAGATCAAGCGGCTCAAGGCGCGCGACGCACGTCGCTGACGGAGTGACCCATGCGTGTCGACGTCCATCCGGCGGCGGCGCGCTTTGTCACCGCGACCGACTTGGTCGAGTCGCGGCATTCCTTTTCCTACGGCCCGCATTACGACCCGGCGAACGTCGGATTCGGCCTCCTCGTCGCGCACAATGCGGACTCGTTGCAGCCCGGCGGAGGATTCGCCGAGCACCCGCATCGCGGTGTCGACATCGTCACGTGGGTGGTGTCGGGCGCGCTTTCGCATTCGGACGACGTCGGCGGCGCCGCGGTGGTGACGCCCGGCGTCGCGCAGGTGCTGTCGGCCGGGCGGGGCGTGCGGCACAGCGAGGTCAACGCGTGCGACGGCGTCACGCGCTACCTGCAGATGTGGGTCAGCTCGGACGACGAGGGCGAGCCGACGTACTCGAGCGCCGACGCGGACTTCGGGGTCGGCGAGTTCAGGCTGGTCGCCGCGCCCGGTTCAGGCGACGCGCCGCTGCGGCTGCGGCAGCCGGCGGCGCGGTTGCTGGCGGCCTCCTTGGGCGCCGGCGAGCAGACCGCGCTGCCGCTGGGCAAGTTCGTCCATCTCTTCGTTGCCGACGGCGCGGTGCTGCTCGACGACGTTCCGCTGCTTGCCGGCGACGCGGCCCGAGTGACCGACGCGAAGCCGCGCCCGATCACCGCGACCGCCGACGCCGAACTGCTGGTCTGGGCGATGGAGGCCGAGGTCTGGCGCCCACC
>DASVDW010000204.1:0-25387 GCA_036380925.1 Acidothermaceae bacterium
CCCACGTCGCAGCGTTGATGACCAAGCTCGGCGCCCGCAACCGCGTCGAGATCGCGATATGGGCATACGACACCAGACGCGTCCGAGCCGATTGACGGGCACGGATCGCAACGTGGGCCGGCGGGGTTCGGTAGCCCGGCATTGCGGGGGGCGGCCCGCTGTGGTTGTACTCCTCGCCGGTGTCATCGAGCACCTCGTGACTCGATTGCCCTGATCGGCCGCGGATCGCGCGGTCGCGCCGACGAGGGGACAGGAGGAGGCCACGGCTCGTTCCCGGGGCTTACGCGGAATGCTGCGCTTGGAGCGATGCGACGAGGGTGGTCGGAATGGCAACGTCTCGGCTTGTGGCCGCCATGCGCCTGCGCGCGCAGTTGCTTACCGAGCGGGCGGGCGGTCCGGAGGAGGTGGTCGAGCGGCTACTTGCCGTGCAGGCTCAGGATGGGCGGGCTTTCCGGCTCGCCGTGCGCTGCCGCACTATCGGCTGCGCCGCCGGTGACGTTGACGCCGCCTTGACCGACCGGCGGTCACTGATCGTGTCGTGGCTCTGCCGCGGCACCCTGCATCTGGTCTCATCGGTCGACTACCCGTGGCTGCACGCCTTGACCGCGCCGCGGATCGCGCCACGCGTCGCGCGTCGGCTGCAACAGCTCGGCGTCGGTCCGGCGATGACCGATCGTGGTGTTGCTGTGATCGCCGAGGCGGTCGCTGACGGCCCGCGCAGCCGGGACCAACTGCGGGTGGCTCTTGACGCCGCCGGGGTACCGACCGCGGGGCAGGCGCTGGTCCATGTCATCGCCGCTGCGGGGCTGCGGGCGCACGTCGTCCGCGGACCGGTCCGCGACGGTGACCACTGCTTCGTCGACGCGCGACGCTGGCTTGGCGCGCTGGAAGTTCCTGATCCGGACACCTGCCTCACCCAACTGGCCAGGCGTTACCTCGCTGGGCACGGACCCGCCGCGCCGGAAGACCTCGCGGCGTACGCCGGGATCCCGCTCACCGCCGCACGACGTGCCATCGCCCTCATCGATGACGAGACCAAGCCGGTCGCCGCCGGGCTGCTGGCGCTGAGCGGCGACGACATGCGGCGCGAGCTTCCGCCGCCGCGGTTGCTCGGCATGTTCGATCCGATCCTGCATGGCTGGGCCGACCGCGAGTTCGTGACCGGCGACCACCGCGCGGTGGTGACGTCGAACGGGTTGTTTCGCGCCACTGCGCTCGTCGACGGCCGCGTAGTAGGCACTTGGCGCCTCAGCGACGGGACCGTGACGCTGACCCCGCTCGAGCCACTGTCGTCCGCAACCCTGCACCACCTCGAGAACGAAGCCGGCGACGTCTTGCGTTTCCTCGGGCTGCCGGCCGCGGCGCTGGTTGTTCATCGCACCGACACCTAGTCCGTGTCGCTGAGCGCTCACCCCACGTACGACGACGTCCGACGTCGACTCGACCGCGACACGCCCGCGATGCGGTTCAGCTGAACCGCGCGGCTAGCCTGCCTGAGTGGCGCGACGACCCGATGAGCTCCGCGGAGCACTCCGCAGAGAGCTCACTGCGGCGATGAAAGCGCGCGACTCCGACGCCGTCGCCGCGTTGCGCACCGCCATCGCCGCCATCGACAACGCGGAGGCCGTTGAAGTCACCCATCCGACAGGCACCGCCACCAGTGAGCACTTTGCGGGCGCCCAGGTCGGCCTGGGCGTCACGGAGGCCGACCGCCGACACCTGAGCATCAACGATGTTCTCGAGATCCTCCGGGCGCAAATCACCGAACGCGGGGTTGAAGCCGATCGGTACGACTCACTCGGGCAATCCGACGCGGCCGCCCGTCTTCATCGCGAGGCCGACGCGCTGCGAAAGTACGTCTCCGACTAGCGCGCCCACGCCTCCACGGACGTCGTCACCGGCGCCCCTGTCCGCGCGGACTGGCGTTGCGCACCGACACCTCCGTGGTGACCTGGCGACGAGTGACGACGAGGGAGACGACGTTGGACGGCGTGGTGCTCCCGGCTGGCGCCTCGGGGCTGATCGAGTCACACCTGCCGGTCGGTTGCCGGCTGAGGGTCGGTGCGACACGCCCGGGATGCGGTTCAGCTGAACCGACCTGCGGGATGGGTACGGGCCGGCGGGAGCCTGGTCGACGACGTTCGCCGCCATCTCACTTAGGGAGTCTTGTAAGACACTGCTTGGATGGAGCACTGGGTCGACGCCAAGACTGCGGCGCGCTGGGCGTCCTTCCCGGCGGACGAGAGTCCGCGACCCATCGTGCTGCTGGACGACACCGTGCGCATCGAAGGCGGCTTCGTGGGCGAGGACGCGAAGCGTGCCTGGACCGAAGGCGCGGTGGAGCCTGGTGTCCCAGTGCCGCCCGGAGTCTTGTCCCTCCTGCGAGGTACTCCACAGTCGGCAACGCACTTCGCGCTCACAATCACCGACTGCGCGCCGGTCGCGGCCGCATTCCGCTGCGACCGTGGTCTGCGGGAACTGCCTGCCTACAGATTGCGCTTAACCGGGTTGGAGGGCGCCTGCATCGTTCTTGCGCCAGAAGTCGAATGCTGGTGGCCGGCGGACGACGCCGAAGGGCGCGCGACTCACGGTGAGAGCGCCGTTGTCGACGATGACGGCGTCACGATCGACTTTCCCGCGTTCGGCGGCATTTTGACTGAGTTTCACCATGCTGAGTTCCAAGAGCACGGGACGTATGTCGTCGGGCGAGCCATCACCACGCAGCGAACGTTTCCACCGGGCACAGCGGTGGTCCTGGTGGGGCTAAGCCGAATGGTGCGTGGACGGTTGACCGCACCCCTTGGCGGCCGAGCGCTGATCACGACGAGCGGCCAGCCAGTTGCAGTCACCACGAGAACGGCTGACAGCGGCGAGCGGCCGAGTTCCGAGAGCGACACGCCCGGGACGCGGTTCAGCTGAACCGGCGGCGTGGCGGATCTCGCCTCGGTGTGACCTCCGCCGAAGTTCCGTCGTGCGGTTCACGGTCGCAATGCGACGCCGATCTCGCTGGCGACTGCGTCGCTTACGGCGGCGGCGCCGCCGAACACCTGAACCGACGAGATGTTCGCCGCATGCGTCGACAGGTAGGCGCTAAGCGGCTCCGGCAAAGCTCCGGACGGCGGGGCGAGCAACACCGGCTGATCGTTCGCACCGGCCACCGGTCCAGCCGCCAACGCATCAGGGAACGCTGCACCCGACGCGATGTCGACGCCGTCCGTGGTTGGGAAGAACGCGAGAGCCACCGCTTCAGAGGTGGCATATCTATCGGCTCCGGCGAGCGCGATCGCGGATGGATCTGCCCACGCGGCGGGTCCGCCGACCGCGTATCGCATCGTCGCGTGCGCCGCCAGGTAAGCCGAGGTGCTCGCCACTTCGTGCGTGCTGTTGGTCAGCAGGATCGCCGCGTGTTGCTGTATCGCGGCAGGCACCGCTGACACCGCGTCTGGGAAGGCGGTTCCGCTGACCTCGAACACCGTCGAGGGGTTCCCGAGCTCACTAGCCACCGCGACCGCCGTCGCAAACCGGTCGCTGCCAGCGACACGCGTTGCCACGTCGCCGAGTGCCGAAATCTGCGAAGCAACAGCGCTCGACAAAGCGGATGTGCCGCCGAGAAGGTAAACCGTCCCACCAGAAGGCAGCACCCGCTCGATTTCGGCCTTCGTCACATCGTCGAGCGCCCCGGACGACGTCAAGAGCAGGGGGCCGTCTTTCGCGGCGGCGAGCGGGCCACCTGCGAGCGCGTCGGCGAAGTCATCTGCTCGCGCCAACACCACCGCATTGGCCGACGCGTCGGTCGGGAACTGCGCCTGCGACGCCGCCACCGCCGTCTGCTGCCGATTGGCCCCGGACACCCGGGTTGGCGTCGCGGACGATGCGCCTGAGCTGGAGAGCGTCCAGGTGTCCGCCGTGTATGAGCTGGCGTCGGACGCTCCTCCGTTGTAACCGCCGAACAGCACCAACTGCGCCGTCGCGTCGTCGTAGGCCATCGCAGCGGCCTCGCGCGCTGGTGGCACTGTGGTCGCCGGCAGCGGCTGCCAGGTCGCGCCGTTCCACGCGTAGGGATTCGTGACGACGATGTTTCCTTTGTCGATGTGCTGGCCGCCGAACGTCACCACCTCGCCGAGGGCGGGGTCGTAGGTCATGGTGCCGAAATCGACGCTGCCGGTAGGCGAGCTCGTTGACTGCAGCGTCCACGTCGTGCCGTCAAACGTCCAGGTCTCAAGGGGTGTCGGCGTCGTGTCCGGAATGTCGCCGTAGTAGCCGTCGGCCTTGACCAGCACGAGCACCTGGCGCGCGGCGTCGTACGTCATCTCGCACGGACCGGCTGCCGGAGCGTTCGGGGGTGCGAGCTGGACCCAGTCACCGTTACGCCACGTCGAGGTGAAGGGGCCCGGCGGCAGCCCTGCGGGATTCGGCCCGGGACCGCTGAACATGACCAGCTGCCCGGTCGCTAGGTCAGTCGCCATGCACCAATAGAAGCCGCCGGTGGTGGTGGGCTGCTGCCTCGTCCACTGGGACCCGTTCCAGGTCCATGTGCCAGATCCGTCGCTGAGCACCATCTGGCGGGACGCGGGGTCGTATGCCATCTTGACGGCTCCCGACGTGTCCGGCGCCACCGTCGTGATGTGCTGCGACCACGACGCGCCGTCAAACGTCCAGGTGTCGGACAAGTGCTGGGGCTCGACGCCTGAGTAGTAGTAGCCGCCTTGTAGCAACAGCTGACCCGTTGCGGGGTCGAAACCCATGGCGGCGCCGGCGCGACCGTGCGGGGGACTGGAGACCGCGAGCTGAGACCACGACGGTGTGCCCGACGTAGCCGCGACCGCCGCAGCCGGAAGGCTGGCGATCAAGCAATATGCCGTGAGAAGGACTGACAGAGCAAAGGCGAACTTCGCGCGCATCTCAACCCCCGCATCGGCAGATGACCGTTCATAGCCGCCCATGGGCTAAGGGTCAGATAACGACCGCTGATGGTAAGGCCATTTCCACTAGCGCGCCCACGCCTCCACCGACGTCGTCACCGGCGCACCGGTCCGCGCCGACTCGCCGATCGCTAGCCCGAGCAGGTGGTCTTGGCAGCCGTCGGCGAGCGGATACGGCGCCGGCCCCTCACCGCGGCGCCACAACGCCATCTGGGTGAGCAGGGCGGTCACGGCGAGGTCGTCCTCGGAAAACCGCGAACCCACATAGGCGTTTCGCCACACCACGCGCCCGTCGAAGCTGATGTGGTCGACGTCGAACCCCTCCAGGTTCAGGTCGACACCGAGCCGGCGTCGCGTCAGCGCAGATGACACCGGCGTGCGCGCGTCAGCCAATCGCACAACCGAGTCGTCGACGATCTCGCCCAACGACCCGCGGATCACGATTCGCCGAGCCCGCAAGGGATTCCACCACTGGTTGTCGGTGAAGTCGTACAGCCCCATCCGCCCGCTGCCGAAGTCGATCGTGGCGATCGTGGTCGCGGCGTCGCGTAAAGTCGCATCGTCGGTCCAGCCGCCTTTGCCCAACGGGTCGGCCAACGGCGCGGTGAACGTTTGCGCCAACACAGTGGCCGGCGCGAAACCGACGTCTAACATGCCGCGCATCATCGACGTCGCGTGATACAGGTGCGTCGAGGAGATCTGCACTGACGTCACCTCGCCGATGACGCCCGCACGCAGCAACGAGAGCCGGGCGGCGTGCATCGGCATCAGCAGGTACTGCTCGGCGACCTGCACCAACCCGCTGGCTCCGACCGCGGCCCACAGATCGCGCAAGCCGTCGAGATCAGGAGCCGGGGGAGTCTCGACTAGAACCGGAATGCCCAACCCCACCAGGTCTTTCACCGCCTGCGGCGTCGCGTCCCACGACACCGCGGAAATCACGAACTCCGGTGTCGTCGCGCGAACCAATTCCGACGACGAGCGAAACGTCGGCACGCCCCACGCCGCCTCGATCGCCGCGCCTTTGTCGGCCGACCTGGTCACCACACCGCAGACCGCGAAATGCTCCGGCGCCATCTTCGCCAGGCGCAGGAAGAACTTGGCGCGCCAGCCGCCGCCGACCACCCCGAACGTCGCCGGTTTCGTCATCCTCACCCTCACAAAGCCAAAGCCATCAACGAGTCCGCTCGCCAGTTGCCGTGCAGTTCGGCCGAAAGCCAGTCACGCGCCGACCGCCGAAAATCCTCCGCGGGCAACCGTCCCGCACCCGCCGGTACCGCACCTGACAGCGGGGCCAAATCCCGCAGGTTGGTCCGGTGCACAAGCTGGGGTGAAGCCGGCCACGAGCCCAGCACGAGCCGATGCTCGACGCCGCGCTCGTCCAATGCTTGTCGGGTCAGCGCGGTGTGATTGAGCGTTCCAAGGTCGGGTCGGACCACCACAATCGCCGGCGCGCCAAGGGAAACCGCGAGGTCGGCGATCGTCCAGTCGCCCGAGCCCAGCGACACGAGCAGACCTCCGGCGCCCTCGATCAGCACCACATCGTGCTGCGCCGCCAGCGACGTCACGACGCCGAGCACCGACCCAAGAGGCAGCGTCGGCAATCCGGCGACGCGCGCGGCGGTCGAGGGCGCCAGCGGGTCCGGATAGCTGAACAACGTCATGGACGACGCGGGGCCCGCGAGCCGCGCCACGACGTCCGTGTCTGGTTCCTCGCCCGACGCGACACCGGTCTGGCACGGCTTGACGACGGCGACTCGCAAGCCGGACGACGTCGCGGCCGCCGCCACCGCGGCGGTCACGATGGTCTTCCCGACCCCGGTGTCGGTGCCCGTCACGACGACCGGCCCACGCAGCGGGGTCACGGCGCCGCCGCGATGACGACGTCGAGCGCGTGGTCGAAGTCGGACGACGCGACGCCGGCGTTGATGGTGAGCCGCAGTCGCGAGGTCGGGTTCGGCGTCGACGGCGGGCGGAAACACCCCACAGCGACGCCCTTTTCGCGACACGCCGCCGCCCACGCGACCGCCGCCTCGGCCGACGGCGCGGCGACCGGCACCACACCAGCCGCCGGCTCGCGGGCCGCCAATCCGGCCGCGCGCAGCCGGCCGAACGCCTGTCGCGCGCGCGACCGAACCACATCGCGCTTGTCGTCGGCCGCGCGCGACAGCGCGAGGCCGGCCAACGCCCCCGCCGCCACGCTGGGTGGCAGCGCCGTGTCATAGACGAACGTCCGCCCGGTGTCGACCAGGTGCCTGCGCAGCGCGATCGGCCCGGCCACCACGCCGCCGGCCGCTCCGACCGCCTTCGACAGGGTCGCGGTCACCACGACGTCCGGCTCGCCGGCCAGCCCGGAGTCGACCACCGCGCCGGCGCCAGCGGGCCCGAGGACGCCGAGCGCATGGGCGTCGTCGACCAGCAGCACCGCGCCAGCCTCCCGGCAGGCCGCGTGGAGCCCACGCAACGGCGCCAGGTCTCCGTCGACGGAGAAGACCGACTCGGTCACCACCACGACCGGCGAGCCCGGGAGCCGGGCCAGCTCCGCGCGCAGCGCGGCGACGTCCGAATGGGCGAAGCTTCGCGCTCGCGCGCCGGAGAGCCGGCAACCGTCGTGCAGCGAGGCGTGCGCGTGCGCGTCGATCAAGACGGCGCCGCGCGGGGCGACGAGCGCGCTGATCGCGCCGAGGTTCGCCAGATACCCGGAGGAGTAGACGAGCGCCGCGGGCTGGCGCATCAGGTCGGCGAGGCCCGCCTCGAGTGCCGCGTGCGCGTCGGTGGCGCCGCGCACCAGTCGCGAGCCGGTGGCGCCGAGTCCGTATTCGCGCAGCGCGGCGGCCGCGGCGGCGAGCACGTCAGGGTGCCGGGCGAGCCCGAGGTAGTCGTTGCCGGCGAGATCGATCACATCGTCGCCGGGCCCGCGCGGGCGCAGCTCGCGGGTCAGCCCGGCGGTCGCCCGCAGCTGGGCGCGCCGCTCGAGCCGGACCAGCCAGTCCCGCGGATCCATCACGCTGCCCGATGCTGCCATGCGAGTGTCAGCGCCCCTTCGTAGGCTCGGGCGGGTTAGAGTTCCGGGGTCGCAAAGCGCCGACTTCCCCGGGCCCACGCACGACAGCAACAACCGCGCGCCGCGGTTTGATCATGGCGCGCACAGATGGGAGGCCGGGCAAGGAATGGCAGGCGGGGCAACAGGCAGCGACTCCTTCGTCCACCTGCACGTGCACACCGAGTACTCGATGCTCGACGGCGCCGCCAAGCTGAAAGACCTGTTCAAAGAGGCGGCGGCCATGGGCATGCCGGCGCTGGCGATGACCGACCACGGCAACGTCTTTGGCGCCTTCGACTTCTACAAGCAGGCCAAGGCGGCCGGCATCAACCCGGTCATCGGCATGGAGGGCTACCTGGCCCCCGGCAGCCGGTTCGAGCGCAAGCGCGCGGTGCTCACCGGCGCGGCCGCCGGCGGTGAAGACAACACCGGCGAGATGTACACCCACATGACCCTGCTCGCCGAGAACACCGTCGGCATGCACAACCTGTTCCGGTTGTCGAGCCTGGCCAGCCTCGAGGGCTACTACTACGAGCCGCGGATGGACCGCGAGCTGCTGCAGACCTACGCCAAGGGCGTCATCGGCACCACCGGTTGCCCGAGCGGCGAGGTCAACCGGCTGCTGCAGCGCGGCCAGTACGAGGCGGCCAAGCAAGCCGCCGCCGACTACCGCGACATCTTCGGCCGGGAGAACTTCTACTGCGAGTTGATGGATCACAACATCGACATCGAGCGCCGCCACCGCGACGACTTGATCAGGCTCGCCAAGGAGCTCGGCCTGCCGTTCGTGGCGACGAACGACCTGCACTACACCTACGCGCGCGAGTGGGAGGCGCACGAGGTGCTGCTGTGCGTGCAGACCGGCCGCACGCTCGCCGACCCCAAGCGGTTCAAGTTCGACGCCCGCGACTTCTACCTCAAGACCGCGCAGGAGATGCGCGAGCTGTGGCGCGACTTCCCCGACGCGTGCGACAACACCTTGGCGATCGCCGAGCGGGTGCACGTCGAGTTCAACGAGGGCGCCAACCTGATGCCTCAATTCCCGGTTCCTGAAGGGGAATCCGAGGAGTCCTGGCTGGTCAAGGAGGTCGAGGCCGGCCTGCGCCGCCGTTTCCCGAACGGCGTGCCCGACACGCATCGCAAGCAGGCCGAGTACGAAGTCGGCGTCATCTGCCAGATGGGCTTCCCCGGCTACTTCCTGGTCGTCGCCGACCTGGTGAGACACGCGCAGGCGAACGGAATCCGGGTCGGCCCGGGGCGCGGCAGCGCGGCTGGCTCGATGATCGCCTACCTGCTCGGCATCACCGAGCTCGACCCGATCAAGCACAAGCTGCTGTTCGAGCGGTTCTTGAACCCCGAGCGCATCTCGATGCCCGACATCGACATGGACTTCGACGAGCGTCGGCGCGCCGACATGATTCGCTACGCCACCGAGCAGTACGGCGAGGAGCGGGTCGCGCAGATCATCACCTACGGCACCATCAAGGCCAAGCAGGCGATCAAAGACTCCGCCCGCGTGCTGGGCTACCCGTTCTCGACGTCCGACCAAATCACCAAGGTGATGCCGCCCGCCGTCATGGGCAAGGACATCCCGCTGGCGGGCATTTTCGACTCCGAGCACCCGCGCTACGCCGAGGCGTCGGAGTTCCGCTCGCTTTACGAGTCGAGCCCCGACGTCAAACGGGTGGTCGACACCGCCCGAGACCTCGAGGGTCTGAAGCGGCAGTGGGGCGTGCACGCGGCCGGCGTCATCTTGTGCCGGGAGCCGCTGCTCGACGTCATCCCGATCCACCGCCGCCAGCAAGACGGCGCGATCATCACCCAGTTCGACATGGGCGCCTGCGAGAAGCTCGGCCTGCTGAAGATGGACTTCCTCGGTCTGCGCAACCTCACCGTGCTCGACGACTGCCTCATCGGCATCAAAGAGAACCGCGGCGACGACGTCGTGCTGGAGACCCTCGATCTCGACGCCGACGCCAACACCTACGATCTGCTCGCCCGCGGCGACACCCTCGGCGTGTTCCAGTTGGACGGCGGGCCGATGCGCGCGCTGCTGCGGTCGATGAAGCCTGACCAGTTCGACGACATCTCCGCCGTCATCGCGCTTTACCGGCCCGGTCCGATGGGCGCGAACGCGCACAACGACTACGCCGACCGCAAGAACGGTCGCAAGCCGGTGACGCCGATCCACCCCGAGCTGGCCGAGCCGTTGAAGGAGATCCTCGACGAGACCTACGGGCTGATCGTCTATCAAGAGCAGGTCATGGCGATCGCGCAGAAGCTGGCCGGCTACAGCCTCGGGCAAGCCGACCTGTTGCGCCGCGCGATGGGCAAGAAGAAGAAGGAGATCCTCGACAAGGAGTACCTGCCGTTCTCCGAAGGCATGCGCAAGAACGGTTACTCCGAGAACGCGGTCAAGACGATCTGGGACATCTTGGTCCCGTTCTCCGACTACGCGTTCAACAAGGCGCACAGCGCGGGCTACGGCGTGGTCTCGTATTGGACGGCGTATCTCAAGGCCAATTACCCGGCCGAGTACATGGCCGCGCTGCTGACTTCGGTCAAGGACGACAAAGACAAGTCGGCGCTGTACCTGCACGAATGCCGCCGCATGGGCATCAAGGTGTTGCCGCCAGACGTCAACGAGTCAGACTCCAACTTCACCCCGCGCGGCACCGACATCCGGTTCGGCCTGTCGGCGATCCGCAACGTCGGCGAGAACGTCGTCGCGTCGATCATCGCCACGCGGCGGGCCAAGGGCCGGTTCGCCGATTTCGCCGACTTCCTGGCGAAGGTCGAGCCGGTGGTCTGCAACAAGAAGGTCGTCGAGTCGCTGATCAAGGCCGGCGCGTTCGACTCGCTCGGTCATGCGCGTCGCGGGCTGCTGTCGATCCACGCCGACGTCATCGACGCCGCGATGGGCACCAAACGCGCCGAGGCGGTCGGCCAGTTCGACCTCTTCGGCTCCATGGACGGCGAGACACCCGGCGCCGGCATCGGCTTCGACGTGCAGATCCCGTCGGGGGAGTGGGACAAGACCACGCTGCTCGCCGCCGAGCGCGACATGCTCGGGTTGTACGTGAGCGACCACCCGCTGTTCGGCGTCGAGCATGTGCTCGCGCGGGTCGTCGACTGCCCGGTCGCCTCTCTCACCGCCGACGAGCGGCCGGAGGGAACCATCGTCACGATCGGCGGCATCGTGTCGAGCCTGCAGCGCAAGATGACCAAGCAGGGCAGCCCGTGGGCGATCGCGACCGTCGAGGATCTCGAGGGCGCGATCGAGGTGTTGTTCTTCCCGCAGACCTACGCGCAGTACGCGACGCAGCTCGCCGAAGACGCGATCGTTTGCGTCAAGGGCCGGCTCAACCGGCGCGACGACGTCCCGACCCTCGCGGCGATCGAGATGTCCATGCCTGATTTGGGCGACGGGACCGGCGACCGCGGGCCGGTGGTGTTGCAGATCCCGGCCGCGCGCTGCACCCCTCCGGTGGTGGAACGGCTGCGCGAGGTGCTCGCCACCCACCCCGGAGTCACCGAGGTGCAGTTGCAGCTGCGCAACGGCGCCCGCACCACCACGCTGCGGCTCGACGAGGGTTTGCGGGTCGCGCCGACCGCCGCGCTGATGGGCGATCTCAAGGCGCTGCTGGGCCCGGGCTGTCTGGTCGGCGGCTGACCTTCGCCGGGCCCTGGGCGCCCGAAGTCGCCCGACGACACCGCCACAGAGGTGTCCTCGGACGTCTCCGGGTGTCCAAGGCCCGACCCAGCGGCAGGCGGGCGGTGCGGGCGCCGCGAACCGCGGGGGCCGTTGGCCCGTACCCTGAAGAGCGATGACCGCGGGTGAATTGCATGAGGTGACGCCGGACGTCGCGGGCGCCGTCCCCGCGCAACCCGTCCTCGCCTACCGGGTGGCCGGGCTCACCAAGGCGTATCGCGCGAAATCCGGCGCGGTGCTGGCCAGCGCCGGCATCGACCTGGAGATCCGGGCCGGAGAGGTCTTCGGCCTGCTGGGCCCGAACGGCGCCGGCAAGACAACGCTGGTGCGGCAGCTGATCGGCCTGCTGCGCCCCGACGCGGGCCGCATCGAGCTATTCGGAAACGACGTCGTCGCCCGCCCGCGGGTCGTCCCCGACCACGTCGCGTATCTGCCGCAGGACGACGCGGCGCTCGCCGACCTCACCCCGTCGTCCGCGATTGAGACGACCGCCCGGCTGCGCGGTTTATCGAAGGCCGCCGCCCGGGCGACCCGCGACGAACTCATCGAGGAGCTCGCGCTGGCGCCGTTCGCCCGACGGCCGATCGGCAAGTTGTCCGGCGGTCAGCGGCGACTCGCCAGCTTCGGCGCGACGCTCGCGGGAGATCGCCCGGTGCTGGTGCTGGACGAGCCGACCACCGGCCTCGACCCCAACGCTCGCCGCGCGGTCTGGTCCGCCTTGGAGCGTCGGCGGCTGGCCAACGGCGTGACCGTCGTCTTGGTCACGCACAACGTGCTCGAGGCCGAGACGGTGCTCGACCGCGTGGCGATCATCGATCACGGCCGGGTCATCGCGAGCGACACGCCCGGGCGGTTGAAGGCGCTGGTCGACCGCGACGTCCGGCTTGAGCTGGCCTGGCGGGACGAGCCGCCCGCCGACGACCCGCTCGTCGCCAGCTTGCGGGCGAACGCGATTGAGCGCGGACGACGGTGGAGCGTGCGCCTTGACGCCGATCACGCGCGCGCCGCGTTGGGGCAGCTGACCAGCGGGCCGCTGTTCGAGGCGCTCGACGACTTCACGCTGACCACGCCGTCGCTCGAGGACGTGTACCTGGCGCTCGGCGGCGCGTCCGACGACCTGGAGCGGGCGTGAGCGGCCCGCGGCCGTCGTTCGCGGCGGCGTTCGAGGCGGTGTTCACCGGGCAGCTGGCCCGAGCCCGGGCAGGCGCGATCCCCATCTTCATGGCGGCGACCGTGCAGTCGGTGGGCCTGATCGTCTTGCTGAAGGGCCTGGTCGACACCTCCAGCGACGTCACCGAGCAGTCGGTCGTGGCGGGATCGTCGGTGACGGTCGTCTCGTTCGTGGCGCTGAACCTGCTCGCGCAGCGGTTTGGCGCGCTGAAGGCGAGCGGCGCGCTCGACTACTTCGGGGCGCTGCCGGTCTCGCCGGCCGCGCTTGTCACGGCGACCGCGGCGGCGTGGGCGTTGTTCACCGTGCCGGGTTCGATCCTGGTCGCCGTCGGCGGCGCGGTGTTCTACGGCCTCCCGTTGGGCGCGGTGTGGGTCATCGTCCCGGTGGTGGTGCTGGCGGGCATCGCGCTGGCCGGCCTTGGCGCGCTGCTCGGCCTCGCCGCCCCGCGACAGGAGATCGCCACGGTCGCCGGGCAACTCGGCATGGCCGCGGTCATGTTCCTCGGGCTGGTGCCCGCGCACCGGCTGCCCGAGGTTGTGCAGGGCGTGCGGGCGGTGGTGCCGTCGACCTACGCCGTCGACGCGTTCGCCGCGGCGCTGAAGTCGTCGCCGCGCTGGTCGACCGTCGGCGCCGACCTCGGGGTTTGCGTCGGCGTGTGCGTGCTCGCGCTGGCCGCGTCCGCCTGGGCGTTTCGACGGGCGGTCACGTCCCGATGAGCGCCGGCCCGTTACGGTTAGCGCCGTGAGCGACGCCGAACCGCGCGACCCCAACGGCGCGTGGACCGGTGGTTACCACAGTCCGCGGCCCGCGCCGTACGGAGTCAGCCCATACGCGTCGCCGCCGGTGGAGCATCGGGAGCCGGATCGGCCGCTCGTGGAGATGGCCGACGTCTGGACCGCGCTGCTCGGCACCATCGCGGTCTTGATCGTGGGCGTGGTGGCGACCTTCATCTGGGTGGGCGTCGCCCCTCGCGCGGTGGCGGCGAAGGACGCGAACGGCGCGGTCAGACTGCTGGCGCCCGAAACGAAGGCGTTCGCCGGCGCCGACGCGACCTACTTCATCGTCACCGTCGTCGCCGGGTTGCTGTGCGGGCTGATCGCGGCCGTCGTCGCCCGGCATCGCGGCCTCGCGGTGACCGTCGCGCTCGGTGGCGGCGGTTTGCTCTCGTCGTTGATGGTCGCATGGTTGGGACGATGGCTGACCGGCGGCCCGCTGAGCCGCTGGGCCCAGCACGCGTCGACCGGCAACCATGACTTGTTCATCCAGCTGCAGACCCGTCCGTTCATCGTGGCCTGGCCGATCGCAGCCCTGGTCGTCACCTTCTTCGTCGCGCTCGCCACGTCCAACCGCACGCGCGACTAGCGTCCGGCCACCCGCTTCGGCCGGCCGGTGTCGCGCTTGCTGGCTTGCGACCTCAGCTGCGCGTCGATGCCGTTCACGATGACGTCGAGGGCTTGATGGAACGCCGCGTCATGTCCAGCGCAAAGCGCGGTCGCGAACGGCGCCAACGCTTCGGCCGCCTCCGCGTGAGGAGCGTCGGGCCACGACATGTCGGCCAGCGTGAAGCCGGAAATCTCGGCGAGCGCGAAGCCGCGGCTGAAGACCGCGATGAGCCGGAAGGCGGCGACGGACGACTCCGGGCTCAAGCCCGCTGAGTGCAGTCGGGCGATGAGCGAGCCAACCGGGCGCAGCGCGATTTGCGCGCCGAGCGGGCGCATGCCGACCAGGGTGAACGCCGCTGGGTGCGCGGCAGCCACCTTGCGGATCCCGATCGCGAACGCGCGGACGGCAGCTGACCAGGGTTCGTCCGGGGACGTGACGGGGACCCGGCGCATCAGCAATTCGGCGAGCCCGTCGACGAGCGCGTCCTTGTTGCGCACGTGGTGGTACAGCGACATGGCCTCGACGCCGAGCGCCGAGCCCAAGCGTCTCATCGTCAAACTGTCCGCGCCGCGCTGATCGACGATGCGCAACGCCTCGCGCATGATTGTCGACTTGGTAAGGCCGCTTCGGCGCGCGACCTCGCGGGCCTCCGGGGCGGTTGCCGGCATGCTGGCGCGGATCCCTTCGTGCTGGCTGCTGACGTGTGCGGCGAGCAAATATTGACTAGCCCACCGGCAAGGCCCTACCTTACAGCGTACGTCAGCCTTACGGCGTAAGCCGACCAGTGACCGGAGGCGCAGATGGGAACCATCGAGACCCTGCGCGAAGAGATCCGAGGCGACATCGTCACGTCCGCCGACGCCGAGTACGACGCGGCTCGCGCCGTTTACAACGCGATGATCGACCGACGCCCTGCGGCGGTGGTGCGCTGCGTCGATGTGGCCGACGTCATCGCAGCGGTGCGCCACGCCACTGACAACGGCTTGCGCCTCGCGGTCAGGGGTGGTTCGCACAGCGTGCCGGGATTCGGCACGGTCGACGACGGAGTGGTCGTCGATTTGAGCGCGCTGCGCAATGTCAGGGTCGACCCACGCACCGCGACCGCAACCGTCGGAGGAGGCGCGACATGGGGGGATTTCAATCACGCGACCTATCCGTTCGGTCTGGCCACAACGGGTGGCATCATCTCCACGACCGGCGTGGCTGGGCTCACCCTCGGAGGTGGCATCGGCTACCTCGCGCGCAGTTGCGGTCTGTCGTGCGACAACCTGCTCGAAGCGGACGTGGTGACCGCGAATGGTGAACTCGTGCGTGCGAACGAAGACGAGAACGCCGATCTATTTTGGGCTTTGCGCGGCGGTGGCGGAAACTTCGGCGTCGTCACAACGCTGAAATTCCGGTTGCACCAGGTGAAGGACGTCTACGGCGGCGTGATGTTCTACGAGGCCGAGCGCTCTGGCGACGTCTTGCGATTCTTCCGAAGCCACATCGCCGACGCGCCGCTGGCCTTCGGGGGCTTCCCCGCGTTTCAGATCGCACCGCCGCTGCCGTTCATACCGGAGAACCGGCACGGCGAGCCGTTCGTGGTGATCGTCGCTTGCTGGTCGGGGCCGCTGGAACGCGGTGAGAACGTCCTCAAGCCATTCCACGACATTGCGCCTGTGGTCGCCGAAATGATCGGGCCGATGCCCTATCCCGCGCTGAACAGCGCCTTCGACGCCCTCGTGCCCAAGGGATTGCAGCACTACTGGAAAGCCAACTTCGTCACCGAGCTCACCGACGAGGCGATCAGCGCGCACGAGACGTTCGGCCCGAAGGTGCCGTATGTCAGCTCGACCATGCACCTGTATCCCATCAACGGCGCGGTCCACGACGTCGCCTCCGACGCCACCGCGTTCGCGTACCGCGACGCGAACTTCGCCGAGGTGATCGCCGGCATGTGGCTCGATCCCGCCGACAACGATGCCAACACCAAGTGGGTGCGCGACTACTACGCCGCGACCGCGCCCCAGTCTGAGGAAGGCGGATACGTGAACTTCATGTCGGCCGACGACCAAGGCCGAGTTCGCGCGAACTACAAGGCGAATTACGCAAGGCTGGTCGACGTCAAGCGTCGATACGATCCGAGCAACGTCTTTCGGCTGAACCAAAACATCGTTCCGTAGCTGGTGGCCGGACCGCTCGACGGCGCCAAACCTGGGGAGGCGGCGGAACGGCCACTGAATTCGGGGGGTCGGGGGAATGTCGCGGCGCCGGCTCACGGCGGGGGGCGGTGGGCCGGCGCCGCTGCCAACGCTCGATTCGCTAGCGTTTCCCGATCGCGGCGGCCGTCGCCGACGTCAAGGACACCAGGTCGGACGGCGCGAGCTCGACGTCCAGCCCGCGCCGTCCACCTGAAACGTAGATGGTCGCAAAGTCGAGCGCCGAGAGATCGACCACCGTTGGCAGCTTCTTTCGCTGCCCCAGTGGAGAAATGCCGCCGGCCACGTAGCCGGTCGTCCGCTCGGCCAGCGCGACCTCGGCCATCGCGGCGCGCTTCCCGCCGAGAGCCTCAGCGAGCGCCTTCAAATCCAGCGAGCCGCTCACCGGAACCACCGCGACGACCAACTTCCCGTCGACGTCCGCCAACAGCGTCTTGAACACCCGCGACGTCGAAACTCCAAGCGCGGCCGCGGCTTCCTCGCCGTACGACGCGGAGGACGGATCGTGGGTGTAGGGGTGCAGGGTGTGCGCCACTCCGGCCCGGGTGAGCGCGATCGTCGCCGGAGTGCCCTTGCCCGCCACGATCTGGAAGTCTAGAGGTCATGACGACGTCGACCTTCGGGGAGCTGCGCCGTGATCGGTCCGGGCGCGCGGTGCGGTTCGAACGCCGCTACGCCACCGACATCGCCGACCTGTGGGCGGCGTGCACCGAGCCCGACCGGCTGGCCCGCTGGTTCGCCGACGTCACCGGCGAGCTCGTTGTCGGAGGCCAGGCGTTCGTCGGATTCCGCGACGGCGACCACACCGAGACAACGATCCGGCGCTGCGAACCCCCGCACGTGCTCGAACTTGACTGGGCGTTCGGGGAGGAAGCCGTGTCGGTGCTGACCGTCGAGCTCACGGCAACCGACGACGGGACGCTGTTGGTGCTCGACCATCGCGCGCTGCCGACGTCGTCCGCCACCGGATACAGCGCTGGCTGGCACGCGTATCTCGACCTGCTCGACGCCTGCCTGGCCGATCGCGAGACCAGCACGTGGCAGCAGCGGTTCAACGAGCTGATCGACGACTACCGAAACGCGCCCGTCGCCCGTCGGTAGCCGGTCAGCTGATGCAGCCGGCGCCGCCGCCGACCATCGCCAAGCCGGCGCGGTCGTCGGCGCTGTAAGTGGCCGGCGCCTGGTAGGTCAGCACCGGGTACATGATCTCCGCCGGCTTGGCGGCGTGCAGCAAGCCGACCGCGTGACCGAGCTCGTGCAAGGTCAGGGTGCTGATGTTCGCGCCCGGCCCGCCGGTGTGCGGCAGGCTGTTCAGCTCGCCGGCGGCGAGCAGCGCGTACCCCTTCACCACCTGCCAGTTCCCGGCCGCTGTGGTGCGCACCTGGATCCCACCGAACCCGGCGGCGGTCGGGGCGCTGGCGAAGATGTCGGTCGCCGCCGGGTCGACCACCGCCACGATCAGGTCGTCCGGCGCGCCGCCGATGTTCTCCCGCGTCGGGACAAACGACGTGACGCCGTCGTACCGGAAGGTCAGACCAGACGCCGACGCCAATTCGGCCACCGCGTTCTTGATAGTGGCGATCGCGGTGGCGTCGGCCGGACCCGGGTTGAGCCGCCAACCGATGACGGCGCACGGATTCCACCGCCAGACCTGGCCGTTTGGGGCATAGTTCACCACGTAATCGGCGCCGGCCGGCGCGATCGGCGCGGGCGCGGCGAGGCCGGCGGTGACCAGCACCTGGTTGACGACGGCGTCGGGCATGGCGGCCGACCCACCCAGCACGCTGACGTGGGTGGGCGCGAGCGCCGCGATCAGGGCGCGTTGCGCCGCGGAGGGCCCGGACGGGCCGATCAGCAGCAGCGCGGTGCGCAGGTGACCGCTGAGCGCGGCGCCCGAGAGCGCGTCGGGGAAGTTCGCGCCGGAGGCGATCACCAGGTCGGACATCGGTCCGGTCAAGGCGGCGTTGGCGGCCGCGTTTGTCGCGTAGCGGTCCGCTCCCGACACTCGCGACACGGCGGCGCCGGTTGCGCCGGCCTGGGAGGCGACCGCGTCGCTGACCGCGCTCGTCCCGCCGAGGATCACCACGTCGCGGGTGTGCAACGCGCCCAGCGCGGCGGCGGTCTCGGCCGGCAGCGCCGTCGGCGCGGTGAGCAGCACCGGCGCGCCGGCGGCGGCGCCGAGGGCGGAGGCGGTCAAGGCGTCGGGGAACGCCGCGCCGGAGGCGAGGTACACCGTGGAGGCGCCAGCGGGGAACGCGTCCGCGGCGATCGCGGCGGCCGTCGCGTAGCGGTTCGGGCCGGCAAGTCTGGTCCAGCCTTGCGTGGCGTAACCGGCGAGGGCGGCCCCGATCGAGTTGGGAAGCGCGGCCGGGCCGCCGACGAGGACGATCTGCCCCGGCTGCAGCCGCGCGACGGCGGCGGCCGTGGCGGACGACAGGCCGGCCGGGTTGACCAGGAGCACCGGGTTGTCGGCGCCGGCCGCCGCCCCCGCGGCGAGCGCGTCGGGGAAGCTCGCGCCCGTCGCGACGTACAACCTGGCGACGCCGGGGTCGTAGGCGGAAAGCGCCTGCGCCGAGGTGGCGTAGCGGTCGGCGCCGGCGAACCGTTGCAGCGCGGTGCTGGCCGCGTCGGCCGCGCCGTCGGTCGAGTGCGCGGTCGGATGCGCGGTCGGGTGCGCGGCTGGGACGAGTCCAGGTCGCGCGGCGCCCGTGAGGACGGCGGCCGCGGCCACCGCGCAAAGGGCGGGAAGGATTCGACGGCCGCGGAGGACGCTCAGGCGCATGCGGAGGGACTCCTCGAAGACAGCTGACCCCAGACAGCACGCCCGCCGGTTTGCCAGGGTCAGCCGCCGATCAGCTGGAAATCGGTGGCGCAAGGGCGTGGCTCGCAGCATTCGGCTCGGCAGATGTGGCCGTTGACTTGAGATTTGTCGGAAATGCGCCCCGCCGAGTGAAGGGTTCGGGTGGTGATCGGCCGCGCCGAGAGCGGCGCGAACCCTTCGATCGGCGGATCGGGGCTGGCTGTTACCCTGGGTCACGACGACGGCGGAGTTGTTCGCCGTCCCTCCCGCGGGCGAGCCGCCCGCGAGGCTTCGTCTCCAGCAGGATCTAGCGGTCCTCCGGCGCGTCTGCGCGCCACAGCCGACTTCTCGGCGCCAGCGACGCGGCCTCCGCAACGCTGATGGAGCGTTTGTCTTTCATGCCCGCACCACGTTCGTCGTCCCAGCACGCCCATAAACCAACTCGCCGCCGTCCGAACCGCGGCGCCAGCAGAGCCAACGGAGTCAACCGCCCGAAGGTCTCGCCGTCGTCCGAGCTCGAAGCCGCGCTCGACGCCACGCTGCTGGTCGAACCGCGGGTCAACGCGACGTTCGCCTCGCTTGGACTGCCGAAGTCGCTCGTCGTCGCGTTGGCGAAGCGCGGCATCGCGCGGCCGTTCGCGATCCAGACGCGGGCGATTCCCGACGCGCTCGCCGGTCGCGACGTGCTCGGCCGGGCCCAGACCGGCGGCGGCAAGACGCTCGCCTTCGGCTTGCCGCTGCTCGCCCGCCTCGGGTCGTCGAACTCAATGCGGACGCCGAAAACGCCGCGCGCTTTGGTGCTGGTGCCGACCCGCGAGCTCGCCAGCCAGGTGGCGGACGCGTTGCGTCCGCTCGGCGAGGCGCTTGGGCTGAAGCTGGCCTGCGTCTTCGGCGGCGCCCCTTACGGTCGACAGCTGCAGGCGCTCGAACGCGGCGTCGACGTCGTGGTCGCCACGCCCGGCCGGTTGATCGACCTGACCGAACGGCGCGCCTGCGTGCTCGGCGCGGTCGAGATCGCGGTGCTCGACGAGGCCGACCACATGGCCGACCTCGGGTTCTTGCCCGCGGTGACGACGTTGCTCGACCAGACGCCGTCCGACGGTCAGCGGATGCTGTTCTCGGCCACCTTGGACCGCGGCGTCGACCGGCTGGTGCGCGCCTACCTCACCGATCCGGCGCTGCACGCGGTCGCGCCGGCGGCCGCGCCGATTGACGCGATGGACCACCGGGTGTTCAACCTGCGCGCCGAAGACAAGGTCGCCGTTGTCGCCGAGGTGGCCTCCCGTCCGGCGCGAACCCTGATCTTCGTGCGCACCAAGCACGGCGCCGACCGGCTGGCGGCCCAGCTCGGCCGCGCGGGCGTCGAGGCCGCGGCGATTCACGGCAACCTCAAGCAGAACGCCCGCACCCGTGCCCTCGACGGATTCGCCGCCGGCAGTCCCCGGGTGCTGGTCGCCACCGACGTCGCGGCCCGCGGCATTCACGTCGACGATGTCGACCTGGTCGTGCACTTCGACCCGCCGAACGACGCCAAGGACTACCTGCACCGATCCGGGCGGACCGCGCGAGCCGGCGCGACCGGCACCGCGTTGACGCTGGTGCTGCCGCACGAGTCGCGCGCGGTCGCGGGCATTCACCGTGACGCCGGTGTCTTTCCGGCGGCGTTCGACGTGGCGCCCGGGCACGACGCCGTGCGCGAGCTGGCCACGTCCGGCGAACCGGTGCGGGTGGCGCCGGTGGTGCGGCCACCACGGCAACCACGAGAGCCAGGACAGCCACGGCAGCCACGACAGCCACGACAGCCGCGGCAGCAGCACGCGCCGATGCCGGCGGCGCATGGCCGTCGACCGCGGCGTCCGTCGACCGAAGCGGTTCGGTCGCGGCCCGGCGCCGGAAAGCAGCGCAAACCCTTCGCTCGGCGGGCGCGACCAGCGGCCCGATAGTCTGGCGGCGCGCAACGACGCGCGCCGTCCTGTCAACCTGCCCGCCGGAGCCCACCGATGTTGCGCCGAATCGACCTGCGCGGTCGCACTCTCGGCACCCGCGAGGTGCGCGGCCTGCTGCCGCGGGCGCCGATCGACGTGGAGTCGGCGGTCGCCAGCGTGCGGCCGATCTGTGACGACGTTCGCGAGCGCGGCGCGGCCGCGGTCCGGGAGATCGGCAAGCGGTTCGACGGCGTCGAGCTGAGTTCGCTGCGGGTGCCCGCGCGGGCGATCGAACAGGCCCTGGCCGACCTCGACCCCGGCGTTCGCGCCGCGCTCGAAGAGGCGACCCGCCGGGCGCGCGCCGTGCACCGCGCGCAGCTGCGCGACGACGTCCGCGTCGACGTCGCGGCCGGCGCGGCCGTCACCGAGCGGTTCGTGCCGGTGCGGCGGGTCGGGCTTTACGTTCCCGGCGGCCTCGTCGCGTACCCGAGCAGCGTGGTCATGAACGTCGTGCCGGCGCAGGAGGCCGGCGTCGAGTCGATCGCGCTCGCCTCACCGCCGCAACGCGAGTTCGGCGGGCTGCCTCACCCCGCTGTGCTGGCCGCGTGCGCGCTGCTCGGCGTCGACGAGGTCTACGCGGTCGGTGGCGCCCAGGCGGTGGCGCTGTTCGCCTATGGCAGCACCGCGGAGCACGGCGAGGAGGTCGAGCCGGTCGACGTCGTCACCGGCCCGGGCAACGTCTATGTCGCCGCCGCCAAGCGGTTGGTGAAGGGTGTCGTGGGCATCGACGCCGAGGCCGGCCCGACCGAGATCGGCATCCTCGCCGACGAGACGGCCGACCCGGCACACGTCGCCGCCGACCTGATCGGGCAGTCGGAGCACGACGAGCTGGCCAGCTGCCTGCTCGTCACCGACTCCGCGGCCCTGCTCGACGCGGTCGACGCCGAGCTCGAGGTGCGGATTCCGCAGACCAAGCACATCGAGCGGGTGCGCAAGGCGCTCGCCGGGCAGTCGGCCCACGTGCTCGTCGACGACATCGACGCCGGCTTGCGGGTCATCGACGAGTGGGCGCCCGAGCATCTCGAGGTCCTCACCTCCGATGCGGCGAAAACCGCCGCCCAGGTTCGAAACGCGGGAGCGATCTTCGTCGGTCCCTGGTCGCCGGTCAGCCTCGGCGACTACCTCGCCGGCTCCAACCACGTGCTGCCCACCGCGGGCACCGCGCGGTTCACCGGCGGGCTTTCGGTGCAGTCCTTCCAGCGGATGATCCACGTCATCGACTACGACCGCGACGCGTTGGCCGCTGTCGCGCCGCTGATCGACTCCCTCGGCGGCGCCGAGGATCTCGCGGCGCACGTCGCGGCGGTCCGCGCTCGCATCCCGCGCTCAGCGGGATCTGGCGAACAGGGCCCGCGATGAGCGAGTTCGACGCGCTCCCGCTGCGTGACGACCTGCGCGGCGAAATCCCTTACGGCGCGCCGCAACTCGACGTCCCTATCGCGCTGAACGTCAACGAGAACCCGTACCCGCCGTCGCCTGCGTTGATAGCGGACGTCGCCGCGGCTGTCGCCGCGGTCACCGGGCAGCTGAACCGATACCCCGACCGCGAGGCGCTCACCCTGCGCGCCGCGCTGACCGAATACCTGGTGAAGTTCGAAGGCGGGCAGGTCGGAGCGAACCAGGTGTGGGCGGCCAACGGGTCGAACGAGGTCATGCACCAGCTGCTGCTGGCGTTTGGCGGCCCTGGGCGCACGGTGTTGGGGTTCTCGCCGACGTACTCGATGTATCCGCAGTACTGCCGCGACACGTTCACCGGCTACGTCACCGAGCCTCGATCCGCCGACTTCAGCCTCGACCCCGAGGCCGCGGTGAAGGCGGTGCGGTCGCATCGCCCCGTCGTAACGCTGCTGACCTCGCCGAACAACCCCACCGGCACCGCGTTGCCGATCGACACCGCGGCGGCGGTGCTCGCGGCCGCCTCCGAGCACGGCGGCCTGGTGGTCGTCGACGAGGCGTACTCCGAGTTCCGCCGCCCAGGAACGCCGTCCGCGCTTGGTTTGCTCGCGCACCACAAGAATCTGGTCGTCACGCGCACGATGAGCAAGGCGTTCGCTTACGCGGGCGCGCGCGTCGGCTACCTCGTCGCCGATCCGGCCGTCGTCGACGCGGTGCGAATCGTGCGCCTGCCGTACCACCTGTCGGCGGTCACCCAAGCCATCGCTACCGTCGCGCTGCACCACGCCGACGAGCTGCTGGCGCAGGTCGCGACGCTGCGGGCTGAGCGTGACGCCACCGTCGAATGGCTGCGGGCGAACGGGTTCACGGTCGCCGACTCCGACTCCAACTTCGTGCTGTTCGGCCTGTTCGATGACCGGCACGCGGTCTGGCAGAGTCTGCTCGATCGCGGCGTGCTGATTCGCGAGACCGGCCCGAGCGAGTGGCTGCGGGTCAGCATCGGCACGGCGGACGAGATGACCGCGTTCAAGAAGGCCCTGCTCGACGTGACGAGAGGTTGACGGTGAGCCGAAGCGCGCGAGTGCAGCGCACCACCAAAGAGTCCGACGTGTTGATCGAGCTCGAGCTCGACGGCACTGGCAACGTCGACGTCGAGACCGGCGTGCCGTTCTACGACCACATGCTGGCCCAGCTCGGCAAGCACGCCGGTTTCGATCTGCACGTGCGCACCAAGGGCGACGTCGAGGTCGACGCGCACCACACCGTCGAAGACACCGCCCTCGCCCTCGGTCAGGCGTTGCGCGAGGCGCTTGGCGACAAGGTCGGCATCCGGCGCTTCGGCGACGCGCTCGTGCCGCTCGACGAGACGCTCTGCCAGGCCGCCGTCGACCTTTCGGGACGGCCGTATTTGGTGCACACCGAGCCTGAGATCGTCGAGCTCATCGGCACGTACGAGACGACCTTGACCAGGCACATCTGGGAGTCGTTTGTCGCGCAGGCCCAGATTTGCCTGCATGTGAGGGTTCTCGAGGGTCGCAACGCCCACCACGTCAACGAGGCGCAGTTCAAGGCGGTCGCGCGGGCGCTGCGCGACGCCGTCCGCCTTGACGGTGTCGCCGGTGTGCCGAGCACCAAGGGCGTTCTGTAGACCGCATGAAGGTCGTCGTTCTCGATTACGGCTTAGGCAACCTGCGGTCGGCCGAGCGCGCGTTGCGACGTGTCGGCGCCGACGTCGAGGTCACGGCGGACGGCGAGGCCGCGCTGCGCGCCGACGGGTTGGTCGTTCCGGGTGTGGGCGCGTTTGCCGCCTGCATGCGCGGGCTCGAGGGGATCGCTGGTTCTTCCCTGGTGCGCAAGCGAATTACGGCTGGCGCACCGGTGCTGGGCATTTGCGTCGGCTTTCAGGTGCTGTTCGGCTACGGCGTTGAGCATGGCGTGCGCACCGATGGCATTCGCGTCTGGCCGGGGGGTGCGGTGCGGCTCGACGCGCCAATCCTCCCGCACATGGGTTGGAACCTGGTCGACGTGCCGTCGGGCTCGACGTTGTTTCGCGGGATTGAAGGCGAGCGGTTCTACTTCGTGCACTCCTACGCCGCGCGCGAGGCTGGCGGTTTGGTGACCACCGCCACCCATGGTTCGACGACCTTCGTCGCGGCCGCTGAAGACGGCCTGGTCTCAGGCACCCAATTCCACCCCGAGAAATCCGGCGACGCGGGCGCGCAACTGCTGAAGAACTGGTTGGAGTCGATTCGATGAGTGCTCTGGTGCTGTTGCCGGCCGTCGACGTCGCCGACGGGCAGGCGGTCCGGCTGGTGCAAGGCGAGGCGGGCTCGGAGACCAGCTACGGCGACCCGCTCGCGGCCGCGCTGGCCTGGCAAGAGGCCGGCGCGCAGTGGGTTCACCTGGTCGACCTCGACGCCGCATTTGGCCGTGGCTCCAACCGCGAGTTGCTCGCCGAGGTGGTCGGAAAGCTCGACGTGAAGGTCGAGATGTCGGGCGGCATTCGCGACGACGCGTCATTGCGCGCCGCGCTCGCGACCGGATGCGCGCGGGTCAACATCGGCACCGCGGCGTTGGAAAACCCCCAGTGGGTGGCGCGGGCCATCGCCGAATTCGGCGACCAGATCGCGGTCGGTCTCGACGTCCGGGGAACCACGCTTTCGGCCCGGGGATGGACCCAAGACGGTGGCGAGTTGTTCGACGTCCTCGCCAGATTGGACGCCGACGGGTGCGCGCGTTACGTCGTCACCGACGTGCGGCGCGACGGCACGCTCA
>DASVDW010000205.1:0-6954 GCA_036380925.1 Acidothermaceae bacterium
ACCTTGACGTCGTCGTCGAGCAGCAGGTCGAGCGCGAACCGCTGTTCCTTGTTGGCGGCCTTGAGGCCCCACACCGGCGGCAGCGACTCCAGCAAATGCAACGACCCGGCCCGCACGCGAGCGAGCGCGGACGACGTGCCCGACCGCAACACGGCAAACGTGTTCTCCACGACGTCGGACGCAGCCGGGATCCGCGACACCGGCACCAGGTGCTGCTCGAACAACTCCTCCGCGGCTTCGGCGTCCGCGTCGAGGTTGACCCACCCCTCCGGGCGGGCGTGCGCCGGCACCGCGTCGAGCGGGTTGTGCTCGGCGGCGGCGAGCCCGACCGCGGCGGCGGTGAGCCGTAACGCGGTGTCGTTGGAAACGACGAGCACCGGACCGTCGTGCGGCGCCGCGGCCGCAAGACCGAGGGCGGTTCCGACGATGCGATTGTCCGGGGTGTCGGCGTCGAGCCCGTGCTCGCGCAACAGCGCGGCTTGCACGCCGTTCACCTGCATTCGCACGGTGCCGCCGAGTTGGCGCTCGAACGGCTTGCTCAGGTCGCCGCCGGCCGCCAGCCGCAGCGCCTCGATGCGCCGCAGCACGTCGCGGGCCGCCGCGCCCGCGGGATCGAGCCGCTTCTTCAGCCCGTCGAGTTCCTGGACGACGGTGAGCGGCAGCACCATGTCGGCGCCCAGGTACGCGTCGAAGATGCCTTCGGGGTCGGACATCAGCGCCGAGGTGTCGAGCACGACGGTCTGCGCGGTCCGCGTGGCGTTCACCATGTGCGCCTCCCGGTCGCGGGCCCGGGCCGGCCGCGCGGTCCCATCGACCTCATCGGCCTGCCCGACGAACTCCTGACCCGTCAGCTGCCCCGCTTGCGGACCTGGCACGCGCCCCACCCATCCTTCCCGCCACGTCGGCCGGCCGGTGGCCGCCGCCCTGTGCCCGATCGTGACCCGTATCGGCGGGCGGGTGGGGGATGCCGCGCCGTCGGCCCAAGATCGTGTCGTCTGCGGCCGCGGTGGGTAGGAACCCGCCACCAAGGACAACCGAAGTATCAAGGGAAGGGCTCACCATGGGCGCCGTCGACAAGATGAAGAACGCCGCGCAGTCGGCGAAGGGCGATGTCAAGGACGCCGTGGGCCGGGCGACCGACGACCAGAGCATGGAGGCGGAGGGCAAGGCCGACAAGGCCGCGGGGTCGTTGAAGCAAGCCGGCGAGAAGGTGAAGGACGCCACGGGCGCGGTCAAGAAGTAGCAGCGGGCGGTGCGCGGCGGGGTTGGCCGTGGTCTCATAAGCGCGTGACGACCATCGAGGAGCCGGCGGCGGTCGATGAGCCGGCGAAGAGCGGCCCCGTCGCGCCGCCGCCTGCGCCGCTCGGGCGTTATGTCTCCGCCGACCGCGCGGGGGCCGCCGAGCTGCACACCGTGCGTCTGCTGAACCTGCCGATTTCATTGTTCTTGCGGGCGCGAGAGCATCATGACGACCTCATTCGCGAACTCACGCTGATGGCGATTCGGCGCCACAGCGGCGAGGCGCCCGAGGTCAGCGAACGGCTGGCCGAACTCGTCGAGATCCTGGGTCGTCGCTACGGCGCGAGCGCGAGCCGCGCCGACATTGTGCGGGACGCCGCCATCGAGCGCGGGGAGGCCTCGGTCGACTTGACGTATGAGGTGCCGAGCAGCATCTTGCCCGACCTCGCGCGGTTGAAAGAGTTGCTCGACGCGGCGGACGAATTTTGTCGCACCGAGCAGCTGTTGACGCTGCCGCGGACGCCGGAGATGGTCGCCTTCTCGCATTGGTACTGCGACGAATTCCTCAATCAGATCAACGGATTGGCTCCGACACCGTGGACCGGCCCGCTGCAGTAGGCGGCGCCCGCTAGAGCCATCCGTTGTCCTCGGCCACCCGCAACGCCTCCACCCGGTTGCGGGTGCCTGTCTTCGAAATCGCTGACGACAAGTAGTTCCGCACGGTGCCTTCGCTGAGAAAAAGCAGCTTCGCGATGTCCGCGATGGTCGCGCCATCGCGGGCGGCGGACAGCGCGTCGCGTTCTCGAGCGGTGAGCGGGCTGCTGCCGCCCGCCAACGTCGCGGCCGCAAGGTCCGGGTCGACGACCCGCTCGCCGCGCGCGACCCGACGCACCGCCTCGGCGAGCTGCTCCGCCGGCGCGTCCTTCACGACGAACCCGAGCGCGCCGGCCTCCATGGCACGCCGCAGATAGCCGGCGCGACCGAACGTCGTCACGATCATCACCTTGCAGGACGGCACTTCACTGCGCAGCGCGGCTGCGGCGGCGAGCCCGTCAAGACCGGGCATCTCGACATCGAGCATCGCCACGTCAGGCATGAGCTCGCGCGCGGTCGCGACCACCTGGTCTCCCCGCGCGACCTCGGCGACCACCGCGAGGTCGGACTCCAGATTCAGCAGGGCGGCGAGCGCGCCACGCACCAAGTGCTGATCGTCGGCCATCAGGATGCGGATCATGGCACTTCGACCCGCAAACGGAACCCACCCGTGTCGCCGGGACCGGCGGTCAGCGTGCCCCCGAGTGCCGCGGCCCGCTCGGCGAGACCCGACAGCCCGTTCCCCCGCGCCGCGTCGCCGCGGCCACTCGGCACACCGGTTCCGTCGTCCACGATTTCGATCGCCCGGCCGGTGAGCGAAATCCGAACTCGCTTCGCGCGAGCATGCCGGACGACGTTGGTCACGCCCTCGCGCACCACCCAGCCGAACAAACCTCCGAGATCAGCCGGCACGTCGTCGACCACGCCCGGCAGGTCGGCGCGAACTCCGGCTGCGGCAAGCACCTCTCGCGCCGTCGCGAGCTCGGTGGCGAGCCGCACCTCGCGATAACCAGCGACGGCCGTGCGGGTGTCGGCCAGCGATTCACGGGCCAACTGCTCGACTTGGGCGATCTCGTGCGCCGCGCGGGCGGGGTCGGAGTCGATGAGTCGCTTCGCAAGCGCGGACTTCACCGTGATCGTGGTGAGGGAGTGGCCGAGCAGGTCGTGCAAATCGCGCGCGATCCGCAACCGCTCGCGCTCGGCCGCCATCTGCGCGACCTCTTCACGCGCGACCGCCAACTCCTGGTTGGCGCGAACCAGCCTGGTGAACGCGAAAACCGCAACCGACGCGAGCGCCACCGCGACGCCGGTCGACCAGTCGAGGTCGTGCACGTGCCATGACGGGATGTACCGCGGCACGACGGTCGCCACGACCGCCAACCCACCGGCGACGGCAAACGCCGGGCGGGTCGGCAACAACACGATGGTCGCGGCCGCGACGAAGACCCACGCGGTCAACCCGCTCACACCGATGACCGCCGTCTCGGCCATCGACAAGCCAAACAGCGTCGCGCACACGAGCACGGCCCGCCGCACCGATCCACGGCCGTACCACGCCGTGGGCACGAGGAAGAGGTACGCCCACGCGAACGCGGCGAGCAAAGCGGTGCCGGCGACGCTCGCGGCCAACCGGTGGTCTGTCCACGCTTGGCCCAACGGGCTCAACAGGTACACCAGCCAAAGGCCGCCGCCGCGCCGCCAATTCCTGGCGCCGCCGCGCTTGGCGTCGAGCGCACCGGAAGCCGAAGATGCATCGCCTTTGCCGCCGCCGATCGTCGACGGCTCCAGCGCCAGTGGCGACGCCTGATCGGTTCGCGCGCTCACGCGTCCGCCTAGACGCGCTTGGTGTCTCGTTGATAAGCGCGGGCGGCGAGCACCGCGAGCACCGCCGTCCAGGCAGCGACCACCAGCCACCCGGTGCTGGTCCAGGCGTCCTCACCTACCAACTCGTGGCCCGCTTGCACCAGCCAATACGTAGGTGTCGCCTGCGAGACGTCGTGCATGAAGCCATGCGCTCCGCCGACCGGGCCCCACGCGCCACCGAGGAAGGCCAGGATCGACACGCCGCCGCCCAGCACCGGTCCGATCGAGTCCGGCGTGAACATGTGGCCGACGAAAATTCCTAATGCGGCGAAAGGAACGAGCCCGACCGCGACGAGAAGCGCCATGTGCGCGACTCGACCCGCCTCCAAATGGACCCCCAGCGTCAAACCAGCGGCAAAGAGCAGCACCAAGGTGATGACCGCCATCAAGTATCCGGTGGCGACCTTCGCCCTGAAATACTGCCGCGGCGTGAGTGGCGTGAGCCGCAACTGCCGATTCCAACCCGCCTGGCGCTCACTGGCGATTCGGCCACCGGCCGAGATCATCGCCATCATCGTGCCGAACGACGCCATGCCGGCGAGGTAATACGTCGCGAACGGTATGCCGCCGAGTTCCTGATGCCGGTTTGTGCCCGCGATCAGGTAGAAGAAGACAAGCGGAAACGCGAGCGTGAAGATGAAGAAGCGCCGATTGCGCAACGTGCGCAGCAGCTCGTAGCGAAGGTAGGTGGCGTTCACGAGAGGTCCTCTGAGGTTCGGTCACCGGTGAGCAGCAGAAAGGCTTGCTCAAGTCCCGCGCCCGAGATCTCTATGTCGCAGGCGGCGGGGTAAGCGGTCAGCAACGCGCGGATCGCGGCGTCGGAATCAGTGCAGTGCAACACCACCGCCTCGCCTCGGCGGTCTGCGCTTTTCACGCCGTCCAACGACGTCAACGCCTCGACGTCGACACCGGGCAACGTCGCGCGAATCGTGCGCAACCCGACGGTCGCCTTGATCTCGGTGGCCGGCCCATCGGCGACGATCCGACCGCGCGCCATCAAGACGATCCGATCGGCATACGTGTCGGCTTCTTCGAGGTAGTGGGTGGCGAAGACGATCGTTTTGCCGGACGCCGCGATGCGACGCACCGAGTTCCAGAACAGATGACGTCCTTCGACGTCCATGGCGACCGTGGGCTCGTCGAGCACCAGCAAGTCGGGGTTGGAGATCAGCGCGATCGCCGCCCGCACCCGTTGAGTCTGCCCACCAGACAATTTGTTCGTGCGGCGACCGACGATGTCGTGCAATCCGGTGACGTCGACGACGTCGTCAACAGCCGCCGGGTTGGGGTACAAGGAGGCCATCATCGTGAGCAACTCGCGCACGGTCAGATCGCGAATCAGCTCGCCGGTTTGCAGCATCGCCCCGATCGCGCCGCGTTGCACGGCTTGGTCGGGCGTCATCCCGAACACCCGGACGTCGCCGGCGTCGGGTTTGCCCAAGCCGAGCAGCAGGTCGATCGTGGTCGACTTGCCGGCGCCGTTGGGACCGAGCAGCGCGACGGTCTCCCCAGGCGCGACGACAAGGTCGACGCCGTCGACCGCGCGAACCGGCCCGAAGCTCTTCGTCAGGCCGCGCAGGCTGATCCCAGCCGACGCCACCGCGGACTCAGTGATCGTCATGCGTCAATCCTGTCCTATCGCCAGGTGGCGCGGGCAGTGTCGGCCGTCCGGTCTGCGGCATGACATGCGTCATCCCAAAACGTTGACGCGGCAAGCTTTTCTTGGGTCACGCCGGGTCGGCGGCCAGCCCACGCTCCGGGTCGCGCACAAACACGTGCGAGGCGGTGAGGTCGTCGATCTCGACCGCGTCGCCATCGCGACCGATCACCACCCGGCCCTCCCGACGAGCGATCGGCACCGGCAGGTTGGGGCGCAACCCGGCCCGTCGCAACCGCGACATCAACGCGGTGTCGGACTGGATTGGCTCCCCGATCCGTCGGACGACGACACTGTCCGCGGTGTCGACGACGGCGTTGAGCGGGACGAGCCCCTCCCGGAACTCCACCTCGTCGCCGCGTTCGCCAAGCTCCGCCAGGCCGGGAATCGGGTTGCCGTAAGGCGACTCCGTCGGGTGCCCGAGCACCTCGATCAGCCGCCGCTCGACGGCCTCGCTGATCACGTGCTCCCAGCGACACGCCTCCTCGTGGACGAACTCCCATTCGAGTCCGATGACGTCGACCAGCAGGCGTTCGGCGAGCCGGTGCTTGCGCATGACCCGAGTCGCGTGCGTGCGCCCCTCGGGAGTGAGCTCCAGCCGGCGGTCGCCCTCGACCTTGACCAGCCCGTCGCGCTCCATGCGGGCGACGGTCTGCGACACCGTGGGGACGCTTTGCCCGAGGCGCTCGGCGATCCGCGCCCGCAGCGGCACCGCGCCCTCTTCTTCCAACTCGAAGATGGTGCGCAGATACATTTCGATGGTGTCGATCAAGTCGTGCCGCTGGTTCACGCCTCGATTGTGTCTCATCGCCACTGAGCCCGCCCGCTGGCGTCAACCGCCAGCGGTGGCGCAACCGGTCATCCGTACAGCTGATCGGCCCACGTCTGGCCGTCGCGCAAGCCTGGCGGGCAGCCGAACAAGCCGCCCCCGGTGTGCGAGATGTACTCGTTGAGGGCGTCATGCGCGCCGAGCTTGCGCTGGATCGGCACGAAGTGGGTGCGGGGGTCCTTCTGGAAGACGATGAAGAACAGCCCGGCGTCGAGTTCGCCGGTTACCGGGTCGATGCCGTCGGTGTAGGAGTAACCGCGGCGCAGCAGCCGCACGCCGCCGTTGTTCTCCGGGGCGGCGAGCCGGATGTGCGCGTCGTCAGCGATGACCGGTTCGCCGCCGCTCGTCTCGGCGAAGTCGGGCGCCTCGAACTCCACCGCTCCGGTGAGCGGCGCCCCCGACGCCTTGAATCGCCCGAAGACGCGCTGCTGGTCGGCCAGATTGTCGCGGTCCCACGACTCGATCAGCATCCGAATCCGGCGCGCCACCAGGTAGCTGCCGCCGATCATCCACGACTGGTCGGTCTCGTCGGCCACCCACACGTGCGCGGCGAGGTCGTCGCGCTCATCAGACCGGATGTTGCGGGTGCCGTCCTTGAAGCCCATCAGATTGCGCGGCGTCGCTTGGCTCGCGCTGGTCGACGACGTCGTTCTCCCGCGCGTCGATCGTCGGGTCGAGGTCGCCGAAGCTCTCCGCGACCGGTTCGATCGACTCGTAGTGGGTGCGCGCCGGCCCGTACGCGGCCTTGGCGCCTTCGATGTCGCCGGCCTTC
>DASVDW010000206.1:0-9119 GCA_036380925.1 Acidothermaceae bacterium
GCCGCAAGCCGCGGCCGCTAGGACGTGGACGTGGTCAGCCGCCGAGCCCGTCCCGGCGGCGGTTCCAGCGATCTTCGAACCGCTGCATCACCGTGCGCTTCGGCGAGACGCCGGCCACCGGCGCGCGGGCCGCGCGCCGACGGCGAAGGCGAAGCCCGCCACGCGACTTGACCTGAACCCGCGCCTTTGCCTCGCCACGGTCGGGACCGCGCCGCCACAACGCCACGCCGTACAAGAACGACGCGAGCGCCAGCAAGAAGCCCGCGAATGTGATGGCGACAAGGCCGATCGCGATGCCGACCGGAAGCAACGCAAGCCCGACGAGCACGCCGGCGCCCGCGCGCACATAGCGGCGACGATGCCTGGCCTTGGGGTCGATCCCGCGAACTGTCGCGGCGAACTTCGGATCGTCGGCGTAGAGGTCTCGCTCGATCTGCTCGAGCACACGCTGCTCGTGCTCCGAGAGCGGCACGGTGCCCTCCCAAGGACATCTACACCGCGCGCCCCGCGAGGTGCGCGGCTATTTACCGACGCGCCGGCGAACCGCGCTACGACGGGAGGACCGCCGTGGCATTGCGAGCGCCGCTTGTTTCAGGATACGAGCCTGACCTGGACGGCGAAAGCCGCTTGAGCACAAGCGTGCGCTCCTGCTCTTCTATCGGCTGCCCACAGGTGATCTGGAGGGTCGTGCGACCGGATCAGTCGAGCCGGGCGATCACGTGCAACGCGGCGGCGACGTCGCGCAGCGCCGGCACGTCGGCGGCCTGCAACTCCAACTCGGCAAGCGCGTCAGCCGCCTGCGGGTCGGCGTCGAGCGATGCGGCCGGGACGACGTCGGCGAACACCCGCGCACCATGAGTGGCCACGACGGTGAGGCCGGCCGCCTCGACGACCGACCGCAAGCCGGACGACGAGAACCGCCGCGGCATCGGGTCATGCGGACCGTAGCGGCCGAGTGGATCGCGCAGCGCGTGCAGCGCCTCGTCGAAACGGCCCGCGATCGCGCGATGGAGCGCCGCCGCCACCGCGTTGGCCGCCACGATGCTGACCAGTCCCTGCGGACGCAGGGCGCGCGCGACGCCGGCCAGGACCGCCACCGGATCGTCGACCAGCTCCAGCACGGAGTGGCAGACGGCGAGATCGAACCCGCGCTGGCCGGTGTCGCCCGGCCCGGCGCCGGACAGCAGCAGCTCCGGGATGCTCGCGGCGTCACCCGGCACGCCGCGCACCCGCCCGGTGACACCCGCCTCCGCTGCGCGCCGCTCAAGAGCGGCGAGGGAGTCGGGGCTGGTGTCGACGACCGTGACGCGGTGGCCCAATTCGGCGAGCGGGACGGCGATCCCGCCGGTGCCTCCACCGGCGTCCAGCACGTCAAGCTGCTCCCGGCCCAACGTCGCGGTGAGATCGGCGAGCGCCGCTTGGAGCGTGCGCCACATCAGCGCGTTGCGCACGGAGCTTCGCATGCGCAGCCGGTCCGCCATCGCCCTCCCGCCCTCGCTGGCGTGCGTGCAGTGGAGTTGTCGGTGCGCACATTATCTGGCTGATGGCTCAACTCGCGCGCGCGTCGAGCCGCAGCGCCGGCTGATGCGCAAGGCCGACCGTTGTCTCGGTGAGCGCGAGGAACGTCTCGACGTCGCGGAGCAGATCGTCCGCCTCCCGGGTGGTGACCACGCCCTCGATCGCCGCCTCGGCGGCCGCCCGTTTCGCGGCGCCAGCCGCGAAGAACGCCGCCCACTCGCCGAACTCGGGCGCCACCTCGCTGAGCAGCACCCAGGCGCTGCGCAGGCGGCGATCGCGTCGGCTGGTTTGCGCCGCAGGTCGGGCGCGCGTCGCGAGGACGGCGGCGGCGCACCGCAACGCGGCCAGATGGGCGGCCGCGTAGCGCTCATTGGGACGGGTGGCGGCCGCGGCCTCGTGCAAACCGTGGCGGGCGGCGGCGAGCAGCTGGTGGGTGGCCGCCGGCACCGGCGCGCGGTTGACCTGGGCGCGGTTGGCCTGGGCGCGTTCGGAAGTGTTCATCCCCACCGCCTCCTGCTCGCCATCGACCGGCCACTTCTCACCGCGAACGAGTGCGGTGCCCGGGCCGCGGCGGGTCGAGGACCGCGGCCCGGACAACGAACTTTCGAGCGCCCCGGCGCTCTGCTGTGTTCCCTCCGGTGTTCGAACGTATGTTCGAACAGATGCAACAGTAGGTGGCCACCGAGGCAGCGTCAAGCTCATAGTCAGCGGAAATCACGTGAGGCCTTCCGCAGCCCGAGCGGCAGCCGCTCCAACCGCTCGGCGACCACGTTCACAACCCCCTGCTCGCGCTCCAAACGGCCGCGGACGAGCAGCGCGGCGGCGGTGCGGGCGACCCGGCGATAGCGGGTCCAAACGCCTTTGGAGCAGATGACGTTGACCATGCCGGTCTCGTCCTCGAGGTTGAGGAACGTCGTCCCGCTGGCGGTCGCGGGTCGCTGCCAATGCGTCACCACGCCACCGACCAGCACCCGTCGTCCGGGTTCTCGGGTTTTCAGCGCCGCAGCCGGGATCACCCCAAGCGCGTCGAGCCGCGCCCGCACATGCCGGGTCGGGTATCCGTCGGTGGTGATCGCGGTCGCCCACAAGTCGGCCGCGGTGACCTCGACGTCGCTCATCGGCGGCAGCACGGGCGCGCGCTCGCCGAGGACGACGCCCTCGAGCCGGCCCGGTGTGGCCTGCGCCGCCGCGCCCGCCGCCCACAACGCTTCGCGGCGCGACAACCCGAAACAGTCGAAGGCGCCGGCGGTGGCGAGCGACTCGACCTGAGCGGCCGACAGGCCAACGCGATGCACGAGGTCGGCCATGTTGCGATACGGCCGGCCCTCGGCGATCCGCTGTGCCAACGGCTCGCCAATGCCACGCACCGAGAGCAGCCCCAGTCGAATCGCGCACTCCCCCGACTCGGCCCGTTCCAGCGTGGCTTTCGCCGCGCTCTCGTTGACATCAGGACGACGGACCTCGACGCCGTGCCGTCGCGCGTCGGCCACCAGCGACTGCGGCGAGTAGAAGCCCATCGGCTGCGCGTTGAGCAGCGCGGCGCAAAAGGCCGCCGGGTAACGCAGTTTCAGCCACGAGCTCGCGTACACCAGGTAGGCGAAGCTGATCGAGTGGCTCTCGGGAAAGCCGAAGTGCGCGAACGCGGTCAGCTTCTCGTAGATCTCGTCGGCGACGGCGCCGGTGATGCCGTTCTCCGCCATGCCGGTGTAAAGCTTGTCGCGCATGCGCTCCATGCGCGCAGTTGAGCGTTTGGCGCTCATCGCCTGCCGCAGTTGGTCTGACTCGGACGGCGTCAACCCCACGACGTCGATCGCCATCTGCATCACTTGCTCTTGAAAAAGCGGCACGCCATACGTGCGCTCGAGCGAATTCTTCAACAATGGATGGGCATACGTCGCCGGCTCCAAACCGTTGCGGCGGCGGATGAACGGGTGCACAGACCCACCTTGAATTGGCCCCGGTCGGATGATGGCCACCTCGGTGACGAGGTCGTAGAACTCGCGCGGCTTCAACCGCGGCAATGTCGCCATCTGCGCGCGGCTCTCGACCTGGAAGACGCCAACCGAATCGGCCGCGCACAACATGTCGTAGACCTTCGGGTCTTCGCGCGGGATGTTGTCGAGGGTCAGCTCGACGCCGTGGTGCTCGCGGATCAAATCGAAACAGCCGTGCAGCGCCGACAGCATGCCAAGGCCGAGAAGGTCGAACTTCACCAGCCCGGTGCGGGCGCAATCGTCCTTGTCCCACTGCAAAACGGTGCGATTCTCCATGCGCGCCCACTCGACCGGGCACACCTCGGTGACCGGCCGGTCGCAGATCACCATGCCACCGGAGTGAATGCCGAGATGCCGCGGAAATCCCAACACCTGCTCGGCAAGCTGGACGACGTCGTCGGGGACGTCGTGGTCGGGCGCCGCGTCGTCAGCGGTTATCGAGCCCCAACGGTCGAGCTGTTTCGACCACGCGTCTTGCTGCCCTGCCGAGTAACCAAGGGCTTTCGCCATGTCGCGAACCGCCGACTTGGGCCGGTAGGTGATGACGTTGGCCACCTGCGCCGTGCGGGTGCGGCCGTAGCGCTCGTACACGTGCTGGATGACTTCCTCGCGTCGTCCGCTTTCGATGTCGAGGTCGATGTCGGGCGGACCGTCGCGCTCGGGCGCGAGAAAGCGCTCGAACAGCAGCTTGAAGAACACCGGGTCGGCCTTGGTGATCCCGATGGCGTAACAGACCGCCGAGTTGGCCGCCGAACCACGACCCTGGCACAAGATGTCGTTGGCCCGGCAGAACTCGACGATCTCCCAGACGATCAGGAAATAGCCTGGGAAGTCGAGTTTTTCGATGACGTCGAGCTCGTGCTCGAGCTGCCTGTAGGCGCCGGGTTGGCGCTCCGCCTCTGGCGGCCCGTACTTTCGCAGCGCGCCCTGCATGGTGAGGTGGCGCAGGTAGCTCATCTCGGTGTGGCCTGGCGGCACTGGGAAGTCCGGCAACCGCGGGGCGACCAACGACAGGTCGAACGCGCACTCCTTGCCGATGCGCGCGGCCAACTCGACGGCGCCTGGATACCGCGCGAACAGCCGCGCCATCTCGGCGCCAGAACGCAAATGCGCGGTGGGCGCGGCGGGCAGCCAACCGTCCATGTCGTCAAGGCTGCGACGAGCCCGGACGGCGGCGAGCGCGGCCCCCAGCGCCCCGCGCCTCGGGTTGGCGTAATGCGCGTTGGCGGTGGCGACCACACCGAGATCGCGGCCGCGCGCCAACTCGAACAGCTGGTCGTTGCGGGTGGAGTCGAGCGGGTCGGCGCGGTCGGTGAGCTCGACGACGACGTTGTCGGAGCCGAACATCTCGACCAGCCGGTCGAGCCGCTCCCCCGCTGCGGAGACTCCTTGTTTTTCAAGGGCTTTTGGCACGATCCCTTTGCGGCAACCGGTGAGGATCAGCCAGTGCCCGCCATGGGCGTCAGCCAGCGAGTCGAAGTCGTAGATCGGCCGGCCCTTCTCCTTGCCGGCGAGTTGCGCCTCGCTGATCGTCATCGCCAACCGGCGATAGCCCTCGGGGTCGCGAGCGAGCACCAGCAGGTGCTCGCCCTCCGGGTCGGCGACGCCGTTTTGCGGCGCGCGCAGGCCAAGCGACAACTCCGCCCCGAACACGGTCGCGACACCGAGTTCGGCGGCCGCCTCGGCGAAGCGCACCACACCGTAAAAGCCGTCGTGGTCGGTGATCGCGAGCGCGGTCAGGCCGAGTCGAGCGGCCTCCTCGGCCAACTCCTCGGGCTCGCTGGCGCCGTCGAGAAAACTGAAGTTGGAGTGGCAGTGCAGCTCGGCGTACGGCACGACGTCGACGGGCGGCGCGGCCAGCTCGGGCGGCTGGTAGGGCTCACGCTTGCGCGACCAGGCAGGGCTGTCGCCACCGTCGGGCCGGTCAGGCGACGACCCCCCGGTTTTCGGCCGCCCGGCGTACCGCCGCTCCAGCTCCGACCAGGGAATCGCCGGGTTACCCCACCCCATGCCGCCACCCGCCCAAAGCACGCGATTTCTCCGCCGACGATTTCTCAGTCATAGCAAGCCTCGACCAGCCACCGGCCGGCTTCGAAGGCGAGCAGCCACCCGGCGCCGTCGGCCGTGCTGACCTGAAACCGGGCGCGTTTCCGCGCAGCGGCGTCGTCCCACCACCGGACGTGCAGCGGCCACGGCCCGGCCCAACCGACGATCTCGACCGGCGCACGCGACTCGACCCGCAAAAACCCCGGCGCCGCGGAGACGGCCAGCCGCTCGTCGACCTCGACCGGCGACCCGTCAACCGCCGTCACGACCGCCGCCCTCGGCGCCGTCAACACGGTGGCCGGCGACGGCGACGGCAACCGGCCAGGCCACGGGCATGCGTCGCCGGGCGACGTCTCGCGCGGCTCACCCCACGGCACCAACCGCACCTGCTCAGCCAACTCCCGGCCGCCACCGACGACCGCGGTGACCACGGCGTCAGGCCCCAATAATCCCTGCACCCGAGCAAGCGCGCGCTCGACCTGCTCGATGTCACCAATGCCGGAGAAATCGCTGCCCCATAAGGAGAGTTGCCGCCCAACGTCAGGCGTCACCTCGTCGGGCAGCAGCCGCAAAACCACCAGCCCGCCGGTGGGCCGGCCATGATGCGATCGAATGCCGCCCGACAGCCAACCGTCGAGCTGCCAGCGGGTGCGGTCGGCGATCGCGGACGACGAGAACCCCGCGGTCGAGACACCGCCGTGCCGCCAACTGCGGGCCAGCTGCTCGCCGCTTTCGGTGCGCGCCTCGATGCTGATCCGCACGCAGGCCAGCCCGCGCGCGACCAGCCGGTCGTGCAGTTGCTCCGCCAGCGTCTTGGCCACGAACGTCGCGGTGTCGACCCGCTCGATCGGCGGGTCGAGCGCCATTTCGACCGCGAGGTCGGGCGGCGCTTTGCGGGCGGACGGCGGCCGCGCCTCGAAACCGTGCGCGAGATCGTGCGCGTAGGCGGCGTCAGGGCCGAACCGGGCAAGCACGTCGGCCCGCGGCAGCGCGGCGAAGTCACCGAGCGTGCGCACGCCGAGTCGGATCAGCAGGTCGGCGAGATCGGGCCGGTCAAGCGCCCGAATTGGCAGCGGGGCAAGGAATTCCGCCGACTCACCAGGCTGGACGATGTGCGCGGCGTACGCGGCTTGGGTGGCGGCGAAGCTGCCGTCGGCGAGACCAAGTTGGACGTCGTAGCCGGTCTCGTCGGAGACGGTCGCGGAAACCTTTGCCAGCAAAGGCAATTCGCCCTTGTAATAGCGGATCGCGCCACGGGCGGCGGCCACGACAAGCCCTGGCCGGACGATCTCGACACCGGGCGCCAGCGCCTCGACCGACTCGACGACCGGCTCGAAAACCCTGGCGTCGCGGGCGGGGTCGTCGGGATAGACCACCAGCTCGGGGCAGCGCGACTGCGCGTCGCGACGGCGTTGGCCACGCCGCACGCCGTCGAGCCGGGCGGCCGCGGAACAGGCGAAAACCCGGCCGGCTCGCAGCACCGCGCCCGGCTGGTCGACGGCGCCGCCGGCGGCGATCACCGGCCAGTCAGGGCACCAGATCGCCAAGGTGCGAACCGCTCGGTTGCTGAGATTGCCGCCCACCGCAACGCCTCTTGGTCACGCGGCGCTTTCGCGAGCTGGCGACACCACGCCGCCGGCGCCGGGGAGCCACACGTTCGTGGTGCGCGGGCGAGCCGCCGCTCCCCTGCCGAGCGCCTGCACCTGGACCTCGCGGGCCTTCAGGTAGCCATGCCCGTCGCCCAGCCCATGCCATTGCTGCGCGGTGACGCGGAGGTTGACCATCGCGCCCTCCCATTTGCCGGCGCAGTCGCCCGTCACGAGGAGCACGGCCGAACGCTCGCGAGCTCGCGCGGTCAGCCGGCGCATGTCGCCGACGCCAGCCCGCGCCGGCGGATGGACGACGACGAGGTCGATCGCCTCCAAGAGGCTGGCCGTGACGGACGCCCACTGCTCCCCCGGCTCGGCGACCCGCACGAACCGGTCGAGCGCCACCCCCGCCTCGGCCGCCGCGGCGCTGCCCAGCAGCGGCGAGCCGACCTCCGCGCACCACCCTGGCCGCTTCGACACCGCCCCCAGCAACGCCAAGATCAAGGACGACGACCCGCTCGTCGTGATCGTCCAGCCGCGGCGCAGGCCCCCCTCGGGAAACAGCCCGGCCAGCGCCTCGGGCACCGGCAGCAGCGCGCTGCTGCCGGCGTCGTCCGAGCTGGTGAAAGTGGTGACGCCGACCCGCTCGAGCAGGTCTGGGGGGAGCGCGGCGGCGTGCAGCATTCTCTGAGTATCGAACATATGTTCGAACGCCGCAACCCGTTCGCCTCCTGCTGACCGTCGCCAGGACGAGCAGCGTTCGCGCGTTCAGTGAACGCGTTTTTCCACAGGTCGCCAGCCTCGCCTGGGCCGCGCGACAGACCGGCGGCTACGGGCGGTGCGCCACGCCTAATGATGCCGCCGGAAATGCCTAGCACATCACCGGCTCACGCCGCTGTGGGTACTGCAACGGCCACCCGTCGCGGCAGAACCCTAAGCTGCGGTCCATGACCACCGATCAAGACGAACCGCAGACCCTGCATCCCAACGCCGTCCGCGTCCGACAGGCGCTGCGCGACGCCGGCGCCACCGGCGAGGTGCGGGTGCTCGACGAATCCGCGCGCACCGCGGCCGAGGCGGCGTCGGCGCTCGCGGTCGAGGTCGGCCAGATCGCCAACAGCCTGATCTTCGTGGCCGACGGCGCTCCCCTGCTCGTCTTGACCAGTGGCCGGCACCGGGTCGACACCGCCAAGGTCGCCGCGCTGGTGGGCGTCGCCAAGGTCGGTCGGGCCGACGCCGACTTCGTCCGCCGGCACGCGGGCGTGGCCATCGGCGGCGTCGCGCCGGTCGGCCACCCCGAGCCGCTGCGCACCCTGGTCGACACCGCCTTGGCCGACTACGACGTCGTGTGGGCGGCGGCCGGGCACCCGCACGCGGTTTTCCCGACGTCCTTCGACGAGCTGATCCGCATCACCGGCGGCACGGCGGCCGACGTCGGCGCCGACCCGACCTGAACCGTGCAGAATGAACCCATGGCGGACGACGCGAGCACCCACGATCAGCCCGAAGGCGACGACGACGAGCTCCGTCGCCGGTTCCGAGAGGCGTTGGCCCACAAGCACAGCGGCGGGCCGCACGGCTCAGGCGGCCACCCCGGCGCCAAGAACCCCGCGCCGAGCAGCAACGACAAGCGGCAGCGCACCTTTCGCCGCAAGTCCGGCTGACGAGCCGAATCGGCCTTCGGTCGACGGCCTAAATCGACCTTCGGTCGACGGCGATCGCCGAGCCCACCTCTCCCTTGGCGACACCCTTCATCTCGGTGGCGACGACCACCACCTCGCGGTAGTCCGCGAAGTGCCGGCGCTCACTCGTCGCGACACCCACAGACACTGAAACCAATGGGAATTTGCGCAAGACGCCCTGCCGGTCGACGACCTCCAGGCAACCGCGCGCCACGTCGTCCGGGTCATGCAACGACATGACATGCTCGTCGAAGTAATCGACGGCGAGTTCGCTCAACCGCTCGACCTCG
>DASVDW010000207.1:0-2561 GCA_036380925.1 Acidothermaceae bacterium
GAACCTCGATCCGTCGCGGCCGCGCAAGCAGGTCGGCTTCCTCATCGACGTCGGCCACTACGTGCAGGCGGTGGTGACCCCGGACGACGTCCAGGGGTTCGCCACCGTGGTCGGCCAACACGTCGACATCGTGTGAGCCGCCACAGCCAGATGGGCATCGGGTTGCCCGCGGCTATTCGTTGCGGGCGGTCTCCGGGCCGGTGATCCGCCGCAGCACCGGCAGCGTCGACGCGATCAGCCCGAGTGATGCGGCCAAGCCAAGAACCACAATCCCGTAGTAGCCGGCTCCAGGGGCGACCAGCGGCTGCTGGAGTTGTGACCGCAAGAACAGCTTGGTCGCCACGAAGCCGACGCCAATTGAGATCGCGGAGATGAGGAGCAGCGGCACCGCGCTTTCCAGTGCCACCACTCGGCGCAGCACGCCAAGCGGCGCACCGGCCAACCGCAGCAAGCTGAACGGGCGTTTCCGCTCGGCCAGTCCAGCCACGACGCTGACGGCGAGGCTGCAGCCGGCGATCGGCAAGCTGGTGAGTATCACCACGTCGGCGAGTTGCTGGTACTGCTTCGTGAGCGTGATCTGCTGGTCGTAGATCTCGGCCAGCGTCGTTGGCACGAGCGCCGAGGGATAGGCCGCTTCAAGCAGTGAGCGCGCGCGTTCGGTCGCCGCCGCGGTGCCGTCGGTCGTCACCACGATCGTGGCCGGTGGCATCGCCGCGAGATGCGAAACCGGTGTGTCGGCTGCGAACCAGGTGCTTTGCGCCATCGTCCGCTCGCCGCGCAGGCTCCGGCCGAAGTGCGGGAACACGTACGCCGTTTGCGCACCGGGAGCGCAGCGCCCGAGGTCGGGGGTCTTTGCGAGGTCGGCGCACGACGCCAGGATCGCCGGTGGCTGCTGTCCAGCAGGCGGCGGGCCGGTCACCTGCACGTTCGGCGGCGGGTTGCCGCGCACGACCGGCGCGGGCGCGGTTAACACCTGCGGCACCGGCGACGAGCTTCGATAAAGCTCCGTCACACCCTGGACCCCGTTGACCGCTCGTAACCTGGTCATCAGGGCCGGATCGACCGGTGTTTGCGGCATGCGTTCAGATCCGAGGACGTCGAATTCGTCGACGAGCAGCGCCTTCGGACTGCGGTCACCTGCCGTGCCAGTTGTGGCGACGATGCTGGTGATGACGCCGGTCGCCACGCTCGTGACGAACAGCGCGACGATGAGCCCGCTGATGGCGCGAAATCCAGCCTGTGGGTTGTCAGCCAGCCGACGACTTGCGATCAACGCGGCCGGACGGCGGGTGCGCCGCGCCAGCAATCGTGCGCCGACCATCGTCAGCCATGGCCCTGCGATCACGAGCCCGAGCATCGTGAGCAAGAACCCCGTCATGAAGGCCTGAATCTGACCTTGGGTCGTCGGAGGCCGACCGTTGCGCGCGAAGTACCAGAGTTCTGCGAGCCCGGCCAACAACGGAATGAGCCGGTAGGCCCGAGGCGAACGCGGCGTCACTCGACGGCTCACACCGAGCGGTGAGATTTGCACCCGGCGCAACGCCAGGCGGGCCGTCACGGCTGCGGCGATCGGAACACCCAGTGCCACCACGAGAACGTCGGGAAGGTTCAGCGACAAGTCGTTGAGATAAAAAGGCGCGCCAGTAAAGGGAATTGGCGCTAGCGCCGGCCGTAGCGCGAAGAACAGACCGAAGCCAAGTGCGACGCCGATGGCCGCCGCGACGGTGGATTCGACCGCCGAGAGGACGGAGATCTGTCGCGGCGTCGCGCCGACAAGTCGCATCGCGGCGAACCGCTGCTCGCGCCGCGCGGCCGACAACCGGGTGGCCACGGCGATGAATATCAGCACCGGGAAGATCAGCGCTCCCGCCGCGACCGACAACACCAAGTCGATGCCGCTGGCGTTGATGCCGATGTCGTAGCAGCGGTTGTCGCAACTGCTCGGTGACGTCGTCGCGATGCTGGTCACCTTCGACGTGTCAGGCTGGCTCGCGAGCTCTGCAGGAGCGTGCCCGACCACGATGATGAGCGAGTTGGGCGCCGGCAGCGCCGAAGCTCCGATCACTCCGATCTGTTTGCCCGGATAGCGAACCGCGAGCTCGGCGGACGGCGTTGACCGCAGCAGCTTGCTCATCGCAGGCGATGCGTAAAACTGCCCAGCATCAGGCAATTTCGGCATCCCAGGCGGCGTCGGCGACCGCGGTCCGGTCACCGCGACGTCGACGCGTCCGATCGTTTTGCCTTGGAATTCGTCGGCCTTGACGTGCCAATACACCGGGTCGTCGCCCGATTGACCTTCGGACGACGGCGCCGCGCCGGTGTTCAGCCACGCGTATCGCGCGTTCTGCGAGTTGACCGCGTTGACACCCGCCAGTGTCACGAGCAGCAGGCCGACGCCGAGCGCGGTCGCGCCCGCGATAATCGCCAGCCGGACGACGGCCTCCCGGCCGGCCGCCAAGGTCAGCCGCAACCCGAGCCGGATCACGACGCGCCGCGATCCGCCGTCAACGCGTGCACCACGCCGTCGCGCACGATGACCTCGCGGTCCGAGTACGCGGCGA
>DASVDW010000208.1:0-4534 GCA_036380925.1 Acidothermaceae bacterium
CCGCGTACTTGGTCAAGAACGCGAGCGCCAACAGCAGCGCGACGAGCGGCCCCCAGGCGAAGCCGTCGCGCTGCGCGCTGGCAATCGCGATCCACGCTGCGACGGCGACGAGGGCCATCATCATCGCGTCGTATGTCGCGAAGTGCGAGATGTAGATGACAGAACCGCATAGCACAAACGAGGCCGCCGCGATGACGCCCGCCGCCCGGCCAAACAACCGGTTGCCGATGCCATACACCGCGATCGTGGTGACGACCGCGAAGCCCAAACTGACGTCGCGCGCCGCCTCGAGGCCGCCGACGGAATCCGCCATGGCGGCAAGGACCGGGTAGAGGCCGGGCGCCCCGGAGAAGAACGCGCCCGGGTACTCCGGGAGGAACGTCCCGTGCAGGATGTGCTCGATCATCCGATGGCCGGTGTAGACGTAGAGGCCCTCGTCCTCGAAAGCGTTGGCGTTGAGCCCGTGCCGCACCGCGAGCGCCACCTGCAGCGCGCAAATCAGCGGCAGCCACAGCCATGGCGACGAGAAGAAGCGCCGGGTGCGCGAGCGCGCGCGATGACTGCCTTGCGCGCGACGTCGAGTGGGCTGCCTCCCGTCCCGCAGGTCGATGACGGTCGTCATGCCGGGACCACCGCCGGCTCGGAGCGCCGCCATGGAAGTCGGGTCCAGCCGAGGGCGATCGGCAATCCGATGTAGAGGTTCAGCAGCGCGGTCGCGATGTACGGCCAGTAGCGCTCGAGGCCGTACTGCGGCGCGTGCCACGCGATCGCGCCCCAGAGCAGCACCTGGACGCCGACGAACCAGGCGGCCGCCAATCGGCGCACCCGGACGGCGGTCGGCGATCCACCGGCGGCGCCGGTGGCGACCCAGGAGTCGGTGCGACCGCGGATCACATCCCAAAGCGCGACGGCGTGCGAGAAGCTGTATGTCGTCTGAATCCTGGCCAACCCCAGCAGCGACTCCCGTTCAAGCGTGATGAGCGGCACCACGGCTTGTCGCACGATCAGCGCGAGCGCGACGAACACGTAGTTCGAGGTGCGCACCTGGCCGGCCGCGAAGTAACCCATGATGATCGGCGGGATCAGCATCACGAAGACGTTCAGCGCGGTGGTGATGTAGTACAGAAACCCCGACCAAAAGCACAGCCGCTGCATCAGCGACAAGTCGAGACGATGGAACCGCTTTGAGAACAGCAGGCTCATGCTTCCCGTACACCAGCGATATTGCTGGGTGGCGAACTGGTTGAACGTGTCTGGGCACATCCCTTTGCTGACCACGGTCGGCACGTACCGCAGCCGGTAGCCCACAGCGAGCAAGTTGACGCCGGTGTGCACATCTTCGCTGTGCCCGATCTGCGCGAAGCCGCCCGACCGCTCAAGCGCGGCTCGCCGATACAGCGCGCTCGTGCCGACGCAGATGGCCGCACCGCTTCGATCGCGCGACGGCTGCACCCATCTGTAAAACAGCACTTGCGTCGCGCCAGCCGCGCGCTGCAACCAGTTCATCGACTTGTCAGCGTCGAAAAACTGCGGCGACTGCACGATGGCGACGGCCGGGTCGTCCAGATAGGGCGCGAGCTCGAACATGTAGTCGCGTCGAGGTACGAAGTCCGCGTCGAACACCGCGATGATGTCGCCGCGTGAATGCTCGAAGCCGAAACGCAGGTTGCCAGCCTTCTTCAACCGCCCCTTGTCGGGCCGACTCAGGTAGCGAAACCCGTACGCCTCAGCCAACCGCCGCACGCTGTCACGCCCAGAGTCGTCGAGCACGTGCACAACGAGCTCACCCGGCCACTCGAGTCGTGAGACGTGCGTGTAGGTGTTGGTCAACACCTCAAGATCCTCGCCCGCCGAGGGCAGGAACACGTCAACGCTGGGGACGACGTCCGGAACCCACGCGTCCACCCGCCGGCGATGTTCTTCCAGCGAGACGCGCCGGCGCCGGGACGACGTGAGCAGCGACACCGTCGTCCCCGCCGTGCTGATCAATAAGGGGGCGAACAGAAACGCGGACCAATATCGCCGCATGACGAACAGCGCGACGCTAATGACGATCAGAATGTAGCCAAGAAATGAGAGCGGGGTCACCCACCGGTGCTGAGGACCGAGATAAAGGTCGCGCTCGTGATCGGTCGGCGGCGACGGCAAGTATCGAGACGAATGTTCGGGTTGGACGTCCTCGACGCGCGGCCAAAGATCCGTCGTCGTCTGATTCATGCTTCCTCTTTCTGTGGCGTGCTGACAACCCGGCGCCAACGCAGACCCGGCCACAGCGTCCGTCAACGCACGTGATCCACCGGCGCAGGATCCACCAACGGCTTGTGGGGATGGCGAGATCGCGCGCGAAAATAGCCGCGACAAGCGTGTGCGTGGCGCAAGGCGTCAGTCGGTGCGGACGACGCGCAGCGAGCGCGCCAAGTCTCTAATGATCGGCGCGAGAATCGGGGGCGCGCACGCGCCCATGGCCATGATCGCCTCGCGGACGATTGAGCAATGCCGTGGAGCGACCCATGGCGACGGTACCTCCCCGAAATGGCGAGTGCTTTCCGGACAAACGCTCGCCAGCTTAAAACACCGATTGCGTCGCCCTGGTTTCCTTAACGTGAAATCGGCGGTGCCAACGTGTTAATCACCGACACGCCACAGGCCGCCTGCCTTCGAGCGATTTCCGAGACCGGTTCAACGCGGGGCGCGCGAGTCGTTGCCGCGTGTGGCGCCGGGCGCGGGGCGCCGGAAATCGCGATGTCGATGGCGACAGTTGCGTTAAAGATTCGCGCTCGAGGTTTCGCGATGTTGCCCGCCGGGAAGCTCGGCCGGTTCGACTCAGAACAGCGCCCGGCTGAGCGCCGCCCGGGCCGGGCCGAGCGCTGGGTCGTCAGGTCCCGCGGCCTCGAACAACCCGAGCAGGTGAAGCCGCGCGCGATCGCGATCTGCGCCACCGGTGCGGGTCACCACGTCGACGAGCCGGGCAAACGCCTGGGCCGTGTCACCAGCGATCATGTCGACGTCGGCGGCCGCCAGCTGCGCGTCGAGGTCGTCCGGCGCCGCGTCGGCCGCGGCGCGCGTGGCCGCCGGGTCAAGGTGCTCGGCCCGGCGGAACAGCCGCACGCCGGCCAGGGCGCTGGCCGCCGCAGCGTCGTTCGGGGTGTTCGCCAGGATCGCCTCGTAGGCCCGCTCAGCGGCCTCGTAGTCGCCGCGGGCGAACGCGTCCTCCGCCGCGGCGTGCGCCGGGTCTTCGACCTCGGCAGGGGCGTCGCCGTCGGGCCGGGGTGCCCCGGTGGCCTGCAGCAGTTGGTCGAGCCAGCCGCGCACCTCCGGCTCCGGCACCGCGCCGGTGAACTCACCTACCACGGCTCCCTGCCACACCGCCTTAACCGCGGGGATGCCTTGCACACCCGCCGCGGCGGCAAGCCGCTGGTTCGCGTCGCAGTCGATCTTCGCGAGCACCCAGGCGCCGCCGTCCGCGGTCGCGAGCTTCTCCAGGATCGGCGACAGCTGGCGGCAGGGCCCGCACCACGCGGCCCAAAAGTCGATCACGACCGGAACCGTCATCGAGCGCTCGATCACGTCCCGCTGGAACGTCGCCTCGGTGACGTCGACCACCATCGCAGTCCCGCCGCCGTTCGCCGTCCCCTCGGACGCGGTGGGAGCCTGGGGCGCGGACGACGGCGCCGGTTCCTGGCGCGCGGCGAGGGCGTCGAGCGGGACGGCGCCCGCGAATCTCGGCGAATAGTTCATGGCTCCATCATCGGGCATCTCAACGAATCCCGCCCGCCCCGGCCAGCCTGACGCGCGCCGCCCGCAGCCGGGTGACGAACGACGGCGGCCCGGCCGCCAACAGGGCGCCGACGACGAAGCTGGCCAGCCCGGGCGCGTCGAGGCGGCCATTGGGCGCGAGACCACCGACCGCGAGTCGGCCGAGCGCGGCGCCGATCACCGCGACACCGAGGACGATCGGCACGCCACCGAGACGCGCGGCCGGGACCGGTTTGGCCGGCGGGGACGCCGTCAGCCAGGATGCGCGGCGACGCCACGCCGATCTCGACCCGGCCAGAATCGCCAGGACGACGGCGAGCACCGCGATCAGCGCGCCGATCCAGATCACGTGCTGCGCCCACCACCGCCCGGAGCCGATCGGCGGCTGGGCGAGCCAGCCAAGCGGATATCCGACCACACAGACGACCACCACCGGGGCCATGTGCCACAGGTAGATCGGCATCGACAACGCGGCGCTGCGGCTCGCGACCGTCCGGACGACGGCGTGGCGCGCGAGCGACCGAGCCGCGAGCGGCTCCACGAGCAGGACGATGCCGCATTGCGCAAGGCCGAACATGAGCAACGCCATCGACGGCGGCGAGGCGTTTTGAATGCGCGCTCCGGGGACACCGACCATGCTGACCGGAAAGCCGGCCAACCCAATGAGCGCCGCGAGCGCGGCCGCCGCGCCGACGAGAAGGGCCGCGGCACGCCCGCGTCGTCCGGCGAATTTGCCGTCGTGCCAGGCAAATCCGACCTGGTGAAACACGCCCCACAC
>DASVDW010000209.1:0-14472 GCA_036380925.1 Acidothermaceae bacterium
CCGGCGCCGCCGGCAAGCTGCGCGTGGTGGCGGCGGAAGACTTCTGGGGCTCGCTCGCCCGCTCGCTCGGCGGCGATCAGGTCAAGGTCGACAGCCTGATCGACAGCCCGGTGGTCGACCCGCACGACTACGAGCCGACCGCGTCCGACGCGCGCGCCGTCGCGACCGCCACGGTGGTGGTGGTGAACGGCGTCGGCTATGACGGGTGGGCGAGCAAGTTGCTCGCGGCGAATCCCAGCGGCCACCGCACGACGATCGACGTCGGCAGGCTCGTCGGGGCGAAGCCGGGCGACAACCCGCACCGTTGGTACAACCCGACGGACGTGCACGCCGTCGTCACCGCGCTCACCAACGCGTATTCGTCCGCCGACCCCGCGCACGCCGCCTACTTCACCGCCCAACGCGAGCACTACGAGAGCACCGCGCTCGGCCGATACGACGATTCGATCGCCGACATCAAAGCGAAGTTCGGCGGTACGCCGGTTGGCGCGTCGGAAAGCATCTTCGCGATGCTGGCGCCGGCGTTGGGCCTCAACCTCATCACACCGGCGTCCTTCCTGCGCGCCGTGAGCGAAGGCGCCGACCCCGCCGCGTCTGACAAACGCACCGTCGACGCGCAGATTCGCCAGCACGCGATCAAGGTGTATGTGTACAACGCGCAAAACACCACGCCGGACGTCCAGGCCCAGGTCGACGCCGCCAAAGCGGCGGGCATTCCGGTGGTCCCGATCACCGAGACACCGGCGCCGGCGACCGCGTCCTTCATTGATTGGCAAGTCGCGCAACTCACCGCGCTGCGCGCAGCGCTGGCGAAAGGAACCGGCCGATGACCGCCGTGCGACCACGTGAAGACGCCGGCGCCGGGCGGGTTGCGCTGCGATTGCGCGGCGCGTCGGTCGAGGTCGGCGGCCGCGAGCTGTGGTGCGGCGTCGAGCTGGCGGTTGAAAGTGGCCAGTTCGTGGCGATCCTCGGCGCGAACGGCGCCGGGAAGTCCACGCTGGTCAAAGCCGTGCTCGGCTTGGTCGAACTCGCGTCGGGGGAGATCGAGGTGCTTGGCCGACCCGCCGGGCTCGCCAATCGCGAGATCGGCTACCTCCCCCAGCGCCGAACCTTCGACCCGTCGGTGCGGGTGCGCGGCGTCGACGTCGTCCGGCTTGGTCTTGACGGCGATCGTTGGGGTTTCGCGCTGCCGTGGGGCGATGGAGCCCGCCAAGCGCGCCGCCGGGTGCGAGAGGTGCTCGAACTCGTCGGCGCCACCTCGTATGCGCAGCGACCCATCGGCCACGTCTCGGGCGGGGAGCAGCAACGACTGCTCATCGCGCAAGCCTTGGTGCGCAAACCCAAGATGCTGATCTTGGACGAGCCGCTCGACAGCCTCGACCTCCCGAATCAAAGCTCGATCGCGGCACTCATCAAACGGGTCTGCCGTGAACAAGGCGTCACGGTGTTGATGGTCGCCCACGACGTCAATCCGATCCTGCCGTACCTCGACCAGGTGGTGTACCTCGCCGGAGGCTCCGTCATGTGCGGGGCGCCCCGCGACGTCATCACGTCGGAGAACCTGACGAAGCTGTATCGCTCCCCGATCGAAGTGTTGCGCGCGACCGACGGGCGGCTGGTGGTCGTCGGAGAGCCGGAGGCGCCCGCGCACCACGCCGACCGGCACGCGCACGCTCCGGACGCCCATCGATGAACGCTGCGATGGCGAGTGCGGCGGACGCGCCTTGGTCGTGGAATCTGATCGACGATTTCCGCGACATGTGGTCATACCCGTTCATGGTCAACGCGTTTCGAGCGGGCTCCATCGTCGCGGTGGTCGCCGGTGTGGTCGGCTGGTTCATGGTGCTGCGCAAGCAATCGTTCGCGGGCCACACCCTCGCCATCTCGGCTTTCCCGGGCGCCGCGGCCGCGACGCTGCTCGGCATCAGCGCGACCGTCGGCTACTTCGCGTTCGCGATCGCCGCCGCCGTCGTCGTGGCGGTCGCCGCCCGGCCTGGGGCGCGGTTCAACGAGGAGTCCGCGGTGATCGGCACCCTGCAGGCCTTCGCCTTGGCCTGCGGCTACCTCTTCGTCTACCTGTACAAGGGATTCCTGAACAGCGTGAACGCGCCGCTGTTCGGCAGCTCGTTCGCCATCACCGACGACCAGGTCCTCACGCTCGGCGCGGTCGCCGCCGCGGCGCTCGGCGTTCTCGTGGTGATCGGGCGTCCGTTGTTCTTCGCCTCCGTCGACTCCGACGTCGCCGCCGCGCGCGGAGTGCGAGTGCGCCTGCACGGGGCGGTGTTCTTAGTGGTCCTCGGTGCAGCGGCCGCCGAAGCGAGTCAGATCGCCGGCGCGCTGCTCGTCTTCTCGCTGCTGGTGATGCCGGCCGCGACCGCGCAGCGGGTCACCCCTAGGCCCGTGCTCAGCCTCGGGCTGACCGTCGTCTTCGCCGTCGTCGTCACCTGGGCCGGTCTTGTGCTGTCCTACTACGCGCTTTACCCCCTGGGCTTTTGCATCAGCAGCTTCGCGTTCGGCGGGTATCTGCTCGCCCGGCTCACCCGGCGCGCGACATGACCGACTTCTTCGTTCAGGCCTTCATGCAGCGCGCCCTGCTCGCCGGCACAGGGGTCGCGCTCGCCGCCGGCCTGGCCGGCTATTTCCTCGTGCTGCGCGCCCAGATCTTCACCGCCGACGCGCTCGGTCACGTCGCCTACACCGGCGCGCTCGGCGCGCTCGCGCTCGGCTTCGAGCCACGGCTCGGCTTGCTGCTGGCGACCGTTGTCACCGCGGTCGGGCTAGCCGGCGTCGGACGACGCGCCCGCCCCGACGACGTCGCGATCGGCTCCACGTTCGGCTGGCTGCTCGCCCTCGGCTCCTTCTTCCTGACGCTTTACACGACCCGCCCGCCCACCACCTCCGCCGGCAACGGCGTCGCCAACATCAGCTACCTCTTCGGCTCGATTTTCGGTCTGTCGGCCGGCCAGGCAGCCGCGGTCGCGGCCATCAGCGTCGGCGCGACGGCGCTGATCGTCGCCGGCGCCCGGCCGCTGCTGTTCGCCAGCGTCGACGAGTCGGTGGCGGCCGCGCGCGGCGTTCCGGTGCGCGTGCTCGGCGTCGGGTTTCTGGTGCTCGTCGGGGTGATCTGCGCGCAAGCGGCGCAAGCGGTCGGCGCCTTGCTGCTGCTCGGCCTGGTCGCCGCCCCCGCGGGGGCCGCGCATCGGCTCACCGCACGTCCGTTCGTGGGCATGGTGCTCGCGGCGGCCATCGCCGTCGGGTCGATGTGGGCTGGTTTGGTGGCCAGCTTTTACGCCTCGGACGTCCCGCCGAGTTTCGCGATCCTGGCCGCCGCCACGCTCGCGTATCTGGCGAGCGTCGTGGTCACGAGTGGCTCAGCTTCCGGCGCCCGCGGCCGACTAGGAATGCGTCCAATCCAGGGAGCACCCCATGTCCGCCGATCCGGTCACCGGCTTGCCGGAGCGTCGCCGACTCGGCGACGTTCTGGTCGAGCGCGACCTCATCAGCCGTGAGCAGCTGAACGAAGCGCTCGAAGCCCAGCGCCAGCTCACCGGCAAGAACCGCAAACGGCTCGGCCAGCTGATCGTCGAGATGGGCTTCTTGACCGAGCGGCAGATCGCCGAAGCCCTCGCCGAGCTGCTCGCGCTCGACCTCATCGACGGCGGCGATCTCGCGGTGCCGATGGAGGTCGCCCGACTGCTGCCGCGCCAGGTCGCCGAGCGCGCCCGCGTGCTCGTGTTGGGCCGCACCAACGACGGTTTGCGGGTGGCCACCGCCGACCCCACCAACGTCGTCGCGCTGGACGACGTCCGCGCCTACACCGGCGCCCATTCGCTGTCGCTGGTGGTGGCCACCGAGTCGATGATCCAAGAGCACATCGCCCGCATCTACTCGATGGCGGAGGACGCGCGGCTCGGCCCGCCCGCGCAGGACGACCTCAGAGACCCGGCCGAGGACGCGATGCTGGCGAAAGCCGCCGACCAAGCGCCCACCGTGCGGCTGGTGAACCAAATCCTGACCGACGCCGTGCGCGTGGGCGCGAGCGACGTCCACATCGAACAACAGCACGACGGCGTGTGGATCCGCCACCGCGTCGACGGCGTCCTGCACGACGTGACGCGGGTGCACAAGGGCGCCGCGCCCGCGCTCATCAGCCGGCTGAAGATCGTGTCGTCGATGGACATCGCCGAGCGTCGGCTGCCGCAGGACGGTCGGATGAAGATGGAGGCCAACGGCGTCCTGATCGACGCGCGGGTGAGCACGCTGCCTGCGGTGCATGGCGAAAAGGTGGTCATCCGGATGCTTCCGAACGCGGACAAGATCACCGCGCTCGACGGCCTCGGCATGGAACCGGAGCAGCTCAAACTGCTGGTGCACGCGGCGTCGGCGGCACAGGGTTTGGTGCTGATCACCGGCCCCACCGGATCAGGAAAGACGAACACGCTGTACTCGCTGCTGTCTCACGTGTCGAACCGCGAGCGCAACGTGGTCACGCTTGAAGACCCGGTGGAGATTCAGCTGCCCGGCATCACGCAGGTGCAGATCAACGACCGCGCCGGCCTCACCTTCGCGCGCGGCTTGCGGTCGATCCTGCGGCAAGACCCGGACGTCGTCCTCGTCGGCGAGGTGCGCGACACGGAGACCGCGGGTCTGGCGTTGGAGGCCTCGCTCACCGGTCACCTGGTGATGACGACGCTGCACACGAACAACGCCGCATCGGCGGTGACCCGGCTCGTCGACATGGGGGCGGAGCCGTTCCTCGTCGCGTCGTCCATGTCGCTCGTCGTCGCGCAACGACTGGTCAGGCGGCCCTGCGCGAACTGCGCCCAGCCGTATCACCCACCCGCCGAGCTGTTGGCTCGCCTCGACGTCGACCGCGCGTTCCTCGATGGAGCCACGCCGCGAAGCGGCGTCGGCTGCACCGAGTGCCACGAGACCGGCTACCGCGGCCGGGTCGGCGTCTTCGAGGTGCTGCCGGCGACTCCGGAGATCCGCGAGACGATCGTGAAGACGCCGACCGAATCGGCCGTCACCCGGGAGGCCGCCGTGAGCGGGCTCGTCAGCTTGCGGCAAGCCGGGCTGCTCAAGGCGTTTCGCGGTGAGACCACCTTCGAGGAAGTGTTGCGCGTCACCTGATCGCGCCCGTTGCATTGGGCCGCGCCAGACCGGGCATTACTGCGACGTCCGCAGCCAAAGGTTGAGCCTGACGTCGTGGAGGTCGCGAGGTGCCTGCGCAAGTTGTCGTGGTGACCGGAGCCAGCGGGGGGATCGGCCGCGCCGTCGCACGCGCGTTCGGGTCGCGTGGGGCCAAGGTCGGTTTGCTCGCGCGCGGCGCGAGCGGGCTGTCAGCGGCGGCGGACGACGTGCGCGCCGCGGGCGGTGAGGCGCTGCCCATCGAGGTCGACGTCGCGGACCACCATCAGGTGTTCGCGGCCACCGCGCGAGTAGAAGCGGAACTCGGCCCGATCGACGTGTGGGTGAACGTCGCGTTCAGCTCCGTCTTCGCGCCGTTCGACCAGGTCAAGCCCGAGGAGTACAAGCGGGTCACCGAGGTCAGCTACCTCGGCTTTGTCTACGGCACGATGGCCGCTCTGGAGCGGATGAAGCCGCGCGACCGCGGCGTGGTCGTGCAGGTCGGCTCGGCGCTGGCGTACCGCGGAATCCCCTTGCAAAGCGCATATTGCGGCGCCAAGCACGCGATCCAGGGATTCAACGAGGCACTTCGCTGCGAGCTGCTGCACGACAAGAGCAAGGTGCGGGTCACGATGGTGCAAATGCCGGCCGTGAACACACCGCAGTTCTCCTGGGTGCTGTCGCGATTGCCACGGCACGCGCAGCCGGTGCCGCCGATCTACCAGCCGGAGTTCGCGGCCCGCGCCGTGCTGTTCGCCGCCGACCATCCGCGGCGCCGCGAGTACTGGGTCGGCAAGAGCACGGCGATGGTCATCCTGGCCAACAAGTTCATGCCCGGCGTGCTCGACCGCTACCTGGCCAAGACCGGGTACAACTCGCAGCAGACGTCCGATCCGCGATCGCCTGATCAGCCCGCGAACCTCATGACGCCGGCCGACGGCCCGGACGGTCATGACTTCGGCGCGCACGGCGTGTTCGACGACAAGTCCAAGAGCGGCGACCCGCAGCTGTGGGCGTCGCACCATCACGGCGCGCTCGTCGGCGCGGCCGCGGGCGTGGCGGCCACCGCGGTCGGCGTGGCGGTGGCGTCCCGCCGCCGCTGACGGCGACACCGCGGACACCGCTCCAGCGGCCGAAATTCGCCGGTCGGAACAAGCCGCGCCATGCCAGACTTGCAGTCCTTGTGGCGCGTGGGGCGTCGTCCGGGGTTGGTCAAGGAGCGCGATGTCGAAGCGGGGCTGGCTGCTGTTCGCGGCCATGTCACTGATCTGGGGCATCCCTTACCTGTTGATCAAAGTGGCCGACGAAGAGCTCACCCCGGCCACCGTGGTGTTCTTGCGCACCGGTGTCGCCGCGTTGCTCCTCGTGCCGATCGCCGCCCGCCGCCGGCTGCTGCGACCGCTGCTCGCCAAGTGGCAGTGGATGCTGACCTACACCATCGTCGAAATCGCCGGTCCCTGGTTGCTGCTCACGCACGCCGAGACCCGGCTGTCCAGCTCGCTGTCCGGCCTGCTGATCGCGGCCGTGCCGCTCATCGGCGCGGTCACCATCGCCGGGTTGGGCGCCGTCGGGGCGGCCGACGCGGGCCGGCACGACGACCGGCTTGACGCCAAGCGCCTGCTCGGTCTGCTGATCGGTCTGGGCGGGGTCGGCGTGCTGGTCGGCGTCGACGTCAACGGCGGCGACGCATGGGCGGTCGTCGAGATCGCGTTCACCGCCATCGGATACGCGGTGGGGCCGATCATCATCGCGCGCAAGCTCACCGATCTTCCGGCCCTCGGCGTGGTCGCGGCCTCGCTGGGGCTCACCGCGGTCGGCTACGCCCCGGTGGCGCTCACCCAACTCCCGTCGCAGGTGAGCGCGCGGGTGGCCTGGTCGGTCGCCGGCCTGGCGCTGGTCTGCACGGCGCTGGCGTTCATCGTGTTCTTCGCGCTGATCGCCGAGGTGGGCCCAGCACGGGCGACGGTGATCACCTACGTCAACCCGGCGGTCGCGCTGCTGCTCGGCGTGCTGTTGCTGAACGAGCAGTTCACCGTCGGCATCGCGGTCGGCTTTCCGCTGATCTTGCTTGGCTGCTTCTTCGCCACGGCGCGAAACCGCGAGCGACCCGAACCGGCGGCGTCGCTCACCGGCAGCCGGATCCCGGAGGTCGCCGAGCCGTAGGGTGGGGCGCGATGAAGGCTCTCGCCGGACTCCTCGCCGCCGGGCTCGCGCTCGTCGGCTGCAGCGCCACCGAGCACGCGGCGCCACAACCGGCCGTGTCGTCACCCGTCGCGTCGAGCGCCGGGTCACCGGCCGCGTCAACCCCGCCCGCCGCGCTTGCCACCGTGCCGGCCTCCCCGGTGGCCAGCGCGTCGGAAGCCGGATCATCCGAAGCCAGCTCATCCGAAGTCAGCTCATCCGGAGCGGCCCCGACGCCTAGCCGGGCGACTGCGACGGCGACACCCACGGCGACGGCGAGCGCGCGACCCGGCCCCGCGCGCACGACGCCGGCCAAGCCCGCTCCCGCGCCGACGACGAGGCCGTCCACACTGCTGGTGGAGCAACTCGCCGACGTGGGCGGCGCGCGGCAGGTCGTCGTCGTCACCTCCTCGAGCTGGACGACGAGCACGGCCACGTTGCAAACCTTCGAGAAGGACGCCGCAGGATGGCACGCGGTTTTCCCCGCAATGGCGGCGCATATCGGCCGGGCCGGATTCTCGGCGAACAAGCGCGAGGGCGACCTCAAGACGCCCGCCGGCAAGTACGGATTCGGCACGATGTTCGGCCAGCTGACCAACCCAGGCGTGAAATTCCCTTACCGGCAAGCAGATTCGCAGTCGGTGTGGGTCGATGACGTCAACTCCCCGTACTACAACACCTGGCAGGAGAACGCGAACCTCAGCGGCGAGCACCTCGCGTCGTCCGCCTATGCCACCGCCTACGCGTACGCGGTCGCGATCGCCTACAACACCAACCCCATCGTGAAAGGCAAAGGCAGCGCGATCTTTTTGCACGTGAGCACCGGGGGCGGCACCGCCGGATGTGTTTCCGTCGGGCGCGCCGACCTGCTGCGCGTGCTGCGTTGGCTCGATCCCGCGAAGGCGCCGGTCATCGTGATGGGACCGGCGTCGGTGATCCGCCAGTACTGACTCAGCTTTCCCAAGCAGGGGTGGCTAATTGAAGGTCGAGGCGGCCGCCAGGCCGGCAATCCGACGTCGTGTACGCGTCGGGCATCCGCGGGTAAAACAGCCGCCAGTACCGTTCGGCGAGTTGGCGCGCGGCCTGCGGTGACGCGCCGAGCAGTTCGGCCATCTCGGTGTCGCGTTGGGTGGCGTAGCACTCAGCCTCGGCTTCGTTCATGTTGCCCGCCATGTGCATGGACTCGTGCGTCAACACATGCACGGCTTGCACCTGGGCGTCGCTCGGATGCCGTTTGTCGGAGTCGAGATAGCCCTGCAGGTCGTTGCATTGCTGATGCTTGATCAGCGTCTTGTGCTCCGGGCGGCCATCCGGAGCCCACGCCACCCAGCCCAACTCGTTGCCGATGTCGAGCGAGGATCCGGTGAGCGTCTGGCAGTCCACCTTGACCGGGACGCCGATGAGCTTCGACGCGGCATGGCCGAGTTGGCCGTCGAGGTGCGCCCGGACGACGACGGGCACCGTCGCCACCACGGCTATCACCGCGAAGGAGCCGACCGAGATCGCCGGGAAGGCCCCGCCGGACGCGCGCGCCGACAGCAGCCAGCGGGCGAACAAGGCGACGGCGGCAAGCGCCGCGACCAACGCGACGTCGAACATCACCACGACACGGCTATCGGCACGATCAGCCCAAGGCGTGAGTGATCACTTGGGGGCGCCGGCGAGCAGCGCGGCCACCGCGACGACCGCCGCGACGACCGCCCCGATCGCCAGGAAGAACGAATGCCCCACCCCGACCACGCTGAGCGCCGCGACGGCGACGACGACCGCGGCGCCGGTCCCGAAGAGCTTGAGTCGCGGCAAGATCGCGGCGCCGGCGCGCAGCCGCAGTTCGCCCGGAGCGGCGGCCAGGTCGGCCACCAGCAGGTAGCCCAGCAACAGCAGGGCGTCGCCGACCGCCAGCCCGGCGGGAGCGCCGTGCACGCAAGCCAATGCGGTGGCGGACATGCCCGCGGCGCATCCGAACGTCGTCAGCGCGGGATTGGCCACGGCGACCGCCGCGACCATCGCCAGCACGCCGAGCGACGCGAACGCGCGCACGTCCGCGTGCGGAGAAACCGACGGCAGGCCGGTGAGCGCAACGCCCAGCGCGCTGGCCGCCCAGCGCATCGCCGTCGGTCGCGCGAGTTCGACCCGCCCCGGCCACCGGAACGGCTTCACGCCGGCCTCCTGCGCTGCGGCAGCTTGCTGAACGCGACGTCGAGCAGGTCGTCGCCGTCCCACCCGAGGATCGGCACGCCGGAGTCCTCCAGCGCCTGCAGTTGCAGGCGGTGCTCGACCCGCCACAATCGCTTGGCCAGCTCAGAATTCGGGACGTCGGGCTGCAGCTTCGGGGCCGCCGTCCGCACGTCGACGACGACCGGGGTCAAACCGCGTCGGCGCAGCGCGTCTACCGCGGTCGTCGCGCGCGGATCGAGGAGCGGCGAGAAGAGCAGCGCCAGCGCGGCGGTCGGCAGCGCGGACGGCGGGATCACCGCCAGCTCGGGTCGGTCCCCCGCGCTCGCCCGGCGGACGTCCAAGACTTGCTCGATGATCCGATAGAACTGCCGACCACCGACCTCCGGTCGAAGCCAGATCAGCCGCCCGCCCAGCACGACCAATCCGACCCGGTCATGCCGTGCGAGATAGGCGCGCGCGGTGGCGACGGCGCCGCGCACCGCGACGTCCAGGCTGCTGCGCTCGCGGCCGCCGACGTCGGTGAAAGCGTCGATGAGCACGACGACGTCGCACGCGCGCTCGGCGGCGGTTCGGTTGACCTGCAGCGCGCCTCGACGCGCGGTCGCCCGCCAATTGATCCGGCGCGCCCGCTGGCCCGGCTGATAATCGTGGACGTCGATGAACTCCACGCCCTCGCCGGCGACGACGCTGACGTGGTCACCGAACCGATCGGGCAGCGCGCGCGGGGTCGGCAGCAATCCGAGCGGGGCGTGATGCGGGAAGACGCTGACCTCGCCAACCGCCGCCTGCGTCTGCGCGACCCACAGCCCTCCTGCTCGATGCGCCGTGACGGCGACCGACCCGGCGAACCGGCTACCCCATCGGGTGGTTCGCAGCCGCCAGTCGATCCGCACGCTTTGTCGTGGCACGACGCTGCTCACGACGGCCGCTCCTTCGGCGATCTCCGCGCCCTCGTTGACGAGCAGGGCGACGTCGACGCGCTCCAGTTGGTCGGCGCATTCGATCGTCACGGCGAGATCGACGAACTCGCCCTCCAAGCAGCGGTCCGGCGACGCCGCGCCGCGCACCGCGATTCGCGTCTCGGCGGCGCCGGAACCGCGACGCAGCCGAGGGGCGAGCAACAGCAGCAGCGCCGGCACGACGAGCACGGCAACCGTGGAGCGCTGAGTGGCCGTCGCCAAGAAGAACCCCAGCCCGGCCAAGGTGAGCAGGCTTCGCTGGCGATCGCTCGGCCGCCAACGCGCGGTCATCGGCTGGAGCGCGTCGCGGGAGTCGGCACCTGTCGCAACACCTCGGTGATGACGTCCGCGCCGGTGACACGTCGCACCCAGGTCTCCGGCTTCAACGAGATGCGATGGGCTAGCGCGGGCACCGCCACGTCGCGCACGTCGTCCGGCACCACGAAGTCACGACCGGCGAGCACCGCGTTGCCGCGCGCCAGCTGCGTCAGCGCCAAGCCTCCTCTCGGGCTCGCTCCGACCGCGACACTGTCGTGCGAACGCGTGGCGTTGAGCAGGGCGACGATGTAGCGCAACACGTCGGCGTCGACCTCCACCGTCTCAAGCGATTCCCGCATCGCGAGCAACTCGTCGGCGGACACCACGCGGTCCAGCGACGGCGGGACGGATCCGCGGTCGATCCGCTGCCGAAGAAGCGCCGCCTCGTCGTCCGACGACAGGTAGCCCAGCCGGACGCGCAACAAGAAGCGGTCCAGTTGCGCTTCGGGCAGCGGGTAGGTGCCCTCGTACTCGATCGGGTTTTCAGTGGCGAGGACGAGGAAGGGGTCGGGCAGCCGATGAGTCTGGCCGTCGATGCTGACCTGCTGTTCCGCCATGGCCTCGAGCAGCGCCGCTTGCGTCTTCGGCGGCGTTCGATTGATCTCGTCGGCCAGCAAGACATTGGTGAACACCGGCCCCGGCCGGAACACGAAGTCGGCGACGCGTTGGTCGAAGAACGGCGCGCCGGTGAGATCGGAGGGCAGCAGATCGGGAGTGAACTGCACCCGGTTGAAGCCCAGGCCAAGCACTTGGGCGAAGGACCGCGCGGTGAGTGTCTTGCCGAGGCCCGGCAGGTCCTCGATAAGCACATGGCCGGACGCCAAAATCCCGAGCAGGATGAGCTTGAGGACGGGCCGCTTGCCGACGACGGCGCGTTCAACCTCGTCAAGCACCTGCGCCGCGCGCTCACCCGTGCGAGTCGGCGACCAGCTGTCGACGGTCACGACGAAAGCTCCTCAAGTCTCGATGTCAAAAGCTCGATCTGCCGGGCGTCAAGCGGTGCGGCGTCGCTCTCCTCGACGTCGCCGACGGAGTCGTCGAGCAACCAAGCGGCGTCGCCCATCAGTGTTCGCGCGCGGTCGCGATCCCGCGACGACAACGTGACGCCGTATCGGGCCGCCAACGTTTGCGCGTAGAGGCGGAGCAGCACCGGCCGCACACTGCGGTCGAAATCGACTCTGCTGGCGCCCGCGGGCCGCAGCAGCGCGACCAGCTGACGATAGCGAACAAAGCCCGCGTTCACGTCGGGCGCGACCACGCGTGGGCGGGCCGACCGGCGAGGTGGTAGCGCCGCTCGGATGCGGATCAATGCGATCGCCTCGACAACAATCGCGACGACGCGCACACCGGACGACCCTCCGACCTGATAGCCGACGACGACGGCGAGCGCCACCGCCCCGACCACCGCGGCCACCGGGCCGGCCGATGCCTTCACGCCGGCCCATTCGCGGTCGCGCCATCTCATGGCGCGGGCCTAGCCGCGAGGCTGGTGGGGCTGCGCAGTCGGGCGAGCGCGGCCCGCGCGGCGTCACGGTCAACGGCAGACATCGGATGCGTGCTGAACCTCGCCTCCAAGAAGAGCTGGGTCAGCCGCCGAGCGGCGGGATGGGCGTCGTGGAACTGCGCCGCCCGGGCCAGCAGGTCGGTGGGTGTCTCGGCGGCAAGTCGCCGCACGCCTACGTCCGCGAGCGCGCGCTCCATCGCCGCGTAACACGCGATGATGGCCTGGCGCGGGTCGGCGATGTCGCGCATCGCGTCGTCGCCGGCGTCGATGACCGCGAACACCGCCGCTTCGGCCGCGCTCTCGTCGTCCGGCGACATGGCGCGGAACAGCCGCTGCCGGACGCCGACGACGATCGCGGCCACCACCATGGCGGCCGCCAGGCAGCCGATCGCGATCGGGACGATCGGCAGGCTCGACACGTTGATGTGCATCGGGGGAGACGAATCGGGCGAGGGTGTCGGCGGCGTGCCCGCCGCGCCCGACTGCCCGCGCCGCGGCGCGTTGGCGAGCTGGGGGGAGAACCACCAGGCGAACAGCGCTAACACGCCGAGGATCGCCACCGCCGCGAGGATTTGCCGCGACCACGGGCGATCCCGCCGCCGCATGGCGAGCGCGACGGCCAATGCGACGACCAACGTGACGGCCGCCGCGACGCCGAGCACGATCGCGACGGTGGACGCGGTCCGATGCGTGTAGCGGAACGCCGCGCGCCCGCCGCCGCCCCCGGCGCCGACAGCGACCAAGACGAGCGCCGCGACGCCCGCCGCCACCGCGAGCAGGTCGGGCAGCGCGAGCCGCTGGAACCGCCTGCCCATCGAACGACCCCCGACGAGGTGACCGCGCTCCCGCGCGCCTCGCGGGTAGCCGCCGACAGACTATTCCGGCTCCAAATGAATGGCCCGCTCCTCTTGAGTGAGTCCGCCGCCGTCCATGCCGACGTCAATGGCGTCGGTGTCAGGTTGCGTGTCGCCGGGTTGCAGGCGCTCCTCGTTGACCAGCCGGCCCACCTCGGCGTCGTCGGCGGCGTCGGCGTCGTCGGCGTCGTCGAAGTCCTGACCGCGGCGCGGCGCGCCATTGATCTCCTCGAGCACCGGGTCCGGCTCTTCCCTGGCCAACCGGACGTCGTGGGGCTCGCCCTCCAACTGCTCTTCGACCGTCGTGCCCCAATCGACGCTGGCGTTCGGGGCGTCGCCAGGGAGCGGCAACTCCTGCGGGTCCTCGGCCTGTTGCTGCTCGGGAGTGCCGTCCTGCAGGTCCGGGATGCCGGCGTCTTCGAGTCGCGAACCGGTGTCATGTCGATGCGAACGATCTGCGGTCATGTCGGGTCGCCTACCCCCTCCCACCGCGGTCAAGCGGCTTGCTCGAAAGCAATCCCGGGTACGCCAGCTGTGCCTCAAGAGGCTCCGCACAAGCGCCTCAGGAAATGCGAGGAAAGGAGCAGCCGATGCCCGCCCGCAAGTCGATGCCGAGCACTGTCGCGCGCTCGTCGAAGAAGGCGCAAGACACGTGGGCCAAGACCTATGACTCGGCCCTGAAGGAGTACGGCGAGGGAGAGCGGCCGCGCCGGACCGCGTTCGCTTCCCTCAAGCACAGTTTCGAGAAGGTCGGCGACCACTGGGAGCCGAAGGACCACAAGGGGCCGTCCGACAAGCAAGCCGCGCGCGGCGGCGCCAGTGCCCGCCGGCGTCCGGCCAAGACGGCAGGTGGCGTCGACGCGAACGCGAGCAAGCGGCATCTGTACGACCTGGCGAAGCGGCTTGACGTGCCGGGCCGCTCGACAATGACCAAGAGCGAGCTGGTCGACGCGCTTCAGAAGGCGAACAACCGCAAAACGGCGAGCGCCCGCTCACGATGAGCGGGCGCGCGGCGCGGTGGCTGTTTTTCGATCAGCCGCCGGTCAGCTAGGGACGAACCGCCATGCTGGGTCGGCCCCAGATCGACTGGATCTGGACGACGGTGCCGGTGTGCGGGGCGCTGATGATGCGTCCGCCACCGATGTAGATCGCGACGTGGTAGGACGGGTTTCCCCAAAACACCAGGTCGCCGGGCTGCAGCGCCGACAGCGAGACTCGCGCGCCTTCGCGCTGTTGCGCCACGGACGAGTGCGACAACGAGACCCCGGCGGCGCCCCAAGCGCGCATGGTCAATCCAGAGCAGTCGAACGAGCCTGGTCCGGCGCCGCCCCAGCGATAGGGCTTACCC
>DASVDW010000210.1:0-2607 GCA_036380925.1 Acidothermaceae bacterium
GCTTGGCACCGATTCGGGATTCAGCACCGGTGACCAGGTCTCGTACCTGAAGGGCGCCAGCTCGAACACGGCGGTCGGTGGATTGACCGACGGGGATACCTACTACGTCCGCGACACGGGCGGCGGCAATTTCGCGTTCTACGACAGCAAGGACGATGCGATCGCAGGCGGCTCGACTGGTCTCGTCGATATCACGGGCACCGGCACCGGCAGCGGCCATTCGTTCGTCCTGGGCAACCAGAAGAGCGACCAGCGGTTGGCCGGCATCAGCGCCAGCGGGGCCGACTCGCTGAGCGCCAGCGCACCGACGGCGAGCGATGTCCTGACGAAGGAAGCCGCCGCGCAGCCGGCCATTCACGGCACGGGCGCGAAGATCGAATCTGGAACGCAAGTCACTGCGGGTGGCGCGGTTCAGGTCAAGGCGAACGAGAACCTGCACGTCAACACGCCGCTGGGCGCGGTCGGCATCGGGGCGGTGGGCGTCGGCGTGGCGGTCGGGGTCGTCACCGTGCAGTCCAACGTCTCGGCCACGGCCGGCGGCGACATCTCCTCCACCGGCGCGGTGACGCTCGATTCCGCGCTCTACGAAAACATCGATTTCACCTCGGTCGCGGTCGGCGGCGGCGCGGTCGGCCTCGGCGCGTCCGTGGGCGTGGTCAGCGACTCGAGCACGAACGAAGCCAAGCTGCTCGACTACGCCACGGTGAACGGCGCGAGCGCGCTGACGGTCGAGGCGAGCACCACCCAGGTCGTGACCGGCACGACGGCCGGCGCCGGAGGCGGCGGCGTGGCGATCGGCGCGTCCTTCATCATCGTGGATCTCGGCGGCGACGGCAGCACGAGCGGCTTCACCAAGGCGGAGATCGGCGACTACGCGCAGATCGGCAACACCGACGCGGTAGGCGACGTGACGGTGACCGCATCGCAGAAGGTCGACGTCGACTCGCAGTCCTACGGGCTGGCGGGCGGCGCCATCGCCGGCGCGGTCAACTTCAGCTTCGTCACGGTCGACCCTTGGGTCATCGCGGATATCGGCAGCCACGCAAGCGTCAACGCCACTGGCGACATCAAGGTGGAAGCGGGCACCGACATCGACGCCAGCTCGAAATCGCTCGGCGTCGCGCTGAGTGTGGTCGGCTCAGTCGCGGGCTCGTTCGCGCGCTCCGAGGTTTCGCCCATCGTGCACGCCTACGTCGGCGGCAACGCGGACGTCGCGACCACGGGCGGCAACCTCACGGTGCGCGCCACGAACAACGACGGCAAGGCGAGCCGCGGCGCGAAGGCCAAGGCCTTCGCCGGCTCGGGCGGGGCGCTGCTCGGTGCCTCGGGCGCGATCGCCTGGGCGAAGAACGACGCAGACGTCGAAGCCTGGTCGGACACGGGCTCGTCGCTCAGCGCGGACAAGGCGGTCGAGATTTCCACCAACAACGTCGCCACGGCGACGGCCACCGCGGCCGGCCTGGGCGGGGGCTTCGTCGGCATCGGCATCGCCGGCGCCGAAGCGGATACGGGCGGCAGCTCGAGCGCGTACGCCGAGGGCAAGCTGTACGGCGACTCCGTCAAGGTCGACGCCGAGGCTGCAAATACCGCGCACTCGAGCGCGGCTGCGCTCGCCGGCGGCCTGATCGCGGTGTCGTTCAACTACTCGCACGCCGACATGTCCGGCACCGTCAGCGCGACGCTGGGCGGCGGCGCGCGCGTCAGCGCGGATCACAACGTGCAGGTGCTCGCCAACTCGACCAACACCGGCCACGCCGAGGGCCTGGGCGTGACGGTGGGCGGAATCGCGATCGGCGGCATGGAGACTTCGGCCAGCGTCGGCGCGGGCGACTCCGTGATCGAAGTGGTCGCGGGCCTGGACAACGGCGCGCACATCGACGGCGCGCAGTTCGCCCAGGTGCAGGCCACCAACGGCAACACGTTGAGCGTCGAGGGTCAGTCCGCCGGCGGCGGCGCGATCTCGGTCACCGGCTCGGACGCGAGCACCCATAGCGATTAGACCGCCCAGGTGTCGATCGGCACCGGCGCGATCATCAGCGCCGATTCGGTGTACCTGCACACCGTCAATACCCAGGCGCAGGACTCGAGCTCCGACGCGATCGCGTTCGGCCTCGCCGCGGGCGGCGGCGCGCTCGCGCACAACACCGCCACGGGCGACGCGCGAATCGACATCGGCAACAACGCGCAGATCACGGGCACCGACATCGTCGTCAGCGCTCAGAACTACTTCAACAAGGACCAGTACTCGACCAACCTGAAGTCCGCCACGATCGCGGTCGGCAGCATCTCGGCGCTGCTGAGCCAGACGCGTGCGGGCACGTCCACCGACACGATGGACGCGGTGGTCAACGTCGGCGACGGCGCCGTGCTGCATTCGGACGGCAACAACGCGCATCCGGGCTCGCTGCGGGTCGAGGCGTTCACCGACGTGAACGCGATCGACAACGTCGAGGCCCAGGCCTACGGCATCGTCGGCATCACGCTCGGCTCGTCCGACATCGGGGTCAACACCCGCGCCAGCGTGAACGTCAACGGCGGCGCGCTGCACGCCGACGCGGCCGACGTCGACGTGACGACGCGCTCGAACGCGTTCACGCGCGCCCACAC
>DASVDW010000211.1:0-2398 GCA_036380925.1 Acidothermaceae bacterium
GCATGTGCACTCTCGCCCTGTCCACCGTGACGGCGAAGGGCGAGCCGCGGATCAGCGGCGTGGACGGGCATTTCCTGCACGGCAAGTGGTTCTTCGGCACGGCGCGCGGCGCCGCCAAGGCCCGTCACCTCGCCGCCCGCCCCGCCGCCAGCGTCGCGCACCTGCGCGGCGAGGACCTGGGCGTGTTCACGCATGGCACGGTGGAGATCCTCAACCCCGAGCACGGCGAGCCGGCCGCCGACTGGCCCGACCTGCTGGCGTATTTCAAAGGCTTCTACGGCGACGACGCCTTCGACTGGAACAAGGACGTGGTCTACTACCGACTGCACCCGCACTGGATGACCGCCTACGCCCCCGACGTCGAGAAGCTCACCGGCAGGTGACCGCTCATCGAGCCAGCGCATAAGAGTGCAGAATGAACCCATGGCGGACGACGCGAGCACCCATGATCAACCCGAAGGCGCCGAAGGCGACGACGAACTCCGTCGCCGGTTCCGTGAGGCGTTGGCCCACAAGCACAGCGGCGGGCCGCACGGCTCGGGCGGCCACCCCGGCGCCAAGAACCCCGCGCCGAGCAGCAACGACAAGCGGCAGCGCACGTTTCGCCGCAAGTCGGGCTGACGAGCTAAATCGACCTTCGGTCGACCGCGATCGCCGAGCCCACCTCTCCCTTGGCGACACCCTTCATCTCAGTGGCGACGACCACCACCTCGCGGTAGTCCTCGAAGTGCCGGCGCTCACTCGTCGCGACGCCCACAGACACTGAGACCAAAGGGAATTTGCGCAAGACGCCTTGCCGGTCGACGACCTCCAGGCAACCGCGCGCCACGTCGTCCGGGTCATGCAACGACATGACATGCTCGTCGAAGTAATCGACGGCGAGTTCGCTCAACCGCTCGACCTCGTCAGGCGCGCACACCAACACGAAGTCGTCACCCCCGACGTGACCGACGAACGTCGACGACGCGGCGCCGATCACCGCGCGCCGCAACGCGGTGGCGAGCAACAAGATGACCTGGTCGCCGCGCAAAAAGCCGTGCACGTCGTTGAACGCCTTGAAGTTGTCGAGGTCGAGATAGGCCACCGCGAACGGCTGCCCGCTGGCGACTCGCGCGGCGATCTCCTCTTCAATGCGCACGTTGCCCGGCAGGCTGGTGAGCGGGGAAACCGCGCGCGCTTCGGCGTTTCTGCGCAATGTCGAACGAACTCGGGCGACCAGCTCCAAGGTGTCGAACGGCTTGATGATGTAGTCGTCAGCCCCTGCGGTCAGGCCGAGCACCCGGTCCGCGGTCATCGACTTCGCGGTGAGCATGATGATGGGCATGGTCGACGTGCGGCTGTCCGCGCGCAGCCGGCGGGTGACCTCGATGCCGTCGAGGCCCGGCATCATCACGTCGAGCAGCACGAGATCGGGCACCTCGGTCGCCACCATGGCCAGCGCCATCGCGCCATCGGCCGCGGTCACCACCCGATAGCCCTCGAGCCGCAGGTTCATCTCGACGAACCGGCGGATGTCGGCGTCGTCGTCGACGACGAGGATCGTGCCCTTCTGCGTTCGCTCTGCCGAGCCCCCCACGGGCGTCCTTTCAGTCGTGCGCGCAACCCGAGGTCGGGATCGCCGCCTCAGCCAGCGCGCGAAGTGCGGTCACCGCTTTCGCCGGGTCGTGCGCGCCGTACACCGCGGAACCGGCGACGAACACGTCGGCGCCAGCGCGCGCGCACTCCTCGATGGTCTCAGGTGCGACGCCGCCGTCGACCTGAATCCACAACTGCATTTCGTTGTCGCGCAAGAAACGCCTGGCCTGCACCACTTTGGGCATCATGTCGGCCATGAATTCCTGACCGCCAAAGCCCGGTTCGACGGTCATCACGAGCAGCATGTCGAACTCGCGCAGCACGTCTTGGTACTCGTCAAGTGACGTCGCGGGCTTCAGGCCGAGGCCAACGCGCGCGCCGGCCGCGCGAATGGCGCGAGCGGTTTGGACGACGTCGCGTGCCGCCTCGGCGTGAAAGGTGACATTCGCCGCGCCCGCCTCGGCGTAGCCGACCGCCCAGCGGTCAGGATCGTCGATCATCAAGTGGCAGTCGAGCGGCAGGCTCGTCGACTTGCGCAGCGCCTCGACGACCGGCCGGCCGATCGTCAGATTCGGCACGAAATGGTTGTCCATGACGTCGACGTGCAGCCAGTCGGCGGTGTCGGCCACCGCGGCGGCGGCCTCGGCGAGTCGGGCGAAGTCCGCGGACAAAATGCTGGGAGCCATCTGCACCGACATGGCCACGAAGTCTAGAAGCCACCGCCGGGTTGATCACGTTAAGGACGCGTACCTGCCCCTGGACACCTCCACAGGCCTGTCCTGGGGCAGGTACGCGTCCTTAACGTGATCAACCCGAGCCAGCG
>DASVDW010000212.1:0-71969 GCA_036380925.1 Acidothermaceae bacterium
TCCGCCTGGCTCTTTGGCGGCGCCGCCTCGGTGAGCGACGGCGTCTTCACTCAGGCGGCGGCCGCGCTGAAAGCCGCGACGCCGTAGCGAGTCCGCCGCGCCCGCGCGACGATGGAGCCGTGGGCGCGGTGGATCACGACGTCATAGAAAACACCGGACGACGGCAGCGCCGTTGGCCGTTGCTCGCCGTGGTCATCGTCGTCGCCACCGCCCTGCTCGCGAGGTTCGCGGACGCGCAAGTGAAACACCACGAGGCGCATCTGGTCGCGCTGCGGGCCGCCGACGCGCAAGCCACCGCGAAGGCGGCTCGGGCCGTCGTGCTGTCGACCCGGCAATACACGCTGCCGCTGCTGGTGACGTCGTCCTCCGCCACGGTGCGCGCCGGCCTTGCGAAGTTGATCGACGACGAGGCCGCGCGCCAAGCCAAAAAACTGCAGCAGGCGCGTGACGCAGTGCGAAACACCGCGATCCTGCCGTGGCATCACGACTTGTGGGATAGGAAGAAAGCCACCGTCTCTGCAATAGACGCGCAGATCGCGGCGCTCGACGCGGCGTCACATGGCGCCGACCTGGCGGTGCTCAACGCGCTATCGACGGCTACTCCCCCCTGACGCCGTCGATCGCCTCGCGCAGCAAATCAGCGTGGCCGTTGTGCCGCGCGTACTCCTCGATGAGATGGGCCAGCAGCCAACGAATCGAGATGGTCTCGCCGCGCCTGACGAAGGTGTCGTCAAGCGAGCGCGTCGCCAGGACTTCACGCGAGCGCGCGCACTCGCGCGCGAACTCGTCGAATGCGGCCGCGACATCGGCGTCGTCGACGTCGTCAAAGTCGCCGTCGCGATTCGCCTCGGTCCAGTACAGCGGCGGCGCGCCGTCACCGAGAACGCCGCGTCGAAACCAGCCGCGCTCAACCTCCGACAAGTGCCGCACCAACCCGAGCAACGACAAGCCGGACGGCGGAACCGCGCGCCGCCGCAGCTGCTCGTCTGTGAGGTCAGCGCATTTCACCAGCAGCGTTTGCCGGTGGTACTCAAGGAATCCCACCAGCGTGGAGCGCTCGTCGGCGGTGAGCGGCGGGTCGGCCCGCTCGACGTTGGTGACACCCATCAGTTCAAGCCCTCCGAAGAAACCCATGCGGCTATTTGCGACCGCGACGACATGTTGAGCTTCGCCAAGATGTTCGACACGTGCACCGACGCGGTCTTGGTCGAGATGAAGAGCTTACGGCCGATCTCGCCGTTGCTAAGGCCCTGCGCCACCAACACCGCGACATCACGCTCGCGCGCGGTCAACTGACCACTTGCCGCGCGAGCCCCACCGCCGGCCAACCTGTTCTGCAAAGCTGCGAGCTGCTCGACCCGCCAGCCCTTCCACCGACTCAGCAGCGCGGCCACCGCGTCGACGTGCTCTCTCGCGGCGTCGACGTCGCCAAGCGCGAGCAGCGATTGCGCCAAACCCATGCGAACGTCCGCCTCGATCGGAACGCCCGGCCGGCGCGGCGGCGCCGCCAACGTCGTCCGCCACAACTCGACAGCGCGCGCGTGATCGCCGTGCGCTGCCGCCAACACCGCCTCGACGTGCGAGATCCACGCCTCGTCGTCTTCGCGGGCGACGCGTCGACTGCTCTCCCGGACGAGTTCGAAGACCTCGCTCACGCGATCGACCGAGACGCCTGCGCGCAACGCGCCCAGCAGCGCGCCGCCCCAGCTCCCGGCGAACAGCACGCATGGCTCCGGGCCGTCGCCGCCGCTTTCAGCCAGCCGATCGAGCGCCCTTGACGCGCGCACGGTGGCACCGAGCTGGGCGGCCAGGTCGATCTCGAGGGTGATCAACCACTGGGCGTGCTGCTCCCTGGCCGAGACGCCGATGATGCCGCGGACCTCGTCGAACATGGCGGACGCGGTCGGCTCGCCTGCCTCGACCGCGAGCCAGGCCCGCTCGCCGAGCAACCATGCTCGCTTGGAGGGGCGGTCGCCGAGCGGATCGCGAAGCGTCCGTTCGAGGACGTCGATGGCGGCCGACAGGTCGCCCGCCACCTCGGACTGGTACGCCGCGGCAAGCTCCTCGACGCTCCAGTCCTGCCAGCCAAACCGTTGAGACAGCTCGCGCGCCCGCTGCACCAACGACCACACCCGCTCACGAGGCCAGCGCACCAGCACGCCTTGCAGCAGGTTGTTCGAGCCGCGAAGCGCGCTCAACACGTCGCCGCGCTCGACGGCGACGTCGATCGCCTCGACCAGCAGGTTGGCGCCTTCGTCCAGGTGGCCGATCATGTCGATCAAGGCCGAGCCTTTGTTGACCAACGCGGCCGGCAACGCGGACGACGTGGGGTCGTCGGCCCCGGCATTGATCAGCTCGATCGCGCGGTCGGCCCACTCGACGGCCTCCGCCGGCCGACCGCCCAGCATCCGCGCCTCCGCAAGGTGCCCGTAGACCGCGGCCAGGTCGGCGTCTTGGGGCAACACCTTGGCCAGTTCGAGCAACCGCTCGATCACCTGATCGCGCCCTTCGAGGTCGCCCTTTTCCCAGCGCAAGCGCGACACCGCGCGCAACGCGCGGCTGAGCGCGCCGTCGTCGCCCGCGGCTTCGGCGAGCGCGACCAACTGCGTCGCGTACGACAGCGCGGTGTCGGTCAGCCCGCAGGCCCAGGCCGAACGGGTCGCGAGCACCAGCAGCTCGGGATCGGCTTCGGCCTCGGTCAGCCCGAGTTCGGCCAGCCGCAACGCCTCGTAGGTCGATCCGGTGCGCAGGTTGACGTCGGCGCCGCGACGAGCCGCGTCGATGAGCTCCTCCCACAGATGCGCGCCGGCCGCGTGATACGCGAGCGCGCCCCAATCGTCGCTGCCCATCTCCAGCAGCGCGGCGTAGGCCTTTTCGTGCAACCGCCGACGCTGCCTGCCGAGCAGCCGCTGGGCGACCGCCTCGCGGGTCAACGCGTGGCGGAACGAGAACAGGTCAGGCTCCACCTCCACGACGAGGCCGCGATCGACGAGCGCGCGCATCGCGTCGATGAGCTCGTCCTCGCCGGCGCCCGTGACGGACGCGAGCAAGTCAAAAGGAATTCGGCGACCGAGGACGGCGGCGGCGTCGGCGATCCGGCGCTGGTCGGAGTCAAGGCCCTCGATGTGCCGCAACACCGCCTCGCTGATGCTCACCGGCAGCGGCAGGGCGCACAGCTCGTCCAGCGTGGCGTCCGGCGCCGCGGTGACGAGCTCCTCCAAGAAGAACGGGTTGCCGGACGTGCGCCGGGTGAGTTCGCTGGCCACCCGATACGACACCGGGGCGTCATAGACGACGCCCAGCCACTCCGCGACCTGGCCTTCGGTGAGCGGCCGCAGTTCCAGCTGCTCGACCATGCGCTGACGGGCGACCCGGTCGAGCATCTCGGCGAGCCGCCAGCCGCGGGCGACCCCCGGGCGGAACGTGCCCACCACGAGCAACGGCAGATCGGGGGTGGTGGCGAGCCGGGACAGCAGCAACAGACTCTCGGCGTCCGCCCAGTGCAGGTCTTCGGCGACCAACACACCGGGTCGGCCGTCGAGGACGCAGCGGACCAGTTCGACGGCGGCGGTGATGTTCTCCTCGCCCACCACCCGGGCGAGCGGCGCGTCGGCGCGGCCCTCGCCGCCGAGGCGAGGCGCGACCGGGGCGAGCAGCAACCGCAGCGCGGATGCGCGCGACTCCAACACGGCCGGCACCGAGGTCCAGTCGGCGACGATCGCCTGCAACGCGCTTTGGACGACGTGGAACGGCCGGCCCAACTCGCCGGGCTCGGCGTGACCGACGAGCACCGGCATGTCGGTCAAGGTGGCGACGAACTCGCGGGCCAGCCGGCTCTTGCCGACGCCGGGCTCGCCGCTGATGAGCGCGACCCGCGGCTCAACCAGACCGACGGCCATCGCCTGCAGACGGCGCAGCTCTGTCGCCCGGCCGACCATGACCGCGCTCAACCCGCCGCGCACTACCGCCACGTCGGCCACGGTAGCGCTCATCGGGTGCAGGCGACGTTGAGTTCTCTGCGGGCGCCCGCGGCGACAGCCGCCGGCGATCCGGCCGTCGTGGCGTGCGCGACCGATTTCGCCGCCTGCTTGGTCACCTCTGGTGCGGCTCGGCGGGCCCGGCGCTCGCGCCGGTGACCGGCGATCTTGCGCAACTCCGCGCGGCGGGCCGTGACGGCGGCGGTGGTGAAGTCCTGCATCGGACACCTCCTGAACTTCCGCGGCCCGATGGCCGCACATTCAGGTTCGGTGCCTGAGGTAGCCGCTCACATCGGGCGAGTGCCTAGTTCGCGCGCGCCCCGGTTCGACCGGCGCGCCTAAGGCGCCCCACCTCGACTAAGGCGCCAGCAGCCGGGCGATCCGCCGCACCGACACCGGCTGCGCGGTGCCGAGCGCCTGGGCGAACAGGCTGACCCGCAACTCCTCGATCAGCCATCGGGCGTCGGCGAGTGTGGCCGAGTCGACGTCACCGCGCCGCCGCGCCTCGTCGAGCAGCTCTTGCGCCTGCCCGACCTCCCACATTCGGGCCTGATCGCGATTCACGTCGCCGGCCAACCGCTCGAGCCGCCGGTTGATCGCGGCCAGGTAGCGCGGCAGATCGGACAGCCTGGCGGCGCCGGCCCGCGTGGCGAACCCGCGGTAGACCAGCCCGGCGAGCTGGTCGCGCATGTCGACGAGCGCGGGCAGCAGCCGAGGTTCCCGTGACGTCGTCGCCGCCTTCAGCGCCACCTCGACCTCGTGCGCCGCCGTCAGGACGTCGACGGCGGTCATCACCACTTTGGTCAGGGTGTCAGGAAGCTCGGCGCGCACCCGCTCCAGCAGCCGGCGAAACGTCGACTCGTCACGCGGCCGCTCCCCGAACTCCGCCGCGATCGCGTCGATCGCGCACGCCAGGCAGTCGTCAAGCAGCTCGCTGACGCCGCCAGGGGCGTTGCGGCGCAACGCCAACTTGGTCTGGTTGGGCAGCTGCCGCTGCAACGCTTTCGCCGGCGACGAGACGTTCAGCAGCAACAGCCGCCGCAAGCCTTGGCGCATCGCGGAGTCCGCCTCCGCCGGCGTCTCGAACACGCGCACGCCGACCGCGTCGCCCTGATCGACCAACGCCGGGTAGCCGCGCACCCGCAAACCGGCGCGCGCCTGCTCCACGCAATCCGGCAACGCGCCGAACTCCCACGCCCGCAAGCCGTCCTTTTCGATGTCGGACGACGCGGCGCTGATCGCCCGCCGCATCGACCCGGTGAGCCGCTCGCGCAACGCGTTGAGATCGCGGCCGGCCGCTAGGAGCTGCCCGTCGTCCGACTCGATGGCGAACCGCATGCGCAGGTGGGATGGCAACCGCTCGACGTCGAAGTCGTCGGCGCTCACCTCGACGCCGGAGCGACGCCACAACTCCTGCGCCAGCGCGGTTTCCAGTGAGCCGCCGGCCGTCTCACGCAGATCGAGTTGCCTAGCGACGTCGGGCGCCGGGACGAAATGGCGACGCAACGCTTTGGGCAGGGACCGAATGAGCGCGACCACCAGTTCCTCGCGCCAACCCGGGACCTGCCAGCTGAAGTCGGCGTCGACCACTTGGTTCAACACCGCCACCGGAATGTGCGCGGTGACACCGTCAGCGTCGGCTCCCGGCTCGAAGGCGTACGTCAGCGCAAAATTGAGGTCGTCTTGTCGCCAGACATCGGGGAGCCCTCGCAGGTCGAGGGTTTTCGCCGCCGGCGTGAGCAATTCCTCGCGGCTGAAGGTCAGCAGGTCGGCGTCTCGCTTTCGGGCCTTCTTCCACCAGCTGTCGAAGTGGCGGGCCGACACCACATCGCGCGGGATTCGCTTGTCGTACAACTCGAACATCGCCTCGTCATCAACGACGAGGTCGCGCCGGCGGACCCGGTCCTCCAAGCCCGCGATCTCTTCGGCCGTCGCCCGGTTGGCCGCGAGAAACCGATGCCGCGTCTGCCAATCCCCCTCAACCAGCGCGTGGCGGATGAACAGCTCACGCGAAAGAACCGGATCAACGCGCGCGTAGCCCACTCGCCGTGCCGCGACGATCGGTATCCCGTACAGCAAGACCTTCTCGACCGCCATGACGGCGCCGCGGCGGGAATCCCAGTGCGGTTCGCGGTAGCTGCGCTTGACCAGGTGGGCGGCCAGCGGCTCCACCCATTCCGGCTCGACGCGCGCGCAAACCCGCCCCCACAGCCGGGTCGTCTCGACCAGCTCGGCGGCCATCACCCACCGAGGCGGTTTCTTGAACAGCGCGGAGCCCGGGAAAATCGCGAAGTGCGAACCGCGCGCGCCGAGGTAGTCGCGCCTCTCGACGTCGCGCAGCCCGATGTGCGACAGCAATCCGCTGAGCAGCGCTTGGTGCACGAGAGCCGTGGGCGCGTCGGCGTCGTTCACCCGGATGCCGATCGAGCGCGCGACCTGCCGCAGTTGAGCCACCAGGTCTTGCCACTCGCGCACCCGCAGATAGTTGAGGAACTCCTTGCGGCACATCCGGCGGAATTTGTTCGACGACAGCTCCTCCTGCTTCTCGCGCAGGTGCTCCCACAGCTTCAGGTAACCGAGAAAGTCCGACTCCGGATCGGTGAACCGGGCGTGCTGTTCGTCGGCGGCCTGCTGCGCGTCGAGCGGCCGCTCCCGCGGGTCGACGATCGACAGCGCGGCGGCGATCACGATGGTCTCGCGCACGCAACCGAGCGAGTCGGCGTGCACGATCATCCGGGCGATGCGCGGGTCGACCGGCAGCGCGGCGAGCTTGCGACCGACGGCGGTGAGCTTCGGGACGCCGCCGACCTGATCGACCGCGCCGAGTTCTTCCAGCAGGGCAAGGCCATCCTTGATGTTGCGCCGATCGGGCGGCTCGACGAACGGAAAGCCCGCGACGTCGCCAAGGCCGAGCGCGGCCATTTGCAGGATGACCGCCGCGAGATTGGTGCGCAGAATCTCCGGGTCGGTGAACTCGGGCCTGGCGGCGAAGTCGTCCTCGGAGTACAGCCGGATGCACACACCCGCCTCGACCCGACCACACCGACCGGCGCGCTGTTTCGCCGACGCCTGCGAGATCGGCTCTATCGGCAGCCGCTGCACCTTCGTCCGAGAGCTGTAGCGCGATATTCGCGCGGTGCCTGGGTCGACGACGTATCGGATTCCGGGCACCGTCAGCGAGGTCTCCGCGACGTTCGTCGCGAGCACGATCCGTCGTCCGGCGTGTGGCTCGAACACGCGGTGCTGCTCGGACGACGACAGCCGCGCGTACAACGGAAGCACTTCGACGTCGCGCATCTCGCGTTTGCGCAGCGCCTCGGCGGTGTCGCGGATTTCCCGTTCGCCGCTGAGGAAAACCAGGATGTCTCCAGGGCCCTCGTGGCACAGCTCGTCGACCGCGCCGCAGATCGCGGTGACTTGGTCGCGTGGCTCGGCGCTCTCGTCGTCCGACTCGTCGTCCTCAGGCGCGCCGTCGACGAGCGGCCGGTATCGCACCTCGACCGGGTACATCCGGCCCGACGCCTCGATGACCGGTGTGTCGCCGAAGTGCGTGGAGAAGCGCTCCGGGTCGATCGTCGCCGACGTGACGATGACCTTGAGGTCGGGCCGACGCGGCAGCAGTTGTTTGAGATAGCCGAGGATGAAGTCGATGTTCAGGCTGCGCTCATGCGCCTCGTCGACGATGATCGTGTCGTAGCCGCTCAGCAAGCGGTCCTGTTGCAGCTCGGCGAGCAAAATGCCGTCGGTCATCACCTTGACCAGCGTGTCCCCGTGCGCGCGATCGGTGAATCGCACCTTGTAGCCGACCACGCCGCCGAGCGGCGTGTCGAGTTCGGCGGCGATCCGCTCAGCGACCGCGCGAGCGGCGATTCGGCGCGGCTGGGTGTGCCCGATCGCGCCACGCACACCGCGGCCGAGCTCAAGACAGATCTTCGGCAGCTGGGTGGTCTTCCCGGAGCCGGTCTCGCCGGCGACGACAACGACCTGGTGATCGCGAATCGCCGCCGCGATGTCAGCCTTTCGATCGACGATCGGCAGACCCGCCGGATACCTGACGGTTGGCACGCTCGCCGCGCGCCGGGCGAGCGCCGCTTCGACGCGGTCGAGCTCCGCCAACACCGCCTCGATGGCAGCCGTTTCCCTCCCGCCGCCGGCGAGACGCTCGACGCCGCTGAGCCGGCGGCGCAACGGCCGGCGGTCGCGCAACGGCAGCGCGTCGACGCGCGAACGCAACTCGGCAAGCGAAACAGGCACCCGTCAACTGTCTCATCTCCACCCGCATAGCCTTCGATCATGAGCAGCGCAGACGACCTCGACGCGCAGGTGCGCGCCGGCGCGTGGCGGGTGCTGGAGCATGCCTGGCAACCCGCGCTGGGTTACTGCCGACCGCATCGCCGCAGCTATCCCCACCTGTGGCTGTGGGACTCGTGCTTTCACTCGATCGCGTGGTCGGCGTTCGGCGACGAACGCGCCGTCGTCGAGCTAACCGCCGTCTTCAAAGGCCAGCTGGCAAGCGGCTTTCTCCCCCACATGCGCTACGGCCGACGCACCTACCAGCGAGGGCCGCTGCCTGGCGTGTCGTCGTTCACCCAGCCTCCGGTGCACGCGCGCGCGATCGCGGCGGCGCGGGCCGCCGGGCTCACGTCGTCCGACAAACTGATCGAGCGGGCGAGGCGGGCGCTGGAGGCGTTGTGGCGAATCCGGATGCGCGACGGCCTGCTGGTGATCGTGCATCCATGGGAGGCTGGCACCGACGACTCCCCGCGGTGGGACGCGTGGGTTGGGTCGACCACCTGGCAACGTCGACGGTGGTCGAAATCCGACCGCCGATTGCTTGCGACCACGGTGTTCTCCGACGACGGCGCCGCGATCGACAACACCGAGTTCGTCGTGGCGCCGGCGAGCTTCAATGCGATCGCGGCCGACGCCGCGATCACCTTGGCTGAGCTCACCGGCGACGACGAGTGGCGCGACCGCGGCGTCGCATTGGCGAGCGCGCTTGACGCGCGCGCATGGGACGACGAGCAGGGTCTTTGGTCCGACGTCGTGTTCACCGGCCCGACCGTGAGTTCGCGGCTGCCGACAAGCGACGCGACGCTGCCCGCGTTGTGCGTCGAAAACCCGGAGCACGCGACCCGCGCGTTGCGTCAGCTCACCGACCCGACGCGATTCGGCTCGCCGTTCGGCCCTCGGTTTGTGCGACCGGACAATCCGGCGTATCAGCCCGACCTGTATTGGCGCGGCCCCGCGTGGCCGCAGCTGAATTACCTGTCGGTGCTCGCCGCGCGACGATGGGGCATGGCGCGGACGGCAGACGACGTCGCGCGCTCGACAAAACTCGGCGCGCTGCGATCGAGTTTCGCGGAGTACTGGAATCCTGAGTCGGGCGAGGGCCGTGGGGCGATTCCGCAGACGTGGGCAGCGGTCGCGGCCGCCCTCTGACGCGGCGGGTTACGAGCCCTGATGGGAGTCGGGTCTCGCGGCGCCGGCGTCGGACAGTTGCGCGTCGGTGCATTGGTCGCTGTCGTCGAGCGAGAGCTGCGCGACGACCTTGACCGCGCCGGGATCGAAGGTGACCACGGTGGTCCAGCCGCCCGGCGCCTCGGCGACGCAGGCCGGGCCGCGCGTCACATGCCATGACGGCGACCAGCGCAGTCGGACGGTGGTCACACCCGGATGAGCGCCAACGACGGTGAAGCCGTTGTGCGTGAGTTGGGTCATGACGCCCGCGCCGGTCGCCAGCGGCGTCGGGTCGTCAACCTGCCAGATCGTCCAGTGCTGGTCGGCGTAGACCTGCTTCAACCAGGCTGGCCGCTGCCGGAGGACGGCCGCTTCCGCCTCTCCCCCTTCGTCGAGCGCCGCGTCCGGCAAGGCGACGTAGCGCACCGCGTTGTCATGCAGCCACTTGTCGTATGTCTCTTGGCTGAGCGGCGAGTACAGCACCGCGTTTCGGGCGAGGTCGACCTGGCGGTCCCAGCCTCGGGCGAGCGGCACCTTCTCCGCCACGTAGGTGGCTTCCCAGTGTTCCTTCGTGAACGGGATCTCCACCTTGCCCGGCACTTTCTGATGCGCGGCAAGGAATCGGGTCATGCCTTGGTAGTAGAAAGGCTTGGTCGAAAGGTCACCTGCGGCGGAGGCGACCGCGGTGACGATTGGCTGAAGTTGAAACGCGAACAGCGGCAGCGCCACCAGCGCGAATCCGCGCATCCGGCTGTTGCGCAACAAGAAGAACGCGGCGGCGGGTCCGATGACGATTCCGGCGAACCGAGCCATGTTCCCGCCGACCGGGTTGGGGACGACGAACAGTCCGACACAGCAAACGCCGTAAATCAGCAGCGCGCGCCGCACGTTCCGCTCGTGCCGCGGCGTGACGACAAGACCGATCACCACGATCGCGAGCTGTCCGACGAAAGCGGTCCAGGGGAAGGGGAACCGACCGCCGTCACCGAGCAGCGCCGCGACACCAAGCCCGACCAGCGCCCCGCCGAACGGCAGGGTGCGTCGCATGCCGATCGACGGCGACCACGCTGCCGCGACGAGGAGGAGGAACAACGCGCCGAGCGGGCTGAACAACGAGGTGATCGTCGCTGACGCCAGCGCCAGCCGACGTTCGTCCTGACGCACCATCAAGACCGTGGCGAGAGCGAACGTGACCGAGCAGGCGAACGGCGCCCGGCCGATGATGAGGTCTCCGACGACAAACACCGCGAACCACAGTCGGGAAATCACGCACGCCAAGCTGCTCGAGCGACCCACCAACCGACCGAACAAGATGGTCGACAGCACGCAGGCGAGCGCGATGGTGGGCACGGTGCCCAATACGGCGCCGACAACCGGCGCGAGAACGCTGTAACCGAGGTCGGCGTGGCCGCCGTACCAGTTGACGTCCCAGATCAAAAAGCCGTGCGTCTTGAACACCCACGCGCGGTAGTCCTGCGCGGGAAAGTCGCCGCCGCGAAAGCCAACCAAGGCGACGACAGTCGCGAGCGAAAGCGTCACCAGCCAGGCGTGATCGCTCAAGAACAGAACGACAAGGCGCGCCCGCTGAGGCAGGCTTGGACGCGGCAGCGGATCGGGAGGGAGCAACGCCACATCAGCGGGGGCAAGAGCCGTCGCCGACGGAGTTCTGCCGCTGGGAACACCCGCCCCGTCCACACGGTCAAGCATGCCATCTCCATCACCGCGCGCGCCTCCGGGTAATCCCCTAGATCGCCCGTCAGGACGGCGGTCGCGCCGCCCAACCACGCCACGTGCGGACGTCGATCGCGAGCACCGGCCCAGTGGGCGGATGCTCCTGGTATTGCGGGTAGCGCCGCGCCAACGCGATCACCGCGGCGGCGGCTTCTGGGTCGTCAGGCGCGAGGACCCGCGCCTCGCCGTCCGCCCGCGCCCACCACAACGCCTCCCACTCGTCGTCCGCGTAGTGGTCGGTGAGCAAGCTCACAGGCGGGTTCGCGCGCGCGTTCGCCAGCCGGCGCAAATCCGTTGTGCTCTTGGGTTTCGCGTCGACCGCGGTGTAGATCCGGTCACCGCTGACGACGAAGACGACCGGCACCAGATGCGGCCGGCCGGCGGCGTCCGCGGTGGCCAGCCGCGCGACCCGCGATCCGGCGAACCGGCGGCGCGCCTCAGCCTCGTCTAGCCGCATGGTCGTCCAGGCTCACATCAGTGCCCGTACACCTCGTCAACCGCCGTCTCGAACCGCTCCATCGCCTGTTCGACCACCGACTTCCCGGCGGACGGAAGCCAATGAACCGCTCGGCCAAACCCGGCGGTTTCGTATTGCTCGATGACTTTCGGATCGGCCGGAACGCCCATACCGGTCAGCTCTATGCGACGGTCTGCGCGATTCCGCAGCTCGATGGCGCGCTCGACGACGTCCGGCCCGTAGTCAGGGATCCATCCGTCGCCGTACGACAACACCCGGTCGAACACCGTCGGACCACCACCACCCACCAGCACCGGCGGATGCGGCCGCTGCAGCGGCTTCGGCCACGACCAGATGCGGTCGAAGTTCACGAACTCGCCGTGATAGGTCGCCTCGTCTTGCGTCCAGATTTGCTTCATCGCCTCGACCCGCTCGCGCAGCACGCTCATGCGACGGCGAGGGTCGGTGCCATGGTTGGCCATCTCCTCGCGGTTCCATCCGGCGCCGACCCCGAACTCGAAACGCCCGCCGGAGAGATGGTCGACGCTCGCGACCTCTTTGGCGGTTTGGATCGGGTCGCGCTCGATGACAAGGCACACGCCACTGCCGATCCGGATCTTCGTGGTGGCGACGGCCGCGGCGGTGAGCGCGACGAACATGTCGTAGCTGTGCACGTACTTGCGGGGCAGCGGAACGCCGTCGGCGTAGGGCGTTTGGCGGCTGGCCGGGATGTGGGAGTGGTCGGTGAAGAACAGCGACTCGTAACCGTGCTCCTCGGCGAGTCGGGCAAGCTGAGCCGGGCCCATCGAGTCATGGGTCGGAAAGGTGGCGACGCCGATCTCCATGCGGCCGACCTTACGCCGCCCTCCATCGCCGCCCGATCGCCTCCTTCGCCGCCGCGTCGGCTAACCGGTCGACGTTAGACGGGATAGAGACCGTCGAACGTCTACCAGTTCGACGTCGGGGCCGGGCAACCGCGCCAGCAGGTCGGGCAGCGCCGAGGCGAGCGGCGCCTCGACGAGCAACGCCGCCTCGGCGTCCGCGCGCGTCGGGCCCTGATTGACAATCGCCACCGGTATGCCGTCTTTCACCGCGCGCCGCACGAACCGGTAACCCGACATCACAGTCAACGACGAGCCGAGAACCAGCAACAACCGCGAGCGCTCCAGCAGCGAGAAGCACCGCTCGACGGTCGCCTGCGGCACGTTCTCGCCGAAGAAAACGACGTCCGGCTTGAGCGCGCCGCCACACGCCGCACACCCCGGGATGCGAAACCCGGCGACCTCGTCGTCGGCGAGGTCGGCGTCGCCGTCGGGGTTCATCGCGACGACGTCGGCGGTCCACGACGGGTTCGCCGACCGCAACATCGCGTCGAGCTCGTCGCGCGGCAGCAACGACCGGCACGACAGGCAGACCACTCGGTCGAGCCGGCCGTGCAGGTCGATCACGTCGAGCGCGCCGGCGGCCTGATGAAGTCCGTCGACGTTTTGGGTGATGATTCCCGAGGTCAGCCCGCGCTTCTGCAGCCGCGCTACCATGTGGTGCCCCACATTCGGCCGAGCCGCGGCGAACCGCGGCCAACCGAGATGACTGCGCGCCCAATAGCGGCGCCGCGCCGCGTCGTCCGAGACGAAGGTCTGGAACGTCATCGGGGTGTGGCGGCGCAACGAGCCGTTGGCGCCCCGGTAGTCGGGGATGCCTGAGTCGGTCGAGATCCCCGCGCCGCTCAAGACCAGCACGTCGCCGCAGGAGACGTGATCGGCGAGCGCCGCGATCGGGTCGAGCACCCTGCCAGGTTAAGCGAGATCCGGGCCGGAGACGGCGCCGCGCCAACTGTGCTCGGGCTGGTATCCGAGCAGGCGGCGCGCTTTGTCGATCGACAGCAGGGTGTCGTGCTCGCCGATGTCGCCGCGCCGCTCGACGTCCGGGAAGACGTCGGCCAGCAGCTGCGAATTGGGCCGCGACATCACCGTGTCGGCGTTCGCGATCACGAACACCTCGCAACCCAGCGCGTCGTACTCCAACGCCTTGCGCACCGCCTGCGCGCCGTCGCGGCCGTCGATGTAGCCCCACAGGTTCCACTTGCGCGCCCGCGGGTCGGAGTCGAACGACGGGAAGGCCGCGTAATCGGCGGGCTCCATCACGTTGGAGAACCGCAAGCCCACCATCTTCAACGCCGGATCCCACCGGCACAGCTGCCGGGCCAGCTGCTCTTCGAGGAACTTCACCAGTGAATACGTGGATTCCGGCCGGCCCGGATACTCCTCGTCGACCGGCACGTACGGCGGTGGGGTGTCGAACGGCAGCCCGAGCACGGTCTCGCTCGACGCCCACACGATGTTCGTCACCCCAATGGCCCGAGCCGCGGAGAAGACGTTGTAGGTGGCGAGCATGTTGTTGTGAAAGGTCGCCGCGTTGCTCGCCAGCCCGGGCGCCGGAATCGCGGCCAGGTGCACCACCGCGTCGATCGATGAGTAGCGGTCGTCGACCCCCGACAGGGCGCTCGCGACCTCGCCGTAGTCGGTGAGGTCGACCCGAACGAACGTCGGCTGCGTGACATGGGGTGGGACGCGGTCGAGATTGACCACGTCCCACCCCTGCTCCGAAAGATGGGCGACGACCGCCCTGCCGAGCTTGCCGCTTCCACCGGTGACGACGACGCGCCGTGCTTCAGTCATGCCGCCATCATGCCGAGCCGTCACGCCGCGGCCGCCTCCACCTCCGCCGACGTGTCGCGGGCAACGCTCCTGTCGCGCCGGCCGTCGCCGCCGGAGCGCATGCTCGCGACCAGCGCCACGGTCAGCGCGAGCATCGCCGCGGCCGCGAGGAACGCGCGGTCGGCGCCGTGGGTGAACACCTGCGCCGCGGTCGCTCCGGCAACCTGCCGCGCCGACCGGGTGGCGCTGCCGAACACGGTCACCAGCACAGCGAGCCCGAGGGCGCCGCCGACCTGCTGCATGACGTTGACCAAGCCGGACGCCGCCCCTGCGTCGCCGGGCGCGACCCCTTCAAGGGACGCGGCCGTCAACGGCACGAACGCCAACCCGTTGCCGACGCCGAAGAGCAGCAGTGCCACCAACACGAGCGCGTAGCTGCTGTGTTGCGACAACTGCGTGAGCACCAGCAAAGAGACGGTGGACGCCGCGATGCCGCCCGCCATCAACCATCGCGCGCTCACGATCGGCATCAGCACTCGCGCGCTGAGCTGCGACGCCGCGAACAACGCCACGGTGAGCGGCAAGAACGCCAGACCCGTGACGAGCGGGCTGTAGCCAAGGACGTCCTGCAAGAACTGCGTCAGGAAGAAGAACATGCCGAACATGCCGCCCATCAGCAAGAGCCGTGCCACGTAGGAGAAACTGCGGTCACGGCTGGCGAACAGCCGCAGCGGCGTGATGGGCGTCTCGGCCCGCATTTCGATGCCGACGAACGCGGCCAACAGCACCACGCCGACCGCGAACGCCAACTCCGCGCCCGTGCTGCTCCAGCCGTCGGACGCCGCACGGACGAAGCCGTACACCAGCGCACCCATGCCGAGGGTCGAGGTCAGCGCGCCAGGGACGTCGATGCCGCCGCGGTGGCGCTGCGTCTCAGGCAGCTCGCGCCGGGCGAGCACCAGCAGCAAGGCGCCGATCGGCACGTTCACGAAGAACACCCAGCGCCACGACGTCCACTCCACGAGCACGCCGCCGGCGAGCAAACCGACCGCGCTGCCGCCGACCGAGACGGCCGCGTACAGCGCGAGCGCGCGAGCCCGCTCGGCGCCCTCGCGGAAGCTCAGCATGAGCAACGCGAGCGCGGACGGCGACGCGAGCGCGGCGCCAACGCCTTGCACGGCCCGAGAGGTCAACAGCAAGGCGGACGACGTGGTGAAGCCACCGGCGAGCGACGCCAGCGTGAACAAGGCGATGCCGGCGAGGAAGACCCGGCGTCGTCCGAACAAGTCACCGCTGCGCGCCCCGAGGAGCAACAGACCGCCGAACGTCAGGCTGTACGCGTTGAGCACCCAGGACAAGCCGGTGCTGGAGAACGACAGGGCGTGCTGGATGTCAGGCAGCGCGATGTTCACGATCGTGACGTCGAGCACCACCATCAACTGGCAAATCAAGATCACCGCGAGCACCGCGGCGCGGCGGCCGCCGCTGCCGGTGAGCTGCGATGGCCGGTCCTTCGTCGGACCGGCGGCTCGGACGGCCGGGTTGGCCAGCCGATCGGAGATTGCGGGTGGCATTTCATGCCTCCAAGAGGGATGATGGGTTAACCGGAGGGTGCCTCCAGTGACTATACGGAGGCCGCCTCCGGTTACGCAAACTGATTTTTCGTGGAGGGCTGTCTTGTGAGCGCGACCGCGCGCGACACCGCCGCGGCCCGTCCCATGCGGGCCGACGCGCAGCGCAACCGTGACGCGCTCCTGGAGGCGGCTTCGGCGGCGTTCGCCGAGAACGGCGTCGACACCTCGCTCGAGGACGTCGCCAAACGCGCCGGAGTCGGGATCGGCACCCTGTACCGGCACTTCCCCACCCGCGACGCGCTGATCGAGGCGGCCTACCGGCGAGGGGTCGAGCAGATGTGCGACGCCGCCGACGAACTGCGCGCCACGCACGAGGGCGACGAGGCCCTGGAGCTGTGGATGCAGCGCTTCGTCGGCTACGTGGCGACCAAGCGCGGACTCGCGGGCGCGCTCAAGTTGTCAGGCGAGGGCGATCATGCCGAGCTCTTCGCCTATGTGCACGAGCGGATCAAGACTGCGCTCGCCGCGTTGACCGACGCGGCGGCCGCCACCGGGCGGGTTCGCTCCGACGTCGACGGCATGGATCTGATTCGCGCCCTCAGCGGCATCTGCATGGTCAGCGACCAGGCTCAAGAACAAGCCCGCCGGCTGATCACCCTGCTGATGGACGGCTTGCGCTTCGGCGCGCCTGCCAACACCGCCGGCAACCGGTCGCGCTAGCCTGGCGCGCATGTCAAACGGCGCGCCCGGCGGTGTCATCCGCGAAGCCGCGAAGTGGGCGGCCGAGCAGGTCTTGTGGAACCGGGTGGCCGCCCAACGCGCGCTCGACGTCCGGGCCAATCGCACGCGTCCCAAGCCGACGCCCATGCCGCCCACCGACGTGTTGAGCACCCGCGCGGATTGGGAACGCGCCTGCGCGCAGGTGCGCGAACTCAAGCTGCCGCTGCACCCCGACAAACCGAAGAACTGGGACGCGCTCGCCGCCGTCTCGTTCGTGCTCGAGAACGTCGAGCCGGCGGGCGCGGTGCTCGACGCCGGCTGCGCCCGCTACTCGACCTTGCTCCCGTCGCTGCGGCTGTACGGATTCACCGATCTGTTTGGCAACAACCTCGAATGGCGCCGCGTCACGCGTCATGGCCCGGTGCGGTTGCTGCCCGGCGACATGACCGCGACGTCGTTCCCCGACGGCCGCTTCGACGCCATCACCTGTCTATCGGTGATCGAGCACGGTGTGCCGATCAAGGGCTTCCTGGTTGAGGCGGCCCGGCTGCTGAAGCCCGGTGGCGTGCTCTTCGTCTCCACCGACTACGACCAGAACCCGCCTGACACCACGGGGAAAACCGCGTACGGCCAGCCGGTGCACATCTTCTCCCCCGATGAGATCCGCGACATCGCCAAGCAGGCGGACGGCGTTGGCTTGGGCCTCGTCGGCGACCTGAAACTCGAACATCGGCAGCGCCCGGTTCGTTGGGAGCGGCTCGGCGTCGACTACACGTTCGTCAGCCTCGGATTCCGCAAGGTCGCATAGCGCCCACCGGCTACCGCATCGCCTCCGGCGGCAGCCGGCGTCGTCCAAGGAAACCGAGGTCTGGCCGGTGGTACCAGGCCAGTTCCGGTTCGCCCTCGAGCCAGCACAACAAGACGTCGGCGCCAAGCAACGAGCTCGGGAAGTCGATGATGACAGGCGCCGCGCCCTTCACCTCGATGCCGTTCACCGGGAACCACGACAGCGACTCGTGCAGTCGCGCCTCCAACGCCTTCGCCTCGGCCATCCCGCCCAGCGGCGAGTCGCCACCGTCGTTCAACGCGCTGCTCAACTCGGCCAACTCGGCCCGCACCTCGATGATGTCAGCGGTCACCTGCCGCACCTGGGGCATCAGCTCTAGCGCCTCGGCGTAGCTGAACCGGCGGCTCATCGAATCGCCCTTCTCACTGGTAGGAAATCATCATCGGCTTTGGGTTGCGCGCCATTGTCTGCGTGGGATCGAGCATCGGGTGGTCCTCCTTGGTGAAGTTCTTCCAGCCGAACGGCACGCCCTTCGGCGCGGCCGCGACCACCGAACGCCAGGTCGCCTCCTTGTTGGGCTGGGTGCCTTGGCCGTCCATGTGAATCAGCAGAGCGAGGTTGTCGTAGCCGGTGCGCAGCTTCGCCTCGTTGCCGATCATCGACAGCCGGAACTGGTGCAGCACAAACAACTTCTGCGGCAAGTGCTTCGAAGCGGTGAACGCGTCGAGCCACCCGCCCACCGCGTTGAGCTTGCTCGAGTCGATGCTGCCGATCTGCTTGAGCGGAAGCTGGTTCGGCCCCAACGCCCACTCTGGGTCGACGGCAAGGCCGACGTTCGGCAGCGCGAGCAGCGGCGCGTACATCTTGGCTTGCGCCAGCGGGTCGGCGCGCCCAGGCTGCAAGTCGAGGACGACGTAAAGCCCCGCCGCAGTTGCCGTTTCGACCCACGGCCGCAAGCTGTCGACGCTCGACTCTCCTGAGTAGTCGCCATCCTTGCCCGCCGCGCCTTGCGCGACGGTGGCGATGATTTCGAACGTCGGGATCACGGGCACGTCGCTCAACGGGTCGTACCGCGCGGCCAATTGGCGGGCCCGGTCGATGCTGTCGTCGAGGTCCTGCGCGCCAAGCACACCGAGCGACGCGGTGCCCGGATGTCCGTACAGCGCGACAAAGCGATGTCCCGGAAAAATGCGCTGGCCGCCGCCGGGCAGCTGCGCTCCCGTGCTGGCAGTCGCAACGCGGGAGGCAAGAGTCCGCGCCGAGCCGAATCCGGCGCCCACCGCCACCACGTGCTTCGGACGCGACTCCGACAGCGCCTCGATCACCGCGGGATCGGCGCGCGGGTCGTCGCCATGCACCGCGATCACCGCCGCGGCCGCGGCCCGCGCCGTCGCGCTGGCCGCCACGACGCCTGGGTCATCGCCCGTCGGCACCAAAACAGCCGCGTTTTCAAGCGGTTTCGGCGGCCGAACCGTCAGCTGCGAATCGTCCGAGACCACCGGCACTCCGTCAACCTGCGCCGCCGCGCCCACCACCAAGACGCGCGCGCAACCGAGCCGCCGCACCTCGTCGGCCACCGCGGCGCCAGCCGCGGCGCCGTCCGATATCAAGACCGGCACACCGAGGCGTTGCGCGCTCGAGGCGGCCTGCGTCAACGAGGTGGCGTCGGATGACGTGAGCACCGCGGTCGGCGCCGACGCGAACAGCAGTTGGCTCATCCGCACCGACGTCATCGCCGCGGATTTCTCAGCGATGACCGACGTCGCGTCAGGCGGCGCGTGGGTGACCGCCGCCTCGGGCGCGGCCGAGCTGGGCGGTGGGGCGGACGACAGCGGCGCTGAGGCGGGCGCCGATGACGGCGGAGTGCGCCGATCGGGGTGGCTGGTGCACGCGGCCAGCGCCGCCGCCGCGAGCGCGACAGCGGCGGCCACCCGAACCGCACGCCGCAACGGGGATCCGAGCCGCCCGGCAGATAGCTCTCGCGGCTGAGTCGGCGAAAGCTGCGCCCAGTCGACCACCCGCACACCCTAGCCGCCACGGCTCGCGCCACCGCCCGGGATCGCGCAGCCTTAGACCCCGAAACTCGCGCCTAGACCTCGCCACACCGGTGTCCAAGCGCGAGCCTCAGGGTCCAGGGAGATCATCAACCGATCACGACGACGTCGGCGCGGTCGCGGGTGGCGGCGATCAACTCGGCGTTGCGCTCGTCGCTGCCCAGCGCCCAGGCGCGCGCCACCACCGGGTCGCGGCCGAACGCCACGTGGCGCGCCACCAACCGCTCGATCCTGGCCTCCCGATCGAGCTCGACGTACCAAACCTCGTCGAACAGCTCGCGCAACGACTGCCAGGGCGGGTCGGCGACCAGCAGGTAGTTGCCTTCGAGGACGACGAGCGGCACGTTCGCCGCGACGTTGATCGCACCCGCCACCGGCTCTTCGAGATCGCGCCGAAAAGTCGGCGCGTACACGTCCTCGTCCCCGGCGCGCAATCGCCGGACCAGCGCCACGAACCCCGCCGCGTCGAAGGTGTCCACGGCGCCCTTTCGATCATGGCGTCCCAGCCGCTTCAGCTCCGACTGGGCAAGATGGAAGCCGTCCATCGGCACCAATACCGCCGCAGGCCCCAACGCGGCGACCAGCTCGGCCGCCAGCGTGGACTTGCCGGCGCCCGGCGGGCCGGTGATGCCGAGCAGCGCGCGGCCGGCCGCGGACAGCGCGGAGGCCCGCGCGGTCAGCGCGGCGACGTCAGCCCGGTCAATCGTCAGCGGCACGCGTGAAAAGGTAGCCGCATGCGTCTCGTCGTCATGATCGAACCTCAGTTCGGCGCGTCGTACGCCGACCAGGCCCGGCTGGCCAAGCACGCCGAGGAACTTGGCTTCGACGGATTCTTCCGATCCGACCACCTCGCCACCATGCGGCCCGATCTGGGGTTGCCCGGCCCGACCGACACGTGGGCGGTGCTCGCTGGTCTTGCCGTCGAAACCTCGCGGCTGCGCCTCGGGTCGATGGTGACGTCGGCGACCTTCCGCCTGCCCGGCCCCCTCGCCGTCATGGTCGCGACCGTCGACCACATGAGCGGCGGACGTGTCGAGTTCGGGTTGGGCGCCGGCTGGTTCGAGTTTGAGCACCACGCCTACGGCGTCCCGTTCCCGAGCGTCGACGAACGGTTCGACCGCCTCGAGGAGCAGCTCGCCATCGTCACCGGGCTGTGGCGCACGCCGGTCGGCGAGCGGTTCGACTTCGACGGAAAGCACTACCAGATCAGCGATTCCCCGGCGCTTCCGAAACCCGCGCAGACTCCGGCGCCGCCCGTGATCGTCGGCGGACACGGAAAGCGGCGCACGCCTGAACTCGCGGCCCGCTACGCCGACGAGTTCAACGTGCCGTTCTCGGACGTCGACACCACCGCCGCGTTGTTCCGCCGCGTCGAGTCGGTCTCGGTGGAGTTGGGCCGGACGACGTCGGGCCGCGCGCCGTTGGCGCTGTCCGCCGCGCAAACCATCGCATGTGGCCGCACCGACGCGGAGGCGCGCAACCGCGCGGAGAACATCGGCGGCGCTCCCCCGCTGTTCGGCACGCCCGCGCGCGTCGTCGACCAGATCGGCGAATTCGCCGACGCCGGAGCGAGCCGGCTGTACCTGCAGATCCTCGACCTGGCCGACCTCGATCACCTCGACGTCCTCGCCTCGCAGGTCGCCCCACAGTTGCGGTAGCGGCCTCACAAGTCCTTGCTGAGGACGGTGAATTCCAGATCAGGACGCCGCGGCCGCCCGAACCGCTCGTCACCGTAGGGAAACGGCCGGCGCTGCCCCGCCTCGCGGTAGCCGCGACGCAGGTACCAGGTGATCAAGTCTTCGCGTTGCGCGATGACCGTCATCTCCATGCGCGTGCAACCCCACTCCTCGCGGCCCTGACGCTCGGCCTCGGCGAGCAACCGCTTGCCGGCGCCGCTGCCTTGCGACGCCGGCGACACGGCGAACATGCCGAAGTACACGACATCACCGTCGCGGCGCTCGAGTTGGCAGCAGCCGACGACCGTGTGGCTTTCGTCGTCGACCGCCAGCAGCACTCGGGCGTCGGGGTCCTCGACGATGTCAAGAACCGCGCGCGCGTCGGTGCGCTGTCCGTCGAGGAGATCTGCCTCGGTGGTCCAACCGGCCCGGCTCGATTCGCCGCGATAGGCGGATTCGACCAGCGCCACCACAAGATCGACGTCGGCGGGCAAGGCGTTGCGGAAGATGAGCGGCACGGGCGACATGGTAGGCAACCGACAGGGCTGGGGTCCCGTCTGTTGGACAAGACCCCAGCCCTGCGTCTCGTGCGGTTAGTGGTGGAAGTGGCCACCACCGGACCGGTATGGGGCGCCAAACGCCGCGCCCAGCAGGTCCTGCTGCAACGTGGTGTACGCCGTCTTCGGCTGGTAGTTCACGTCGTAGAGAAGCGCGTAGCCCTCTTGCGGGTTGTTGAAGAACCCTGGAATCCACGAGTTCGCGTCGGAGACGCCCCAGAGGGTGAACGAGATGCACTGCCTGACGGCGAGGCATGCCTTCATCATCTGGTCGAACTCGAAGGGTTGCGCGAATTGCGCGAGGTTGTCGGTGGGCACCTGGTCGGTGGCGTTGTTGACGAAGGTGCGCACGTCGGCCTCGGTGATGGCGACCCGGAGCCCCAGGTTGGCGTAGCGCTGCAGGTCGTTTTGCATGCGGGTCCCGGAGAAGCCGTACTGCGTGTCGAGGTGACCCTGGTCACCCACGCCGTCGATGGGCACGCCCTGCTGCTTCAACTCCTTGACCATCGCGTACACCGCGTCGGCCTTCGCGTTGCTGCCGTCCTCGCCCGCGATGTTGTAGTCGTTGTAGAACAACAACGCGTGCGGGTCGGCGGCGTGCGCCCAACGGAACGCGTCCGCGATGATGCCGGCGCCCAGGTGCGAGACCCAGAAGTCGTTCGGGTTGATCATCGACGGGTTGCTGTCGGTGAAGAACTCGTTGGCGACGTCCCACTGCCAGATCTTGCCCTTGAAGTGGCTGACCTCGTCGGTGATGTGCTGCTTGAGGATGTCACGCAGCTGGGCATTCGAAATGTCGCCGTTGCTGACGCCGGTCGTGAGCCAACCTGGCAACTGGTTGTGCCACATCAAGGTGTGGCCGCGCACCAGTTGGCCGTGCTGTTGGGCGAACGCCACGAGCGCGTCGGCCGGACCGAAGTTCAGATTGCCTTGAGTGGGCTCGATGGTGTCCCACTTCATGACGTTCTCCGGCGTCACGGTGTTGAACTGGTCGGCGACGATGTTGGTGTACGTGTCGTTGACATTGAGCAGGTCCATGTTGACCGCGACGCCTACCCCTAGCCCGATCTTTGAGGCGAGCGCCCGCAGTGAGTCTGATGGAACCTTGCTGTGCGACGAGGTCGCACCTGCGGCCGTGCTGACCGCCACGACGGTGGCCGCGCTGACCGCGACGGCCGCAATGCGGGTGAGCTTTCGACGACTTAGTTGCAAGGCGGGCTCCTTCAACAAGCAGCGACGAGGAACGCGACGCGAAGCACTGACGGCCCCCCGGCCGCGACCCCGAAACTTTTCGGCTGATTGCCGATACGGGGGTGAACCTAAGCCGGTGTGCCGACCGTCGTCAAGACGTCAATCAAATTCCTTCAAGCCGCGAAAATACCGGGGAACCGACCGTTCCGATGGCGGACGCCGCTGACCGGCGTGCGTACGGCACATCTGGGCCGCCTACGGTGGACCGACTGAAACATTGCGTTTGGATCATCGGAAGTTTCAGCCTTGATGTCGGGCGGTTGAGCCGATGCTGGCCGGGGTACGTAGGGCTTTCTGGGGAGTGTCACTTTTGAGGAGGCCGGACGACGCGATGCTGGGTCTCCCCGAGGGCGTCACGACCTGCCTGTTCGACCTCGACGGCGTGTTGACCGACACCGCGTCGGTGCACAACGCGGCCTGGAAGCAGATGTTCGACGGCTACCTGCGCGAGCGCGCCCGACGCACGGGAGAGCCGTTCGTCGCGTTCGACTCCGACCGCGACTACCCGCGCTACGTCGACGGCCGGCCCCGAAACGACGGAGTCCGCACCTTCCTGCGCAGTCGCGGAATCGAGCTTCCGGAGGGCCGGCCGGACGACCCGCCGGAGGCGGAGACCATCCACGGGCTCGGCAATCGGAAGAACGCCGCGTTGCAGCTCACGATCGAGCGTTCCGGCGTGCAGGTGTACGAGGGATCCAGGCGGTACCTGGTGGCGGCCGCCGACGCCGGCCTGCGCCGGGTGGTGGTGTCGTCGAGCGCGAACACCGAGCAGGTGCTGCGGGTCACCGGGTTGCTTTCCCTGGTGGAGGGCCGCGTCGACGGCGTCGCCATCGTCGAACGCGGGCTCGCCGGGAAGCCGGCGCCCGACACCTTTGTCGAGGGCGCCCGATGCGTGGGAGCGAGCCCAAGTGAAGCTGCCGTGTTCGAGGACGCCCTGGCCGGTGTGGAGGCGGGCAAGGCGGGGCGCTTCGGCTTCGTGGTGGGGGTGAACCGCGTCGGCGACGAGCACGAGCGCCAGCTGCGCGACCACGGCGCGGATATCGTCGTGCGTGACTTGAGCGAGCTGCTCGAGGGAGGAGAGCGGTCGAGATGATCGCGCAATCGGCGTTTCCCGTCGAACCGTGGGCGGTCCGCGAGACCCGCTTCGACCTTGACCTGCTCGCGCAGTCGGAGTCGCTGTTCGCGTTGTCGAATGGCCACATCGGCCTGCGCGGCAACCTCGACGAAGGGGAACCGCACGGCATACCCGGCAGCTACCTGGTCGGCTTCTACGAACTGCGGCCGTTGCCGTACGCCGAGAACTCGTACGCGAACCCGGAGTCGAGCCAGTCGATCGTCAACGTCACGAACGGCAAGTTGATCCGGCTGCTGGTCGATGACGAGCCATTCGACGTCCGCTACGGCAAAGTCCATTCCCACGAGCGGGTGCTCGACCTGCGGGCCGGCGCGATGACCCGCACCGTGGAATGGTCATCTCCCGCCCGCAAACGGGTGCGGGTCAGGTCGACTCGCCTGGTGTCGTTCACCCAGCGCGCGGTCGCGGCGATCGAATACCAAGTTGAGGCGCTCGACAACCCGGTCCGGCTCGTCGTCCAATCCGAGCTGGTGGCCAACGAAGACGTTCCCGCGCAGTCGAGCGACCCGCGAGAGGCCGCGGCGATGGAGCGACCGTTGACGGCGGTCGACCAAACGACCACCGACAACAGCGTGGTGCTCGTCCATCGCACGAATCGCAGCGGGCTGCAGATGGCCGTCTCGATGGCGCACGAGGTGCTCGACAAGGGCGCCGGAGAGGTCACCCGCGAGGTGCACGTCGCGCCTGACTGGGGTCGCGTGACATTGGTCTGCTCGCTAGAGCCCGGAGAGCGCCTCCGCGTGGTCAAGTACCTCGGCTACGGCTGGTCCCGAGTCCGGTCGCCGCAGGCGCTGCGCGACCAGGCGGCTGGAGCGGTGACGGCCGCGACGGTGACCGGCTTCGACGGACTGCGCGCGGAGCAACGCCGCTACCTCGACGACTTTTGGGACGCCGCCGACGTGGAGGTCGAAGGCGACGAGGAGATACAGCAGGCGGTGCGGTTCGGCCTTTTTCACGTCTTGCAGGCCGGAGCGCGCGCCGAGGGGCGGGGCATCGCGGCGAAGGGCCTTACCGGTCCTGGCTACGACGGGCACACGTTTTGGGACAGCGAGTCCTTCGTGCTGCCGGTGCTCATGTACACCCGGCCTGAGGCGGCCGCGCACGCGCTTCGGTGGCGGCACACCACGGTCGGTAAAGCGCGACAACGCGCGCAGACACTCGGCTTCCACGGCGCGGCGTTCCCTTGGCGGACCATTCACGGTGAGGAATGCTCGGGCTACTGGCCGGCCGGAACGGCGGCGGTGCACGTCACCGCCGACATCGCCAACGCGCTCGATCGGTACACCAACGTCACCGGCGATCACTCTGTGGAGCGCGAAGGCGGGCTCGAGTTGCTGGTCGAGGCGGCTCGCTTTTGGATGTCGGTCGGGCACTTCGGTTGTGACAAGAAATGGCATGTCTCGGGGATCACCGGTCCTGACGAATACACCGCGCTCGTCGACGACAACACTTTCACCAACCTGGCCGCGGCGCACAACCTCACCGCCGCGGCCGCGTCGGTGGACAGGAACCCGGCGCTAGCCCGTGACCTCGGCGTCAGCGAGGACGAGGTCGCGCGATGGCGGGTCGCCGCCGACTCCGTTTTCGTGCCCTACGACCAACGGTTGGGAATCCATGAGCAAAACTCCGGCTTCATCATGTTGCCGGAGTGGGATTTCGAGTCCTCCAAGGACAAGTACCCGCTGATGTTGCACGCGCCCTACTTCGACATCTATCGAAAGCAGGTCATAAAGCAAGCTGACCTCGAGTTGGCGATGGTCTGCTTCGGTCACCACTTCACCGACGACGAGAAGGCGCGCAACGTCGACTATTACGAACGGCGCACGGTGCGCGACTCATCGTTGTCGGCGAGCGTCCAGGCGGTGATCTGCGCTGAGGTGGGCCACCTCGAGCTGGCGCACGACTACGCCTACGAGGCCGCGCTGATCGATCTGCAAGACCTGCATCACAACAGCCGGGACGGGCTGCACATGGCGTCGCTGGCCGGGGCGTGGGTCGCGCTCGTCTTCGGCTTCGGCGGCCTGCGCGACACCTACGGCGAGCTGTCCTTCGACCCGCAGCTGCCCAGCGGCATCTCCCGGTTGCGGTTCACGATTCGTTGGCACGGCCTGCGGCTCGGCGTCGACATCACACCCGACGAGGTCACCTACACGTTGCGCGACGGGCCGGACGCCTCGCTGACGTTTCGACACGAAGGCGACACCGTGACGGTCGACACGAGCGCTCCCACGACCAAAAAGATCGGCAAGCGCCAGCCGCTGCTGCCACGGCCGGAGCAGCCGCCGGGCCGCGAACCGATGGCCCGCGGCCGTGGCGTCGGCCCCGATCCGCGCGCCTGATCCGGCCAACCCGCTTCCGGCGGGCAAGATGACCACGTGCTCCAGCTACGCGTGTTCTCGCCGTCCGAGCTCACCGACGCCGTGATGGGCGTGTTGAGTTCGCATCGGGACGTCAGCGCGCTCGCCGTCGTTCACGGCGCGTCCGTTCGACCGGCCGGTGACCTGGTGCTCGCCGACATCCCGCGGGAGGCGGCCAACGCGGTCGTCGACCAGATCCACGCGCTCGGCGTCACGGAGACCGGCACGATGCACCTGGACACGGTGCAGACGTGGGTGTCGCAGCCAGGATTGGCCGCCGAACGTCGCGCCCCAGGCAGCGGCGCGGACGCCGTCGTCTGGTCGGAGGTCATCGAAAACGCCTACGGTGACGCGGAATTGAACTGGACGTACCTGACTTTCATGACCCTGGCGACGCTGATCGCGAGCATCGCGATCGTGCTCGACTCGCAGATCCTGGTGATCGGCGCGATGGTGCTGGGCCCGGAGTTCGGCGCCATCGCCGCGCTCGGTGTGGCGCTCGTGCGTCGGCGTCCGGCGCTGTTGCGGTTCGCGGCGCGCACCCTGGCACTCGGATTCGCCTGCGCGATCCTGGTGACCGCGGGGTTGTCGCTGGTCGCGCGGGGCGCGGGCTGGATTCACCGTGCCGACGTCGTCGGCCAGCGCGCGGGGACGTCGTTCATCTACTCGCCGGACAGGTGGAGCTTCACCGTCGCCGTCATCGCCGGCGCCGCCGGTGTGTTGTCGCTCACCTCAGCCCGTCTCGGCGGGCTGTCGGGAGTGTTCATCTCGGTCACCACCGTGCCGGCCACCGGAAACATCGCGGTGGGCCTGGTTTTCGGCGCGTGGAGCGAAGTGCGCGGCAGCGGACTGCAACTGCTGGTCAACATCGTCGGCATGGCGCTCGCCGGTTGGCTCACCCTCGTCGTCCAGCAAAGCGTGTGGTCACGGGTCTCGATTCGGCGCGCCGCGATAACGTCGGGACGACGAACAGGAGCGTGATCATGGAGTACCGGCAGCTGGGCGCATGCGGCCTTCGGGTCTCGGCGCTGACACTCGGCACGATGGGATTTGGCGGCCGCGGTTGGGCGGCGAGCGTGGGCACCATCGACGTCGACGGCGCGCGCCGGCAGATCTCGATGGCGCTCGACGCGGGCGTCAATTTGATCGACACCGCGGACGTGTACTCCGCCGGGTGGTCCGAGGAGATAGTGGCCAAAGCACTTCCCGTCACGAGAGACGACGTGCTGATCGCGACCAAGGCCCGCATGCCGATGGGCGACGGCCCCAACGACGCGGGCCTGTCACGCCACCACATCGTCCGCGCCGCCGAGGCCAGCCTGCGCCGACTGCAGACCGACCACATCGACCTCTACCAGGTTCACGAGTGGGACGGCCAGACACCGCTCGAGGAGACGCTGAGCGCCCTCGACCACCTCGTGACGTCGGGCAAGGTCCGCTACATCGGCGCGTCGAACTACACCGGCTGGCAGCTGATGAAGGCCCTCGGAATCTCAGCGCGGCAAGGAACCTCCCGGTTCGTCAGCCAACAGATCCACTACTCGCTGCAGTCCCGCGACGCCGAGTACGAGCTGGTCCCGCTGTCCATCGACCAAGGCCTCGGCATCTTGGTGTGGAGCCCGCTCGCCGGGGGGCTGCTGTCGGGCAAGTACCGTCGCGGCGTCCAGCCGCCCGCCGGCAGCCGCCATCTCGGCGACTGGGACGAGCCGCCGGTGCACGACGAGGATCAGCTGTACGACACCATCGACGCGCTCGTCGAGATCGGCGACGCCCACCACGCGTCGGCGGCGCAGGTGGCGCTCGCCTGGCTGCTCGGCCGGCCAGCTGTCACCACCGTCATCGTCGGCGCCCGCACCGAAGCGCAGCTGGCGGACAATCTGAAGGCGGCCGACCTGGTGCTCTCGGACGACGAGCGGTCACGCCTCGACCAGGTCAGCGCCCAGCGGTTGCTCTATCCGCACTGGCACCAGGCGAAGACCTCCGGCGATCGGCTCAGCGCCGCCGACCTCAGCGTGCTCGGCCCGCACCTCCCCCGCTAGGACTCGCCGAGCGACATCCCGGCCCGGCGCAGCACGTCGCGGGCCGCCTCGGCTTGGCCACCGCGGGCGACGATGTCGTACCGCGCGGCCACAAATGAGCGCAGTGATGAGAAGTCCCGCGCGCCTCGGGTCGCGGCATGCCCGACATAGCCGAAGACCGCGCCCCACACCGCGCCGATCACCAGGCCTCCGACGATCAGGCCGATCCACGTCGGACCGGTGGTGAAAAGGCCGACCAACACACCGATGAACAGACCGAACCACGCTCCGCTCGCGGCTCCCGCGCCTGCCGCCTTGCCCTTTGTCATACGCCCGGTGACCCGTTCGACCAAGCGCAGGTCGCAGCCCACGATGTCGAGGTGTTCGACGGGGAAGTGTTCGTCGGAGAGCCGATCGACGGCCTCTTGCGCTTGCTCGTACGTCGGATAGCTCGCGACGGTGTTCCAGGCCGTGCTGATCGGATCGAGTCGGCTGGGATTCGTGAACGCCATGCCCTGCTCCTACCCATCGCAGCGTTGACAAAGCGGGCGTCGGATCGGCGTTTCGCGCGCCTATATCAACTCGCGGAAGACCTGTCGGGTGGGAGAAACTGCAAGATCGATTAGCATCATCTGGGTCGTTGGCGACCAGAGCGGAGAAGGCATGAGACTCGGCATTCACCTCCCGGACTTCACCTGGCCGGGCGGCGCGGCGCGACTGTCGCAGCAGCTCACCGACGTCGCGCAAGGTGCTGAGGACGCCGGCTTCCAGATGCTCACGGTGATGGACCACTTCTGGCAGATCGGCGTTGTGGGGCCGCCTGAGAACGAGATGCTTGAGGCCTACACGACGCTGGGCTTTCTCGCCGGGCGCACGACGCGCGTGTCGTTGCTCGCGATGGTGACCGGTGCGGTCTACCGACCGCCTGGCTTGCTCGCGAAGATGGTCACGACGCTCGATGTGCTCTCCGGCGGCCGAGCCTGGCTTGGCATCGGCGCGGCCTGGAACGAGGCGGAGTCCCGCGGCCTCGGGTTGCCGTTTCCGCCGACCGCGGAGCGCTTCGAACGCCTCGAGGAGACGCTCCAGATTTGCCTGCAGATGTGGTCGGACGACGAGGGTCCGTTCAACGGCACGCACTATCAACTCGGCCGCACCCTGAACTCGCCACAAAGCCTGGCCAGACCGCATCCGCCGATCCTCATCGGCGGTGGCGGCGAGCAGAAAACACTGCGGCTCGTGGCGAGGTACGCGCAAGCCTGCAACCTGTTCGCCGGAGCCGACCTGCGACACAAGCTCGACGTGTTGCGCGCGCACTGCGAAGCCGAAGGCCGTGACTTCGACGACATCGAGAAGACCGTGCTCTACAACTTCGACGTCGGCGAACACGGCGAGAACGCCGAGCGGATCATCGCCGACCTGCGCGGGTTGAGCGAACTCGGCTTCACGCTGGCCCACGGGCAGGTCGCCGGCGTGGCGTCGCTTCGACCACTGGAAGTCATCGGGCGGGACATCGTGCCCGTCGTGGAGCGGTTCTAGCCACACCGATGAACGCGAGCCTCGGCGCGCGTCTTAGTTGGAAATGACGACCGACGAGTCCCAACCCATCAAATTCGCTGTCCGGGGGCCGATTGAGCACGCCGACCTCCCGGGACTGTGCGAGCGCGTGTGCCGGCTGCTGGCCGGGCGCGGTGGGTGCGTGGTGTTGTGCGACGTCAGCGGGGTGGCCGCCGACGCCGGCAGCGTGGACGCGCTCGCGCGCTTGCAGCTCGCCGCCACTCGCAACGGCTGCCGGGTGCGGTTGCGCAACGCGTCGGCGGAGCTGCGAGACGTGGTGGCGTTGATGGGCCTCACCGACGTGCTGCCCGAGTAGCGGCCGCAGCCTTATTGATCGAGCCGCGGCGGCAGCCCGAACAGCGGGAACAGCGTCTGGGTGGAAAGAAAGAAGGTGAAGTCGGCGATCACGCCGTCACGAAGCTCGATCACCTGCAGCGCCCATGGCTCGTAGCCGCCGTTGGGGCTCGGCTTGTACTGCCCGAACGTCGGAAGCCCGTTGGCAGACTCCACCGGGATGACCCGCGATCCCTTGCAACCAATGCCGGGGCCGAACCACCAGGCGAAGATGTCGTCGCGACCGGCGAGCCACATGTCGTAAGGCGGCATCGACTGCTTGGCGTCTTCGTGGATAAGCGCCGTCAACGCGCTGACGTCGTAGGCCTCGAACGCCTTGACGTAGCGGTCGAGCAGGTCCTTCTCCGCGGCGCTCAACGACGAGCCGGCCGCCGCGCTCCCGGAGCGCGCCGCCTCACTCGACTGCAGCGTGGCCCGAGCCCGCTGGAGCGCGCTGTTGACCGCGGCGACCGACGTCTCGAGCAGCTCCGCGACCTCGCTCGCCTGCCACTGCAGCACCTCGCACAAGATCAGCGAGGCGCGCTGCCGTGGCGGCAGGTGCTGCAGCGCGGCGACGAACGCGAGCCGCACCGAGTCACGCACGACCGCGGTCTCCGCCGGGTCGCCGCCCTCGGCGACCACGAGCCGCTCGGGAATCGGCTCCAGCCAGGTGGCCTCCGGCAGCTCGTTCAAGTTGGCCGCGACCGGCTCGCGGGCCGGCCCAAGATCGACCGGTCGGGCGCGACGCTGGGAGCTGCGCAGCATGTCAAGACAGATGTTGGTCGCGATGCGGTAGAGCCACGATCGCACCGAAGACCGGCCCTCGAAGCTCTCAATAGAGCGCCACGCCCGGATGAAGGTCTCCTGCACGGCGTCGTCGGCCTCGAAGGGCGAGGCGAGCATCCGGTAGCAGTAGGCGCGCAACTCGGTGCGGAAAGTCTCGAACTGCCGCTGAAGGTCGTCGGCGCTGACGGCTGGCCTGGACGGCGTGGTTGGTGCGGTCATCGGCACATGCTAAGCGATTACGCGGGCAGTCGCGCCTCCACGACGAGGGCTCCGGGTTGGCCCAACTCGAAGGTCGCGACGCCGGCGGGTGTGGAGATCTCGTACTCACCAAGGAAGCCGGTCACCGCGACGCGCCCGTCGTCGTCCGTCGTCATCGTCGCCGGTGAAAGCCACCACTCGCCCTTGACGAGCGCCCGCAGCGCGTCGTACGAGGGCTTCGGCGTGGCGTCGGAGCGGACGAAACCGACGGGCGCGCCAAGCCATGCGCCGGCGTCGGACAACCCCCAGTACGTGATCGCCTCGACGGCCGGGTGGGAGAGCAGCGTGCGGTAGTGCCGAACCATCTCGTCGGCTTGCCGGGCCTCGCCCTCGGGGCTCGAGGGCCACTCCGGGATCTGGTAGTCGTTGAGATCCACGATCTCCGGCGGCATTAGGTGCCCCGACAGCAACGTGCTCTCGGTGAAATGGATCGGCAACCCATAGCGGGCGAACCGGTCGAGGATCGCCAGCGTCTTCTCCTCGCCCCAATACCCCTGGTGCATATGGCTTTGCAGACCGAGCGCGTCGATCTGGACGCCAGCCTCGAGGCAACCCTCGATCAAGCACTCGTAGGCGGCCGACATGTCGAAGTCGTTGAGCAACAGCGTCGCGCGTGGATTGGCGGCGCGCGCCTCGTCGAAGACCGTGCGGATGATGCCGATGCGGCCGAGCTCTCGCGCGATCCGGGTGATGCCATTGGCGTATTTATCGAAGATCGGCATGATGACGACCTCGTTGATGACGTCCCACGCGTCGATGACGCCCCTGAAGTCGGTGACCTCACGCCGGATCCGCGCCCGCTGCGCCTCGACGATCTCGGTGTTCGACAATCCGAGCAACCAATCGGCCGTCACGGTGTGCCACGTCAGCGGGTGACCCTTCACCAGGCAGCCCTTGTCTTGGAACCACTTCGCCGTCTTCAGCAAGCGCTGGGTGTCGGGCTTGCCGCGCTCGCGCTCGAAATTCCCCCAATAGAACGGCAGCGTCGCGAAGTTGAAGACGTCGAACCACAGCTCGGCCATCTTCTCGAGGTCCTCGCCGTTGGCCGATGGCTGGCCGTTGACCAGCTCGATGAACTCAAAGCCGGTGCAGCCAAACAAGAACTTGTGCTTGCGCTGCGCCACCGTGACCGTCGTGTTGGCAAGCGGCCCGCCGTCGGCGGCGCGCACGCGGACCTGCGCCGTGGCACGGCGATGCGCCAGCTGCGGGTCAACGGTGAACGAGCGGTCTTCAATCACGATGGTCGCTCCCTTCTCGGACGACGACGGTCAACCGACCAGCGGTCGCACCTGCGCAGCGACGAGGCGGACGAAGGCCTCGAGGTCTGGGTCGTCCGGCGTCGGTTGAAACACGACCGTATCGGCTCCAGCGTCGATCCAACGGCGGGCGCCCGCCGCCAGCGTCGCCGCGTCGCCCACAACGCTGACCTCTGCCACGTTGTCGTAACCCCAGCGCTCGCCTTCGGCCAGCATGCGACTGTGCGCGTCGGCGCCAGTCGCGGCATGCACGTACACCACGATGTGATTCGCGTCATTGCCGATCTGACGCCGCTTCTCCCGCAGCTGCCGCGGGGATGTGCCGCCGGTGAGGACGGTGCCATCGGCCAGCTCTCCCGAAAGTTTCAAGGTGCGTTCGCCGATCGCTCCGACCAACAACTCCGGTCGTTCGGTCGGCGGCCAGTCCAGCCCCACGTCGTCCAACTTCACGTACTGGCCGTCGAGGCTCACCCGCTCACCGTCGAGCAACGCGCGCAACGCCCAGACGTGCTCGCGCAGCAGCGTCATCGGCGAGCGCGCGCGTACGCCGACCTGACCCATCCAGTCCAACACGCCATGCCCGACACCGACGCGCACCCGGCCAGGGAACAACCGGCTGAGTGTCGCGACCTCCATCGCGATGACGGCCACGTTTCGCAGCGGCACGGGCAGAATGCCGATGCCCACGCGGATTCGCGACGACCAGGCGAGCGCGGCCGCCGCGGTGGCGATGCCGGACTCCTTGAAGCAGTCCTCCCACAGCCACAGTTCTTCAAGGCCCGCGTCGTCGGCAGTCTGCACCACGGCGCGCAATCGCTCGGGCGGCAGGTCGGGTAGAAAGACAACACCTAACGGGGTCATCCGCTGATTGTGCTCGGTGCGGCCGACGGCCGCTCATCTGGCGCCGGCGCCCTCCTGATCGGAATTCGGGCGCCAACCTCGCAGGCGTGGACGCCCGCCGGCGTACCCGACCGCACGGCCGGCGGCGGCGACCGCGCAAGCCGCGGCGGACGCCGGCGAAGCGCCGCGGATGAGTTCCAGGGCCAACGCGGCCGTCATGGCGTCGCCCGCGCCGGTGGTGTCGACGACCTGGGTCGGCTCGTGCGCGAAGACCGCGTCGCCATCGGACCAGTGAACGGCGTCACCGTCGTCGCCCGCGCCGACCATCACGATCGCGGGCCCCTCGCGACTGAGGTCACGCGCCGCCCGCAAGGCCGTTCGCGCGTCGTCGACTTCTACTCCCGCGAGCAAGCTTGCCTCGTGGGTGTCGGCGCGCAACACATCGCAAACAGCGAGCAGTTCATCGCGCAGACGGGCGGGCGGCGCGCCGTCAAGCAACACGGTGGCGCCGCGCCGGCGGCCGATCCGCGCCGCGACCAAGAGCGGCTCCGGTGGTTGCTGAAGCTGCAGCACGACCGCGCGAGCGGTCGCAAACGAGGACTCGACACGCTCGACGTCGGACGACCTGAGGAGCATCTCGTCAGGGATGTGCTCGAGATAGCGCCAGCACCCGTCGTTCTGCAAAATCTCAACGATGGTCGCCGACGGCGCGCCCGCGCGCCGCACCACCGGCTCCACGTCGATGCCGTCGGAGGCCGCCTGCCGCAAGAGCTCGACGCCCACCTCGTCGTCGCCGACGACGCCGAGAAGCGTTGGAGCGCCGCCGAGTTGGGCGAACGCGACGGCCTGATTGGCGCCTTTTCCACCGAGGACCGCGCGCAAGACGTCGACCGCGCCCGACGATCCGGCGTCGGGCAACTCGTCCACGCGAAGCAGCACATCGCGGGCGATCTGGCCAGCGAAAAGTGCGGCGGGCGCGTCAGCCAGCTGTCTCGGCACCACATTGGAGTGCCCGCCGCCCACCCGTGGAAACGCTGCGTGCGCCTACCGCCGCTTAGCGGGTGTCAGCGCTTCCATTGAGCGCTGTCCGAGCCCCAATCCGTGTAGGTGTAGGGGTTGTCGAGAACCTTCTGCTCTGGAATCTCGGGGTTCATGCCCTCCTGCCAAGCCTCTTCACCCAGCTGCGACCGCAGGTAGTCAACGGTGCTCTGAACCGCCTTGCGAGCCTTGTCGAGATCGACGCCGACAAGCGCGTGGTCGTGCTTCACCAGCCGACCGTTCACCACAACGCTGTGCACGTCGCCGCGTTGCGCCTGGAAAACCACGTGCCCGTAAGGATTCAGCATGGGGAACATGGCTGGCGAGGCGTCGTTCTTGATCAGCACCAGGTCGGCCTTCTTGCCGGTCTCGACGCTCCCCACGACGTCGTCCAGACCCAGTGCGTGGCTGCCGCCGCGAGTGGCCCACGCGACGACCTCGTCAGCGCGCAACTCGCAGTTCGTCACGGTTTCTTGCCGGGCATGATGGTCGAGATGGCAGCGGCAGCGGTCTGCGCTGAGCGTCGTCCGCATCGCAGAGAACAGGTCACCGCTCCACCACACGCTGGTGTCCATCGACAGCGAGATCGGGATGTTGTGCTGGCGGAGCTGGAACGTGGGTGGATAACCCTGGCCCGCGCTTTGCTCGCTCTCCGTCGACACCGAGACGACGCCGCCGGTGGCCGCGATGCGGTGATAGGAGTCCGCGCTGAGCGTCGCCGCGTGCACATACACCGTGCCCGGAGTCATGAAGCCGTTGTCGTACATCAGCTTGATGCCGTCGTCGTTCGTGGCGCCCCACACTCCAGCGTGCGTCGTCACAGGGACTCCGAGGTCTCGCGCCACCTCGAAGGCGGCGCGCTCCTTGAAGGCGGGGTCGCCCGGGATGTCGAACGCCAACTGGAACCCCAGCATGTCGCCGCGGCCTTCGATCCGGCGGCGGACGAAGTCGCGAAACTCCGGTGTCGTCGACCATTCCCAAGGCCCCGCTTGGATGTTGCCGTACGCGAGAACGAACCGGCCCGGCACCTCCTCGAGCGCGTCGACCGCGGCTTCCGCGTGGTCGATGGTTTGCAGGCCGTGCGACCAGTCGACCGTCGTGGTCACGCCGGAGTCGATCGCCTCGATCGCGCCAAGCAGGTTGCCGGCGTAAATGTCTTCTGGGCGAAACAGCTTGCCCCACTGCAGGTAGAACCAGACGAAGTACTGAGTCAGGGTCCAGTCGGCGCCGTAGCCGCGCAACGCGGTCTGCCACATGTGGCGGTGCGTGTCGACCATGCCAGGCATCAGCAAGCCGCCGGTCGCGTCGATCTCGAGCGCGTCGGACGGCGCTGAGAGCGCGGGCCCGATCTGGGTTATCCGCTCGCCCGTGACCAAGACGTCGGTGTCGGTGAGCACGCGTCGCTGATCGTCCATCGTGAGCACGGTGGCGTGCCGGAACACGATCGGTTGGCCGGGCGCCCACGCCGCGCGGGAGGAGGTCTCGGCAGGATTCGTCATCTGCGGCTCCTTCACGGTGCCGGTATAGCGGACGTCCGTCCGCATCGCGGTCATGCTGTGTCGCTCACGATGCGACGGCGAGCGGCCGATGTCAATAGCCGAGGAGCCGACCCGCGGTGGTGAGAACAGGCCAGCCGACGGCCCGCCGCCTCGTCCGCATGACGGACAAAGGACGGGTCCAACAGTTACAGTCATCGGCGGACCACACTTGAGATCCCCGACCGCCCCGGCGACGACTCGAGGTGAGCAGATGGCGCGGCGCAGCACGGAGCCTGACTTCATCGAGGCGCTGGCCCGCGGGCTGGACGTGCTGCGCGCGTTCGAACCGCGCCGGCCGGTGCTGTCCTTGAGCGACGTCGCGGCGCGCACCGAGCTGGCCCGCCCTACCGCGCGGCGCATCTTGTTGACCTTGTCCGAGCTCGGCTACGTGCGCGCCGAAGGGGGCGGGTTCACCTTGACGCCGCGGGTGCTCGAGCTCGGCATGGCGTTCATCCAGTCGCTCGGCTTGTGGGAGGTGGCGCGTCCGCACATGGAGCGACTGGTGTCCTGGACCAACGAGTCCACGTCCATCGCGCAGCTCGACGGCTCCGACATCGTTTACGTGGCCCGCGTGGCGGTGCCGAAAATCGTCGGTCTGGCCGTGTCGATCGGCACCCGGTTCCCCGCGTTGCCGACCTCGCTCGGGAAGGTGCTGCTCGCCGCGCTCGAACCGGATGAACTGAAAAAGGCGCTCGCTGAGCCGAGCCGATCCGGCGTGACCCCGCGCGTGGCGCCCGACCCGAAGTCCATCGACAAGACGCTGCGGGACGTGCGCGCGAAGGGTTGGGCGCTCACCGATGAGCAGCTGGCCGCCGGGATTCGTTCGGTCGCCGCGCCGCTGCGCGACGGCGACGGGAAGGTGATCGCGGCGTTGAACGTCAACGCCAGCGCCTCGGAGACCACCCTTGAGGTGCTGGTCGAGCAGCACCTGCCGCGGCTGCTGCAGACCGCGGCGGCGATCAGCGCTGACTGGGCGCGGCTGCAGTCCGTGCCGCAGGTCGTGGCCGCCGCGTCACCGTGACGCGGCTTGACTCGACGCCCGACCCGCGGCCACACTCGCGGCAACGGACAGTTGTCCGAGTAACGGACAGGACGTGGTCCAATGACGATGTCGGCGGCGCCGCCCTCGGCCGGTGGGCCGCTGCGCGATCTGCTGGTCGCCGACTTCTCCCGGATCCTCGCCGGACCGTACTGCACCATGTTGCTGGCCGACCTGGGCGCCGAGGTCATCAAGGTCGAAGGGCCGAGCGGCGACGACACGCGCACCTGGATGCCGCCAGTGCGCGACGAGGTGTCGACGTACCACCTGGCGATCAACCGTAACAAGCGCGCGATCGTGCTCGACCTGCGTCGCGACGAGGATCTCTGCGCGGCGGTGGAGTTGGCGCGCCGCGCGGACGTGTTCATCGAAAACTTCAAGCCGGGCGCGCTCGCGCGGTTCGGACTCGACTTCGACACCGTCACGGCGGCCAATCCTGGCGTTGTCTACACGTCGATCAGCGGCTTCGGCGCCTCGCCACGAGCTGTCGCGATCCCCGGCTACGACCTTATGGTGCAGGCGATCTCCGGGCTGATGAGTCTGACCGGGGAGCCCGACGGGCCGGCCTATCGAGCCGGCATCCCGGTGTTCGACGTGATCGCAGGCTTGCATGCCTGCGTCGGAATCCTCGCCGCGCTCCAACACCGGAGTCGCACCGGCGACGGACAGCACGTCGAGGTCAACCTGCTGGCCTCGGCGCTCTCCGGCCTGGTCAACCACACGTCGGCCTATGTTTCTGGCGGTGTGGTGCCGTTCCGCATGGGTAACTCGCATCCGAGCCTGTTCCCCTACGAGCCGCTCCCGACGGCGGACGGCGAACTCGTCGTCATCGCCGGCAATGACAGCCAGTTTCGCGCGCTGGCAAAGGTTCTGGAGCTAACCGACGTCATCAACGACCCCCGGTTCGCGCACAACCAAGACCGCACCGCCAGTCGGGACGCGCTGCGACCGATCCTTGTCGAGCGGTTGGCCAAACGGACGTCCAAGGAATGGTTCGATGACCTGATCGCAGCGGGTGTGCCTTGCGCTCCGATCAACACCATCGACGATGGTGTGGCGTTCGCCCGCGAGATCGGACTCGACCCGATCGTCACGGTTGGCAAGGGCGAGGCCGCCATTCCAATGGTGCGCAACCCCATCACGTTTTCAAAGACGCCGCCGACGTACCGCACACCGCCCCCTGCGATGGACCAAGACGGCCCGGCGATCCGGAAATGGTTGCTGGGAACCGCCGATGAGTGAGTCCGCGCGGTACCCGACCTCGCTCGGCACGTCGAACGCCCAGCGCATCCGGCTCCTCGGCCAGGATCTCGCCGACGACCTGATGGGAAAGGTCGGGCTTGGCGAGCTGGCGTTCTGGCTGGTCGCGGCACGTCGTCCAACCGCGGGCGAGCTTCGGGTCTTCGAAAGCGCGCTGGTCGCGCTCGCCGACCACGGCTTCACCCCCACCGCGATCGCCGCGCGACTCACCTACCTTGGCGCACCAGACGCGTTGCAGGGCGCGGTCGCCGCGGGTCTGCTCGGCGGCGGCTCGCGCTTCCTGGGCGTCACCGAGGACACCGCGGCGTTCCTTTCCGATTGCCTGCACGGCGATGATGTCCGACCGCCCACCGACAAAGACGGCTGGGACGCGCTCGCGCTGTCCGCGCTTCGGTCGGCGCACACCGCGGGACGGTTGATCCCTGGCCTTGGCCACCCGCTGCACAAGGAGGTGGACCCACGCACACCGGCCCTGCTCCGGATCGCGGAAGAAGAGGGAACCCGCGGCGCGCACGTCGAGTTATACGAGGCCATCGGCCGAGTCCACCCGCAGGTTCTCGGACGTCGGCTCCCGCTGAACGGGGCGGGCGTGTGCGGCGCGGTGCTCGCCGACCTCGGCCTGCCGATTGAGATGCTGCGCGGATTCGCCTTGCTGGCAAGGACCGCCGGTTTGCTCGGGCAACTCGCGGAGGAGCGTCGCCGGCCAGCCGCGATGCGCATGTACCTCGACATCGACCGCAATGCCGACTACGTTCCACCGGATCAGTAGCTCTCGCCGTTTCAACCGTCGCAGGAGTGACGATGGCCACGATCGCCGCGGTGATCGCGTCGACGCATCACCCGTTCTACTACAGGGCGAGCACATCGACCGGTGATCAGCGGCCACCGTTCGCAGACGAGTGGGTGCGCAAGGTCGAGATGTTCCGCGACACCTTGACGCGGGCCAACCCAGACGTGCTGGTGTTGGTCGGATCCGATCACTTCCACCAGCTGTGGCTCGACAACATGCCGCAGTTCCTGGTCGGAAACGCGCCGCGCTACGACGCGAATTGGCACAACGAGGAGCGGGAGTTCGGGCTGCCGCGGTTGTTGATGAACGGCCAGCAAGACCTGTCATGGCACATTCTGCGCGGTGGCATCGACCGCGGCTTCGATCTCGCGTTCAGCAACGAGTTGCGACTTGACCACAGCGTCACCTGCCCGATCATCACGCTGCGTCCGCAAAACGACCTGCCCGTCGTCCCGATTTACACGAACATCTTCGCTCCGCCGCTGCCGCAGCCGAAGCGGTTTGTGGAACTCGGTGGCGCGATCCGGGAACTGGTCGAATCCTGGCCGAGCGAGCTGCGGGTCGCGATTGTCGGCACCGGCCATCTGTCGTTGGAACTTGGCGGGCCCCGCCAGTTCGGCCCCCACGGGCCCGACCCCGAATTCGACGCGAAGGCGGTGGGCTGGATTGCGACGTCCGACATCGAGCGAGCGCTCGCAGAAGTGACGCTCGACAGCCTCTGGGCGCCAGGCAACGCCACCCACGGATTCATGGATTTCCTGCTGATGATGGGAGTGGCGGGCGAGGGCGTGAAAGCCGACTACGTCGACACCTACGACCTGTTCCACACCATGGAGGCCTACTTCACCTGGTACCCGGAGGTGGCCCCGTGAGCCGGTACCTGCTCGACAAGTTCCTTTACACCGTCGATCGCGATCCCGAGCTCGTCGAACGGTATCGCGACGACCCCGCTGGCACGGTGGAGTGGTGGGAACGCGAACGGGCGAACGTGATTCTCAACTGCCATGTCGGCGAGAGCTCGACCTGGTTGAGATTCGACGACGCCGAGCGTGCCGCCCTCGTCGGCCACGACTACGTCACGCTGTACGAGATGGGCGCGCACCCGTTCTTGACGCTCACCTTGTTCATCGCGATGTACGAGCGGGATTTCGATGAACCGCTGGGATTCCAACGGCAATACGCGCAACGGCTAAGCGGGTGGCTCGAGAAGCCGCAGCCCGACATCACGACGTGACGGGTGGCCGACCGATGGTCCCGGCCTAGCCGGCCGGCCCGGCGGCGTCGGGCGCGATCAGCGCCAGCCCCGACTCCGGATCGTGTCGCTTGCGCAGGTGCGCCGGCGACTCTTGGATGATCAGCTCCAGCGTCGGCCGCACCGTGCCGCCGACGAAGTGGCCGCCCCGGGTGCTCGCGTCGTGCCGGCCGACGACGATGTGCGCGTGCACCGCAGGCTCGTCGTCGTTCAACGCGACGTCTCCGGCGAGGCTGAGCACCTCCACCTGCTCGTCAATGCGGATGTTGCGATATTCCTTTGCCTGCCAGTCAAACCACGCGACGACGACCCGCTCGAAGGCGCCGATGGCCGTGAAATGCGCCGCGGTGACGTCCTGCTCGACGCACCAGTCTTTGAGCACCGGCATGACGTCGTCGCCGGTCTCGAAAACGAGCACCGCCGTTCGCCCGCTCGCGTCGCTTGCCAGTTCCCGCCACCGCATCCGCGCCTCCTGTCAGAAGCGGCCTGTCATGAGCCGTCGCGTCGGAGCCTTCCCACGTGCGCGCAACCGCACGCGCCGTTACGCTCCGCGTGTGCTGACGATGGACGACGTGGCCCGGCTGGCCTTGGCGCTACCCGCGACAACGGAGGGCGAACGACGCCACAATCGCACGTGGTTCGTGAACGGCAAGGGCTTCGCGTGGGACCGCCCGTTCAGCAGGTTCGCGACGCGCTCACCGACGCCTGGCTGGCGTGCGCGCCAAAGGATCTAGCCGCGGAATCCCTGAAGCGGTGAGGCCTACTGGCAAAAGCTGCTGCGCGACTCGTCAAGACACAGCAGCCCCGCGAGGGTTCGACCGTCGTCGGCAAGCACCACGAGCCGCCGGATACCGGCGTCGTCCAGAGTTTTGACGGCCTCTGGCAACGGTGTCGAGGGCCGGACGGTCACGACATCGGCGTTCGCGAAGTCGCGCGCCGGAGCATCGTCGGGGGCGGTCGTGGCGACCGTGTCGCGATGCACGATTCCCGCGAACGAGTCTCCGTCGACCAGTAGCGCGGAGATGACGTGCGGGTTGGCGAAGGTGCGCCGCAAGTCGGCGACGGTCGCGCTCGCCGGCGTCGTCTTGGGACGGCGGACCATCACGTCTCCGACCGAAAGCGCGGAGCTCCTGATGTCACCGATCTTCGGGTGGTGGCACTGCGTGTGCTCGCCGCTCATCTCGACACCTCCGGCGAATAGCGCGCTGGCGCGGTCTGCAGCCCGATTCTGCCGCAACCCGCGCCAGCGCGCCTGACGGCTATCCGCCGAGCGAGCTGATCACCTGGCCCTCGACGGTGATCGAGAGCGCGGCCGGGCCGCCGAGCAACGTCGCCGAGCCGGTGCCCGCTTGACCTGCGATCAGCGCCTTTGTCGCCGGGCTCGCGGCCAAGTCGGCGGGGCTCACCAGCACCAGCACCCCGCCTGCGTCGGCGACCGCGGAGCCCGCCGCCACCGCGTCCGGCCAGTTGACGCCCGTGGCAAGCCACAGCTTCGACAGGCTCAAACCGGCTGCCCCCGCGGCGTTCGCCACGGCCGCGGAAGTGGCGTACCGGTCGTTGCCGGAGAGGCGCGGGGCGACCGTCGTCACGATCTTGCCGATCGCGTCGGACACCGCCGCCGACACGGCGGCCGTCCCGCCGACGATGGTGGCGGTGTTGACGCCCGACAGCGCCTCCGCGGTGTCGGCCGGCAATTGAGTCGGCGTCACAAGCAGAATCGGTCGGACTTGGTGCGCGGCCAGCGGTGCGACCGACATCGCGTCGGCGAATCCGCCGCCGGTGACCACGTACACGCCGTCGACCGCCCTGCCGATCAACGACTCCACCTTGGCCTTGATCGCCGCCGCGGTCGCGAATCGGTTGGCGCCTCCCACCCGCACGACGTTGGTGACGCCGGCCTGCGACGTCAACGCCGCGGCGGTGGCGTCGCTGATCGCGCTTTGCTGCCCGAGCACATACGCCGTTGTGGCGCCGAGCCGCTTGATCTCCGCCGCCGTTTGCGGCGACAGCTGCGCCCCCGGCGTGAGCAGCAGCGGCACGTTGGTGGTGCCGTCGGGCGAGCTGCCGGGCAACGCGCCCACGCCGGCCAACACGGATCCGGCCAGGGCGTCGGCGAAGTCGTCAGATCGCGCGATGACGACCGCCGGCGCGCCGTTCGGGAACGTCGCCCGCGACGTCGCGATGGCGGTGGCGACCCGATCCGCTCCGCTGAGCCGGGTCAGCAGCGGCGTGGCGCCGACCGCGTCGAACCGAACCACATTCCCGGTCTGGGCAGCGGTTGGTCCCTTTCCCGTGCACACACTGCAGGTGCTGATGTACGCCATTCCGTCCGGCCCGAACGCGATGCCGCCGGGGAAGTTGAGGTTGTTCAGCAGCAGTTGCTTGCTTCCGCCGTTCGGCGAGACCCGCAACAACGCGCCGACCGGCGGCGCGCCAAGCAGGGAGTTGTGCGCGATCTCGAGCACGTAGAGGTTTCCGTCCGGCCCCACCGTCTCATCGATCACGTTCGTGAAACCGCTGGCGAACGGCGTCAACGTCGTCCCGGTCAAGGTGAACACGGACGCGCCGCCTTGCGGGAAGGGGAATCCGGTCAACTGACCGACATACGTGGCGCCGTTCGGGCCCGCGGCGAGCGATGTCGGCACCGGCTGTGTGGGCAGCATCGTGCCCGGCTTCAAGTTCAAGAAGGGCGGCGCCGGAGCGAACAGCGGCGGCAGGACTGCTGCGGTGCTGACCGCGCCCGTGCTCCGATTGACCGACAACACGTCGTTGCCCCCCGCGTCGGCGACAAGCGCGGTGGAGCCGGAAACCAGCACGCTATAAGGGTTTGTGTCGAGCGACGAGGTTGGCACGATGCCGTTGTCGGGATTGTGCGCCGCCTCGTAGTCGCCCAGGCTCGCGACCTTCGTCAGCCCGGTGCCGTCGGCCTTCGCGCTCCACAGTGCGGCAAAGCTGCCGCCGGGCGCGCTGGCTTTGGTGATCGCGTCTCGATCCGCCGGGGGCGCGCCAAGCCCGACCACGAAGTACAGCGTGCCGTCGGCGGCCACCGACACGTCGGACGGGCCGGTCGCCGACGTGCCCTGGTCGGGTTGCGGGGTACTCGGGTCGTCGGTCTGCGTCGCAAGCGACGGCAGTCCGCTGATCAGCCGGTCGGACGACGCGGCGACGCGCCCGTTAACCGTGGCGGCGTTCGAGACCGCGGTGATGGCCCCGGTGGCCCCGTAGCAGACGCTGCTGCCCTCGGAGCTCTTGAGGCAGAAGCCGCTGCCACCCGCGCCCGACTCGGCGACGTACAACGTGCCGCCCGAGAACGTCACGCCACGCGGGTTGTTCAGCCCGGAGATCACGATCTGCGGTGCGCTTGTCGCCGCGAGCGCGGGCGCGGCAGGCGCCAGAACGGACCCCGCGCCGACGCCGCCGACAACCGTGCTCACCCCGACAAAACTCGCAACGAGCATGGCAGTGGACCTGCGGCTCAAGCCGAGCGGTCGCATCATGCACCCCCAAGTGCGGCTAAGCGATTAACCATTCGAAGCGACTGGCCTATCAAGCGGTTGCCTCGCGGCGCAATACCCAGGCCGCAAGATACGCATATCGACCACCTGCCCCGGCCCGCGGCCGAAGAGCCGATCTCGATTGACCGTCGCCGATCGCGGGAAGCGACCAGACATGTCCTCCGCGGCGCGCGTTGGTGCGACCCGCGGCAAACACGCGGGCAGCGGTGAGAACGCGGGGCGGCGGACGTTGAGCACGCTCGCCCGCGTCGGCTTGTTCGCCCGTGGCGCCTTCTACTGCGTGCTGGTGTATCTCGTCGCGCAGCTGGCTGGTGGCGGCGGAAAGCAGGCCAACGCCAACGGCGCCTTGAGCACAATCGCGGCGACGCCCGGAGGGCTGGTGGCGATCGCCGCGACCGCCGCCGGGTTCCTGGCCTTCGGCGCGACCCGGATCTGGGGCGCGATCCGCGACCGCCAACACCCGCGCGGCAGCCGGGCGATGACCGGCGCGCAAGGCGCCTTCTACGTCGCGTTGACCTGGGTTCCGCTGTCGTACGCGCTCGGCAAACATGGGAGCGGAAGCGAGCAACAACGCCACCAGACCGCGAGCGGCTTGCTTCGACTGCCCGCCGGACGCGAGCTGCTGTTCGCGCTCGGCCTGATCGTCGTAGGAGTGTGCGTCCATCAGTTTTGGGAGGGCGTCGATCAGAAGTACGCCGACGGCATGGACGCCGACCGGTCACCCCGTTGGGTGCGCGCGATGATTCGGACGTCCGGAACGGTCGGCATCCCCGCCCGCGCTGTGGTGTTCCTTCCGACGGGTGTCTTCTTCATGATTTCGGCCGTGCAGGCGAATCCGAACCACGCCGCCGGCCTCGACAAGGAACTCGCCGCGTTGGCCGGTCATGACTGGGGCGTCGCCGTGCTCGCGCTGGTGAGCCTCGGGTTGGCGGTCTTCGCGCTGTACTCGTTTCTCGAGGCGCGCTATCGCGCCGTGCTCCGAGCCGACTAAGCGGCCGGGCCTCCGGGTGTGGGTTACCGCGTCAGCCGACGGCCTGCTCGGTCGGCTCAGGCCGCATCTCGCGACCACTTCGGGGCGGCGGTTTGGGTCGACGCGGTTCGCGCACCCCGGCGCCCCCGCCGCCGCGCGCGAGCCACAACCGCACCGAGGATCCGTACGCGACCTTCGCCCCGGCCTCGGGCGCCTGACCGGTGACCAACTCGTCGGGCCAGCCGAGGCTCTCATACGGCACTGCGTCGGCGTCCCACCCGACCGGCACCAGGCCGTGCTCCTCGAGCAGCCCGCGCGCTCCGGCCGCCCGCAGGCCGATGACCCGAGGCACGGTCACCGAGCCCTTGCGACGCCGGCGCTTCGCTCGCTCGGTGAGTTCGGACGCCACAGCGCCCACCACGCCGCGATCCCAGTCCGCAGGGCTCTCCTCGGTTGGCTGCGAGACCTCGTCTAGGTCGCGCCACCGCTCCCACGCGGATTGCCTGGTGACGCCGAGCTTGGTGGCGATCTCCGCCCACGATTTTTCCTGCCGTCGCGCCTCCCGGACGGCGGACAGCTCGGCCTCGTCAAGCAACCGGCGCAGCGAGCCGATGTCGCACAGCGCCTCCAGCGGATCGCCGTCGTGCCGGGCGCCGCTCGCGTCGTCCCAGCTGGAAAGGCGCGCCCATGCCTTGCGCGCCTCGTGCCATCTACCACCGCTCATGGCTGTCAGGCTACCCTGACAGCCGCGCAAAGTCTCGGGCCAGCGGCGTCGTCCGGGCGTTCGAGCGACCACCGAGCAATCTCGTCGAGGCGCGGTCGGGCAGCCGCGCGGCGGTGTCGGACTCGCGAGCTAGAGGCCAAAGGCCGCCGCTAACGATGGCGCGGTCGAAGCTGCGCCCAACCGCCCCAACCCGAGCAGGTCTTCGGCGCCGCGCAGCAGCGCGTAGTGGTCGAGCCTGGCGCCAACCACGGTCCCGGGCCGCACGCTCGGCGCGATCACAATCGTCGGCACCTGGTTGCTGGCGCCGGTTCCCTCGTCCCAGGTCAGCACAATCAGCGTGTTTCCGGCGCGGTAGTTCGGACCGGCGATGATGGCCGGGATCCACGTCGACAACCACGCGTCACCGGTGGCAACCGCGCAATCGTGCGTGTCGTTGCACAGGTTTGGCGTGACGAAGGCGAACGACGGCAACGCGCCAGCGGCAATATCGTGCGAGAGGTTGCCCTCGAGCGGCACGTCGCTGCTGGCGCACGCCGTCCGGATGTTCGTGTAGTACGCGGCGGGATTGTGCTTGACCGCGTAGGGCGCGGCCGAGTTCAGCGCACAGTTCGCCGGCATCGACTCCTCATAAGCGCGCCACGTCAAGCCAGCGGCGGTCAGCTGGCTGAACAGCGACGGCGCCGCGATCGGATGCGCGGAAGGGCCGTTGTCGTCAGTGACGCCGAACGTCGAACCTCCCGTGGCCGCAAGGTAGTTCGGCAGTGACGGATGCGCGACACCGTAGTAGTTCGACGCCAGGCCGCACTGTCGTGCGAGGGTGTTCTCGTACGGCGCACTGGAGCTTCCGATGACCGAGCCGTACGGCTTGTTCTCCATCCAGATCCACACGACGTGTGAGTAGCGCGTGCCGGTCGGCTCAGACCCGCAAAGCTGATTCGCCGGCGCCACCGGGCACGTCGTCAACGAGGCGACTCCCTGGGACAACGCCGCCAGTCCACCGAGCAACGTGACGTTCGCCGGCTGTGACGACGAAATTCGCGCTGCGGTCGGTGACGGCAAGCAGGTCGGCGCGCTGAGCATCAACGGCGCGCCATGCGCGCCAGCGACCGGGCCCCCGGTGAGCGCGTCGGCGAAGGTTACCCCAGATGCCAGAAAAACACTGGTGGCAGAAGGAAATTCGGCGGTCGCGACGGAGGCTGCGGTGCCATATCGGTCGGCGCCGCTGACTCGGGTCACGGTTGGGCTGTACGCGGCGAGCTGGTCGGCTACCGCGGCGCTCACGACGCTCGTGCCGCCGACGATCGTGATGGACGACGGGCGCAGCGTCGACAATGCCGCGGCCGTCGAATCTGGGATCGCGTTCGGCTCGGTCAACAGAATCGCCGCATGTCGCGCCGCTGCCGCGGCCGTCGCGGACAGCGCGTCGGGGAAGTCGACGCCGGTCGCGACATACACCGGCGCGCCGCTCGGAAAGTCGGCGGCCAGCGCGGCCGCTGTGGCGTAGCGGTCGGCGCCGCTCACGCGCGTGACGCTTCCGGTCGTGTAACTCCCCAAAGCCGACTGCACAGCGGCACTCACCGACCGTTCGCCGCCGAGCACGACGACGCGGCCCGGCTCCAGCCGTTGCAGTTCGGTCGCGATGGACGACGGGATCGAGTCGGGCGCGACCAAAAGCAGCGGGCCGCCCTCATTCGCGGCGGCGGCGCCTCCCGCGAGCGCGTCCGGGAAGTTGACGCCGGTTGCGACGTAGGCCACCGGCACCCCCGCGCGGTAGTTCGCGTCGACGATGGCGGCGCTGGTCGCGAACCGATCGGCGCCTTGGTATCGAGCCACCGTCGGCGCCGCGGCCGCCGTCGCGGTTTGCCCGAGGGCCCCGACCGAGGCCGTGATCACAGCTGCGCAAATCCGGACGAATCGTTGAGGCATCCAGCCAGCTTTGCACCGCGCCGATTCGTGTCCGAACCGGGTCGCATACTGCCGGCATGGCTTACGACGAAGACCTGGCGAACCGCATCCGCGAGGTGGTCGCCGCCGAGCGCGGCGTGACCGAGAAACGGATGTTCGGCGGGCTCGCGTTCTTGATCAACGGCAACATGGCGGTGAGCGCGAGCGGTCAGGGTGGCCTGCTGTTGCGGGTCGATCCGGCGCTGGGCGAAGCGCTCCTGAAGGAGCCCTGCGCCCGCCCATTCGAGATGCGCGGGCGCGAGATGAGCGGCTGGCTGCGAGTCGACGCCGCGGAGTTCTCCGACGACGAGTTCCGCCGGTGGGTGACCCACGGCGTCACCTACGCCAGGTCGCTGCCGGCAAGGCGCTGACGAAGCCAACTCAGCGAACGGCGCGCATGACCTCGACGCTGTCGGTCGTCACGCCGTCGACGCCGACGTCGCGTAGCCACCGCGCGCGCCGCACGTCGTTCACCGTCCACGCCACGACGGTGCCGGTGAGGAAATGCAGCCGGTCGACGACGTCCCGCGACAACAGCTGGTGATTCACCGTCACCGCGTCGTCGTCGATCGCGCCGGCCGCCAGCACCGCGGCTAGCTGACGCTGATCGCCGATGGTCCGCCAGGTGCGAAAACCTTTGTCGCGCAACGCGTCCAGGTCTTCGAGGATCGACGTGCACGCGAGATAACGACCGGACGTCGGCAGCGTCGCGACGATTTCGGCGATCAGCTCCGCGCGTCGTCCGCGGTCTTCTTCTTTGAGATCAAGCAGGACGACGCGATCGGGCGGCACCAGGTCGGCGACGTCCGCCAGTGGCGGTTCATGGCGTGGGCTCCAGCCGCGGACGACCCGCCAGCGGTCGCGCCGAAATCCGGTGCCGAGCAGGGGCAGGTAATGCGAGACGACGAGGCACCCGCGCCAGACCTGGACGTCGATCTCGAACACCGTCGCGCCAGCCTCGGCGAGGGCCAGGCAAGCCGCGGCCGAGCGCGGCGACCGGTGAGCGACGAGCAGCACCGCCCCAACATAGGGCGGCGTCACGGTTCAGTCACAGATCACCGGTTATGCCATTGCGTTGCAAGGGGCCCGGACTTTCGTCCGGGCCCCTGGTTTGCGCGACCGACTGGTTTACCGGCGGGCGCCGAGATCGAACCGGTCGAGGTTCATCACCTTGTTCCACGCCGCGACGAAGTCGCGGGCGAACTTCTCCTGCGCGTCGTCGGCGCCGTAGAACTCGCACAGCGCGCGCAACTGCGAGTTCGCGCCGAAGACGAGGTCGACGGCGGTCGCCGTCCACCGCAACTCACCGGTGGCGCGATCGCGTCCCTCGTACACGTTCTCCTCCGAGGCGGAGACTTTCCATTGCGTGCCCATGTCGAGGAGATTGACGAAGAAGTCGTTCGTCAACACCTCGGGCCGGTCGGTCAACACCCCGTGGCGAGTCTGGCCGTGGTTGGCGTTGAGCGCGCGCATTCCGGCGACCAGCACCGCCATCTCCGGGGCGGTGAGCGTCAAGAAGTTCGCGCGGTCGAGCAGCAAGGTCTCCGGCGGCAACTTCTCACCTGCGCGCAGGTAGTTGCGGAACCCGTCGGCCCGTGGCTCCAACACCGCGAACGACTCGACGTCGGTTTGCTCCTGCGCGGCGTCCGTGCGCCCTGGCGAGAACGGAACCTCGATGTCGAGGCCGGCGTTCTTCGCCGCCTTCTCGACCGCCGCGCAACCGCCCAGCACGATGAGGTCGGCGAGCGAGATCCGCTTGCCACCGAATTGCCCGCCGTTGAACTCCTGCTGGATCTGCTCGAGAACCGGCAACACCTTCGCCAATTCGGCCGGCTCGTTGGAGGCCCAATCGCGTTGCGGCGCAAGCCGAATCCGGGCGCCGTTCGCCCCACCGCGCTTGTCGGTCCCGCGGAAGCTCGCCGCCGCCGACCACGCGGTGCGCACCAGCTGAGGAATCGACAGTCCGGAACCGAGAATCCTCGCCTTCAGCCCCGCGACGTCGTCGTCCGAGACAAGCTCGTGGTCGACGGCGGGCACCGGGTCTTGCCAGAGCTGGGGCTCCGGCACCAAAGGCCCGAGGAAACGCGACACCGGCCCCATGTCGCGGTGCAAGAGCTTGTACCACGCCCTGGCGAACGCGTCGGCGAACTGGTCAGGATGCTCCAGGAACCGGCGTGCGATCGGCTCGTAGATCGGGTCGACGCGAAACGCGATGTCGGTGACCAACATCCGCGGCGGCCGGGTCAGCTCGTTGGTCGCGGGGTCGGGGAAGGTGTTCGCGCCCGTGCCGTCCTTTGCCTCGTACTGCCACGCGCCAGCCGGGCTCTTCGTCAGCTCCCATTCGTAACCGAACAGCGTCTCGAAGAAGGTGTTGTCCCACTTGGTCGGCGTCGGCGTCCACGTGACCTCGATGCCGCTCACGGTGGCGTCCGCGCCGACCCCGGTGCGGTAGCTGTTCTTCCAGCCCAGCCCCTGGTCTTCGAGCGGCGCCGCTTCGGGCTCGGGCCCGAGGTATTCGGCCGGGCCCGCCCCGTGCGTCTTCCCGAACGTGTGGCCGCCCGCGATGAGCGCAAGGGTCTCCTCGTCGTTCATCGCCATGCGTCGAAACGTCTCGCGGATGTCGCGCGCGGCCTTCAACGGGTCGGGCTCGCCGTTCGGGCCCTCCGGGTTGACGTAGATCAAACCCATCTGGACGGCGCCGAACGGCCCAGTCAACTCGCGGTCGCCGGTGTAGCGCTCGTCGCCGAGCCAGGTGTCCTCAGGACCCCAGTAGATCTCCTCAGGCTCCCAGATGTCCTCTCGGCCGAAGCCGAACCCGAACGTCTTGAAGCCCATGTGCTCCATCGCGCAGTTGCCCGCGAAGACCAGAAGGTCGGCCCAGGAGATCTTGGCGCCGTACTTCTTCTTGATCGGCCACAGCAACCGGCGGGCCTTGTCGAGGCCGGAGTTGTCCGGCCAGCTGTTGAGCGGCGCGAACCGCTGAGCTCCTTGCCCGCCGCCTCCGCGGCCGTCTTCGATGCGGTAGGTGCCTGCCGAGTGCCAGCTCATGCGCACGAACAGCGGGCCGTAGTTCCCGTGGTCGGCCGGCCACCACGGCTGCGACGTCGTCATCACGGTGAGGATGTCTTGCCGCAGCGCGTCAAGGTCGAGCTTCTTGAACTCCTCGGCGTAGTCGTGATCCGCTGCTCGCGGCCTCGCCCGCTCCGAATTCTGGTGAAGGACATGCAGATCTATTTGGTTGGGCCACCAGTCGCGGTTCGTCCTCGGCCGCTTCGCGGCCGGCTGCGGCGACGGGACTACCGGGTTCTCGCTCTCAGACACGTCTGATCCTTCTCTCCCTCAGCTGCTCTTCTCGGTTCAAGCTTTCGTTGGCCTGGTGGTCGCGGCCGGCGCAGCGGGGGCACTGGCCCCAATAAACGACCTCGGCCTCGTCGATCGCGAAACCCTGATCGTCAGACGCGGTGAGGCATGGCGTCTCGCCCACGGCGCAGTCGACGTCCGCGACGACGCCGCAGGTGCGGCAGACGACGTGGTGGTGGTTGTCACCGACCCGCGCCTCGTAGCGCGGAACCGACCCGGCGGGCTCGATGCGTCGCACCAGGCCGGCGGCGGTGAAGGCACGCAGCACGTCGTAGACCGCCTGATGCGACACGTCGGTCGCTCGCTGCCGGGCGAATCCGATGAGCGAGTCGGTGTCGGCATGCGGGTGGTCGTGCACCGCGCCGAGCACGGCGAGCCGCGGCCGCGTCACCCGCAGTTGCGCCTCGCGCAACATGCGCTCGAGTTCGGCGGAGGTCGGCATGCCTGCAGTCTCGCCCATTTTCTTGAACCAATCAAGACAACGCCCTGGTGGCCGTGGTCCTGGGTCTCGTGCGCGCTGCTGCGCGATCTCGGACGACGCGGCCCCTAACGGGCCAGGTAGCCGCCGTCGATGTAGAGCTCCGAACCGGTGACAAAGGACGCGTCGTCGCTGGCGAGATACGCCACACCAGCGGCGACCTCAGCCGGTTGGCCGAGGCGTCGCATCGGCGTGAGATCAAGCATCGCCTGCTCCACCGGCGTCCCCTTGGCCTGCTCAAGCAACGGCGTGGCGATGAACCCCGGGTGGACGGAGTTGACTCGAACAACTCGCTCCGCCCAACTCAACGCGACGTTCTTGGTCAGGATCCGCACCGCGCCCTTCGCCGCGTGGTACGCCGGGCTGGTGCCGAAGCCGCCGCTGGCGCCGAAAATCGAGCTGACGTTGACAACCGAGCCATGACCGGACTTCGCGAGTTCTGCGGCCGCCGTCTTCATCCCCAGGAAGACACCGGTCTGGTCGATCGCGACCGTCCGCTCCCAGTCGGAAAGGGAGGTCTCCTCAATGGTCGCGAGGTCGCCGAGACCGGCGTTGTTCACCAAGATGTCGAGGTGGCCGAACTCCTCGACCGTTGACCGAACCGCGGCCTGCCAATCGGTTTCGCTTGCGACGTCAAGGTGGATGTAAACCGCGGAACCGCCGTGCTCGGTGATGTCCGTGGCCACCTTCGCGCCAGCGCCGTCTTGCACATCGGTCACCACCACCGCCGCGCCCTCTGCGGCCAACCTTCGGGCGATCGCCTCACCGATTCCGCTCGCCGCGCCTGTCACCAGCGCGACCCGGCCTGACAAGCGCTCCATCGCTTCCTCCAGTGCCTCGCCTCGAGGTCCATTCTTCCGTCGCCAGCGGCAGGCGTCCACGGGCTACGAGCGCCAGGGCCGCGCCGGCTCGGGCAGCGGAGGCGGTCGCAAGAACGCGGGCTCCGAGCTGAAGTCGAGGGTGTCCCACGGCGCGACCGCTTGCGCGTCACGCCGGGTCAGCGGCGGCAGATTCCACTTCTCCTCAATAAGCTTCAGCGCCGACGTGTGATCGAAGACACGGGACGAGACGTAATCGGGCTTCGCGTAGGGCGACACGACAACGGCCGGAACGCGAAAGCCGTAGCGGTCGTAGCGGCCGGACGTCGTGTCGACGCTCTTCGCGGTGCGCCACATCGGCGTGTGCTTGACCAGCCAACGCCAAGGGCCGGTGGTGTTGAGCAAGCTGTGCGGCAGCACGTCGTCCGGCTCAACTGCGGACGGCGGCGGCACGTGGTCGTAGTAGCCGCCATGCTCGTCATAGAACCAGATGAGCAACGTGTCGGCCCACCCCTTGCCGTGCATGACGGCGTTGATGACGCTGGCGGCGAATCCTTCGCCGTTTTGGATGTCTTGCGGGTTCTCCTCGGAGCACGCCGTGTAGTCGGGATCGACGATACTCACCGCGGGCAGCTTGCCGTCGGCGGCGTCCTGGTAGAAGCGGTCGATGTGCCGAAGGTGGCTGATCGTGCGGAAAAGCCCTAGCGGGTAGAGATTTGCGGTGCAATCGATGTCACCGCGCACTCGGTGCTCGACGAACGGCAACAGCTGGCCCGCGGCGAGTTTGAGGCTTCGCAACAAGCGGAGAACTCCGCCACCCGCCAGTCGCTTGCGCAGCAGCCGGCTGTGCGGCACGTGGTGGTAGTTCGCCCACGAGATGCCGTGCCTATTGAGCAAATCGAAAATCGTTCCCGTGCGCGGGTAGTCGACGATGCCCGCCATGATGTCGTCGATCAGCCCGTTCGCGGTCGCCGCCAGCATGAACCTGCGATTTGGAAACGTCGGCCCGAGCAATGAGCAGAACCACCGGTCGGCCAACGGAAACGTGCGGGCCAACCCCGCGTAGAACGGCAGGTCGGCCTCGGTCCAATAACCCATGCCAAGCGTCGCGTCGGCGCCAGGAGTGGCGTCTTCGACGCTCGTGACGAATCCGTCGTTGCGACCGTCGTTGAACTGCTCGTGACTCGCCCGCCAACTTTGCGACGGCGCGCCCTCCGTTTGCGTCGTCCGATCAAAATGAAACGCCGACACCGGCGCGCCGCTGCGCCGCGAGTTCTCCGGCGCGGGCTCTGGGAAGCCGTCGCCACGGCCGAGCGTGCCGAAGTAGTTGTCGAACGAATGGTTCTCCATCATCAGCAGCACGACGTGCTTGATCTGCGGCATCCGATCGGCGCCCGCCGGCAGTGTCGGATCAGGCAACCGAGACTGGTCGTCGGCGGCGTCGCGATGCCGCAGCCGTCGGCGCGCCGACAACTTCTCAAGTCGCTCCATGAGTCGCATCGTTGCACGTCGCACGCGGCGCCAGTCATCCGCGATTGGGTCTTGACCAGCTGGCCATAACAGTTACTATACCGAGTATGCAACTCAGTGTGATCTTGCCATGAGCATCCGCCACGCGCTCCTCGCGCTGCTCAGCGAAGGCCCGAAGTACGGGCTCCAACTCCGACAAGAATTCGAGTCGCGAACCGGGGAGGTCTGGCCGCTCAACGTCGGCCAGGTCTACACGACCCTCCAGCGTCTCGAGCGAGACGGCATGGTCGAGTCCGACGGCGCCGACGAAGCAGGGCCGCAGAAGGGGTTTCGCATCACGTCGGCCGGCGCCGAGGAGCTGGCCAGCTGGTTGCGCACACCGCCGGATCTGTCCTCACCACCGCGCGACGAGCTGGTCATGAAGGTGCTCATCGCCGTCCACACACCCGGCATCGACGTCGGCGAAGTCATCCAGACACATCGGCGCTACCTCGTCCAACTTATGCAGGAGTGGACGAGGTTGAAGGAGTACTCCGCCGACCGCGATCTCGCCTTCGCGCTGGTCGTCGACGCCGAGTTGTTCCGGCTGGATTCCGTCGTCCGCTGGCTCGACGCCGCCGACGGCCGGGTCAAACGCGCCGACACCGACGGGCAACCGCTCAGCCGGGCGCGTCTCCCGAAGGCCCCGAAGACGGTTGGAGTGCGGCCATGAGCGTTCTCGAATTGCGCGGCGTCACGAAGACGTACGGCGAAGGCGCGTCCGAAGTACATGCCCTACGCGGTGTTGATGTGACGGTCAACACCGGCGAGCTGGTGGCGGTCATGGGGCCGAGCGGCTCAGGCAAGAGCACGTTGCTCACCATCGCCGGCAGTCTTGAGCAGCCCACCTCCGGCGAGGTTGTCGTGGCTGGCCAGCCGCTGTCGGGTCTTAGCCGCAACGAGCGCGCGCGGCTGCGCCGCCGGACGATCGGCTACGTCTTTCAAGACTTCAACCTGCTCGCCGGGCTCACTGCGGCCGAGAACGTCGCTCTGCCACTCGAACTCGATGGCACGTCGGCGAAGGCCGCGCAAGCAATCGGCCTACATGCATTAGAAGAACTTGGCCTGGCCGATCGAGCGGCACGTTTCCCCGACGAGTTGTCGGGCGGCGAGCGGCAACGCGTGGCGATCGCGCGTGCCATCGTCGGCCACCGCACCCTTTTGCTTGCCGACGAGCCGTCGGGAGCGCTCGACAGCGCCAACGGCGAAGCGGTGATGCGGTTGATTCGGACGGCGTGTCAGCGCGGCGTGGCCGGCGTCGTCGTCACCCACGACGCGCAACTCGCCTCGTGGGCGGACCGGGTCATCTTCCTGCGCGACGGGCGCGTCGTCGACCAAACCGCACCGCCAGATCGTCCCGAGTCGATGCTCGAACCGAGCCGTCAGCCATGACCGCGACCCTTGAGGAGCGGGCGCTGAAGGGCCAGCACGGCGGCGCGCCTGCCCGCAGGGCCGTCGTCCGGTGGGCGTGGCGGTTGTTCCGACGCGAGTGGCGACGTCAAACGCTCGTTCTCTTATTGCTGATAGTGGCGGTCGCCGCGACGATTGTCGGGCTCGGCGCGGCGACCAATGCCGCTTTGCTGAAGGACGATCCGACGTTCGGCGCCGCGAACACGATCGTCTCCGTGCCGGGCGACGACCCTGACATCGCGGGCGACGTCGCCGCGCTGCGAGAGCAGTTCGGAGTGATCGAGACCATCTCGCACAAGACCGTGCCCTTGCCCGGCTCCGTCGCCGGCCTCGACGTGAGAGCCCAGGATCCGAACGGACCATACGGCCACGTCATGCTGCGCTTGGACGACGGGCGGTATCCGAACAAAGCCGACGAAGTCGCGCTCACCGCCGACGCCGCCAAAGCACTCGAGCTGAACGTCGGCGACGAGTGGACCGGAAATGGCTGGCGGCTTCGAGTGGTGGGCCTGGTCGAGAACCCACTGGACTTGCTCGATGAGTTCGCGCTCGTCCCACCCGGTCACCCGATTTCGCCGGACTCCTACGCCATCTTCCTCAACGGCAGCGGGCACGGGCTGGACTCGTTGCAGCTACCGAGCCACGCAGGCGTGAGCATTTCCTTGCGAAGCACGGCGAGTCAGACAGATGTCGCCGCTGTTGTGCTCGCGCTCAGCACGTTCGGCCTGCTCTTTGTCGGTCTCATGACCGTCGCCGGCTTCGCGGTGATGGCGCACCGACGGCAGCGCGCCCTCGGCATGTTGGCGTCACTCGGGGCGACCGATCGGCACCTTCGCCTCGTCGTTGTCGCGAACGGCGCGGTGGTGGGCGTGGCAGCTGCGGTCATCGGCGCCGTGGTCGGAGTGGCGGGTTGGTTCGCCGTCGCGCCTGCGGTTCAGTCCGTCACCAAACACCGCGTCGACCGACTCGCGCTGCCATGGTGGGCGGTGGTCACCGCCATGCTGCTCACCGTCGCCACCGCTGTCGCCGCGGCTTGGTGGCCGGCCCGCGCGGTCGCCCGAACGTCACCGATAGCCGCGCTTTCGGAACGGCCGGAACGACCGAGGCCAGCACACCGCTTCGCCGTCTTGGGCGGCGCACTGCTATCGGGCGGGATCGCGCTGCTCGCGTTCGCCAACCAGCACCGAGCGGGCTTCATCATCGGCGGCACCGTAGCGAGCGCGATCGGGCTGCTTTTCTTCGCGCCGTTGGGAATCCGGCTGCTCGCCGCCGTCGCGCAACGGTCGACCATCGCGGTAAGGCTGGCCCTGCGTGATCTGGTGCGGTATCAGTCGCGGTCCGGGGCCGCGCTCGGAGCGATCACGCTTGCGATCGGCATCGCGGCGGCGATCACGATAGGGGCGGCGGCCAACGAGGAGCCCGCGGCTCGGGCGAATCTTCCGTCGAACGAACTCGTCATGCATGTCAGCCGTGGCGGCCCCGGCATTCCGGTGCCACCGCTCACCCAGGCTCAGCTCGCCGCCGCGACGACGGCGGTCAGCCGGGTGGCCGGCAGCCTGCACGCGTCCGCACTCGAACTGGACGAGGCGTACAACCCCAAGAACGCGACGGTACCGATCGGGTCGATCGCCGAGAGCGGCGGCCAATCCAACGGGTACATGACACCGACGCTGGCCAAAGTGACCGGACACGGTCACGGTGAGAACTTCTCCCGCATGACGACGCTCTACGTCGCGACGCCACAGGTGCTCACCCATTACGGCATCGCCACCGGGCAACTTCGCTCCGACGCCGATGTCATCTCCAGCCGCACCGACCTCGGCGGGCTGCAACTGTTCGACCCCGTGACACCTGGAAAGGACGCGACACCAGACCAGCGCACCCAACGGCCGAACGAGGTCAGCACACCAGTTATTCAGGTGATGAACAAGCTTCCTCACCACGGTTCGGCACCGAACGCGTTGCTGACGCCTCACGCCATGCAGGCGCACGGGCTTGCGACGCTCCCGGCTGGCTGGCTGCTCGAGACCAGCGAGCCGCTGACGTCAGCGCAAATCGACCTAGCCACGAAAGCGGCCGCCGGAGCAGGACTGTTCGTCGAAACCCGACAACCGCAGAAGTCCGTTGCCGCCCTACGAAACGGAGCGACCGCGGCGGGCATGGTGCTGGCGCTTGGCGTGCTCGCCATGACGGTGGGACTGATCCGCAGCGAGACATCCCGCGATGTGCGCACACTCACCGCGACCGGCGCGAGCAGCGGCACTCGCCGCGCGCTCACCGGTGTCACCGCTGGCGCGTTGGCATTTCTCGGCGCCGTCGTCGGAACCGGCGGCGCATACGGGGCGCTGCTCGCCTGGTACCACAGCGACCTCACGCCCCTCGGTCGGGTGCCCGTCGTCGATCTCGTCCTCATCCTGGTGGGGCTGCCTGTCCTCGCCGCCGCCGGTGGTTGGTTGCTGGCGGGACGGGAGCCGGCAGGTATTGCGCGGCAACCGCTGGCGTAGCGGCAGCCCCACGCTGCCCGTCAGCCGCGCAGGTCCGACGTCGTCCGGAATCTCGCTTTGAGAGACTGGCCGCATGGTCGATTTCGCGGACGTCGAGCAGTTCATCTCGATGCGAAGGATCACCGGACTGGTCGCGAGTCCTGACGGCGGGCGATTGATCGTGACGTGTCAGGAGCCCGACCGCGATAACGCCCGCTACGTCACGTCGCTGTGGGACGTGGATCCGGCGGGCACTCGCGAGCCTTATCGGCTGACCTGGTCGGAGAAAGGCGAGGCAGCGCCCGCGTTCATGCCCGACGGCGGCGTGCTCTTCGTTTCCGCGCGGCCGCATCCCGACCAGGTCGAAGACGAATCAGCGGTGTGGCTGTTGCCACCCAGCGGAGAGCCGACGGTGTACGCGACGACGCCTGGAGGGCTTGGCGACCCGGTGGTGTCGCGAGGAACCGGTGTGGTTCTCGCGTTTGGCAGTCGGCTTCCCGACTCGACCGACGCCGACGACGACAAGGAGCGTCGCGAGCGGCGCCGCAAATCCAAGGTCACCGCGATCGTGCATGACGGCTTTCCCATCAGGCATTGGGATCACGAGTTGAACGACGCTACACCGCGGCTGTTCCTAATCGACGGGTCCAGCGAGGGCGGGAGCGCCATCGACCTGCTGCCGGACGCGCGCGAACAACTGATCAACGCGGCCATCTCTTTCAGCGACGACGGGTCGCGACTCGCCTTGACCTGGAAACGACGCCGGCGCGGGGGCAAACTGCCGACGGGACTGGCTCTTCTCGGGCTGCCGAAACGTGAACTCACCGTGCTCGCCGAGGACGACGACGGCGATTACTCGTCGCCGACGCTGTCGGGCGACGGCATGACGCTGGCCGCGATTCACACCACGGACGGCGACCACGAGCAGCCGATGACGTATCGCGTGCGCGTCTTTCTCCTCGACGTCGGAGGCGCGCTGGACATCGACACGGGCGACCTTTATCCCAATCAGCTCGCCTGGTCCGCCGACTCGGCCACCCTCCTCATCACCGGTGACCTGCACGGCTGCGGCGGCCTCGCCGTTTGGCGCCGCGGTGACGCCGCGCCGCGAATCGTGCTTGACGACGCCGTCTACTCGTCGCTGTCGGTGGCAAAGGACGGCGCCATCTTCGCGCTGCGCTCAAGAGTCGACCTGCCACCGCAACCAGTGCGCGTTGAGATCGGCGATGACGCGAACGAAGCGACCGTGACAACGTTGCCGTCCCCGGCGACGCCGCCGCCGTTGCCCGGTCGGCTCGAGCGACTGACCGGGCAGGCCCCCGACGGCGGGTCCGTCGGCGGGTGGCTCTGCCTGCCGAACAGTCCGGACGACGCCGACGCACGGATTCCGGTGCAGGTGTGGATTCACGGCGGCCCGTTCAGCTCCCACAGCGCTTGGAGTTGGCGTTGGTGCCCATGGGTTGCGGTCGCCCGCGGCTACGCCGTCGTCATGCCTGACCCCGGTCTGTCGACCGGCTACGGCCACGACTGGCTCGCGCGCGGCTGGCCGCATCGCGCGGGGCTGGTGTGGGCGGATGTGGAGGCGACGCTCGACGCCGCGTTGCGGCGACCCGAACTCGATGGCAGTCGAGTGGCGTGTCTCGGCGGCTCGTTCGGCGGTTACATGACGAACTGGATCGCCGGACACACGAACCGGTTCAAGGCGATTGTCACGCACGCGGGTTTGTGGGCTCTGGACCAACAACACACCACGACCGACGGCGCTGCGTGGAAGACCAGGCTGTTCGGCGTCCCAGCGGAACATCCTGACTGGTACGCGGAGAACTCGCCCCACCATTTCGTCGACCGCATCGTCACACCGATGCTGGTGGTCCACGGCAACCGCGACTACCGCGTGCCGATCAGCGAGGCACTGCGGCTGTGGTGGGATCTCGTCAGCCGCTTCGACGGCGAGCCAGCCGACCTGCCACACCGTTTCCTGCAGTTCACCGGCGAGAACCATTGGATTCTCTCTCCCACGAACGCGGCGATTTGGTGGCGCACGGTGCAAGGTTTCGTCGACCAGCACACGAAGGCGTGAGCGAACAGACACACCGCCGCCGCGCCGCGGACCTTGACACCGAACGACGCCGGTCGACAATGTTTCGGTGATGACGAGCACCTGGGTGAGCGGCTCGGAATCCCGAGGCTTCGGCCTTCACAATCTCCCATACGGTGTTTTCTCGACCGGCGCAGGTCGTCGGCGTCGGGTGGGCGTGGCGATCGGAGACGCCGTGCTCGACGCGTCCCAGCTGCCGATACCGGACGCCACGGACTTGGCGCACTCCTCACTCAACCGCCTCATGAGTCGAGGGCCGCGTCGCTGGGCAGCGCAGCGCGAGGCTTTGCAGGAGTTGCTTTCGAACGACTCCTACCGCGAACAGGTGGAGCCGCACCTCATCCCACGGCACAGCGCGCGCATGCACCTGCCGATCGACATCGGCGACTACGTCGATTTCTACAGTTCCAGGAAGCACGCGGAGAACCTCGGACGGATATTTCGGCCAGGATCCGATCCGCTCACACCCAACTGGAAGCATTTACCGATCGGCTACCACGGTCGCTCGGGCACCGTTGTCGTGTCGGGCACGCCGGTCATCCGTCCATGCGGCCAACGCAAGTCGGCCGACGATCCGATGCCGTCGTTCGGCCCGTCGGAGCGGCTCGACCTTGAAGCCGAGATCGGTTTCGTCATTGGAGTGCCTTCCAGTCCCGGCACACCGGTGCCAGTCCGCGACTTCACCCAACACGTGTTCGGCGCCGTCGTCGTCAACGACTGGTCTGCTCGGGATCTCCAGGCTTGGGAATACGCGCCGCTCGGGCCGTTTCTCGGGAAGTCGTTTCTCACCTCGATTTCCCCGTGGGTCGTGCCACTGGCGGCACTCGAAAGCGCGCGCGTCCCACCGCCGACGCGTGACGTGCCGCTGCTTCCCTACCTACAGGACGAAGATCCTTGGGGTCTTGAGATAACGCTCGAAGTCACGTTGAACGGGGAGCTGATCAGCCGTCCGCCGTTTCGAGACACCTACTGGACGCCCGCGCAACAACTCGCGCATCTGACGGTCAACGGCGCGTCGGTGCGGACGGGCGACCTCTACGCGTCCGGGACTGTCAGCGGCCCACAACGCGGCCAGTACGGGTCTCTCATCGAACTTTCGTGGGGCGGGGCCGACCCGGTTGCGCTGGCCGGCGGCCAACCGCGCGCGTTTCTCGCCGACGGCGACGTCGTCACCATCGGCGCCGTTGCGCCAGGCGACGCGGGAGAACTGATCTCGTTCGGCGAGGTGACCGGGCAGGTCCAGCCGGCCCGCCTACCTTGAAGCAGCGTCTGCGAGAAGCGCTGTGAGAGCCACCCGCCATGCACCGCACACGGTCACGCGAGCTGCGCTTATCTTGATCCGATGGTTGACGACACATGGGCGAGCCTGGCCGAACCATTCGCCGACGGCGCATACGCCACGGTCAAGGGACACGTCCGCACCTACGTGATGCACCACCACCTGCTCGAGCACCTACCGCCACCCCCGGCGACGGTGCTCGACGTCGGCGGCGGCGCGGGCCACCAGTCCTTTCCGCTGGCCGAGGCCGGATACGACGTGACGTTGCTCGACGCCTCGCAGACCATGCTCGACAAGGCACGACAGCGACTCGACCGATTGTCACCCGAAGCGCGGCAACGAGTGCACTTGGTGCACGCCGAGGGCGAGGCCGCCGACGTGGCAGTGCGCGGTCAACGGTTCGCCGCAGTCCTGTGCCACGGTGTGCTGGGCTACCTCGACCGACCCGAGCCAATGGTCGACCAGCTCTGCCGGTGCGCCGCGTCTGGCGGCGTTGTCTCGATCATGACCGGCAACGCCCACGCCATGGCGGTGCGGCCGGCCATGGAGCGGCGATGGAATGACGCGCTCGCGTCATTCGACGCCAGAACCGAGGTGGGTGTGCTCGGAGTGCAAGGCCGGGCCGACACGGTCGAAGAGCTCAGCGAGCTTATGCGCCACCGTGACGTCGAGCCGGTTCGCTGGTACGGCGTCTGGCTGTTCGTCGACTGGCTGGAGTTCGGCGGCGCGCGACTCGATCCGACCGACGCCGAGCAGCTGGCGGCCACCGCCGTGGTTGAGCTCGAGGCGAGCCGTCGTGATCCCTATCGCGGCATCAGCAGGGTCTTTCACCTGGTAGGTCGGAAACGTTGACGACGCGCCGCACCGATGACTTCGGCGCTCGCGAGACGTCGTAGCGGCGGTGCCACCCATTCGCCGAGGAGGACGTCATGCCGAACAGCGAGCAGCTCCGCAAGATTGCCAACGTGGTCATCCCGGTCGCCGACCAAGACCGCGCCCTTGCCTTCTACGTCGACACGCTTGGCTTCGAGAAGCGGGTCGATCTGCCGTTCGGAGGCAGCTACCGATGGATCGAAGTGGGCCTGCCGAACCAGGACACGACGATCGCCCTCGCCCCTCCGCCCGAGGGCGGCAGCGCCGGCAATCGCGAGACCGGCATCAGTTTGCAGACCGCCGACGTCGAGGCGTACCACGCGCGTTTGACGGAACGCGGTGTCGACGTCGACGCCGAGATCATGCGCATGGGCGACCCGGTGCCGCCGATGTTCTGGTTCCGCGACCCGGAGGGCAACACCCTTCTCGTCGTCCAGTGATCACGAGCCGGTGAGCGCGACGAGCTGCTGCGTCGCGCGTGTCATCGCGACGCACCGGTCGACGTCGCCTTCGACGCCGCTGCGAGGTCTCTCCACTTTTGCGTTTCGCCCCTCGCATATGGTGTCGCCGAGAGGTGACGCCATGGACAGGTCGGCAAACCCGCGCGCTTCGGCGTGATGGCGGTGCTGCCGTGACGGCGTTGCTCGTCGTGCTCGCTATCGGCTTCGCGTACAGCATGGGGGCGCACTACACCGGCGCGTGCATGGGCATGCCGCACGCGCTGCACGCCATCAGCGCGTGGCGAGCGTTGGTGGTAATGGCGCCGCTCACGTTGGTCGGAGCGGCGCTGGTGTCGCACCAGGTCGAGCACACCGTCGGGCACGACTTGCTCACCGGCGCCGGCCTGTCGGCCACCGGGCTGGTCATCGTCATCGGAGTCGCGTTCGGGCTGACGAGCGCCTTCAACGTGGCCAAAATCCCCACCTCCACGATTCAGATCCTGGTGTTCACCGTGGTCGGCTCCGGTCTTGGTGCTGGAGTCGGAGTTCATTGGTCGACCGTCGCCGCGCTCGCGATCGTCTGGGTGGCGGCGCCACCCGTGGCGGCGGCGCTGGGCTTCGCGTTGACGCGGGCGCTTGACCTCGTCCCCGCGACGCGGGCGCGAAATCAGCCAACGGCGGCATGCCACGTCGCGTCGTCCGGCCTGGACATGGTCGGTCTCTCGCTGGTCGCGGTCGGCGCGCTCGCGTCTTTCACGATGGGCGGCAACGACGTCGCCAACGCCACCGGCTCGCTCGTCGCCAACCACACGTTCAGCCCCTTGATCGCGGGCTTAATCGGCGGTCTCGGGCTGGCCGCCGGCGTGCTGACCTGGGGCCGACCGCTGCTGCGCAAGATCGCCTTCGACATCGTCACCGTCGACCGTCCGATGGCCACCGCGGCGCAACTCGTGCAGGCCGTCGTGGTGCTGGCCGCGGTCGGGTTCGGCTTTTTCACGTCGATGAACCAAGCGTTGATCGGCGCCATGACCGGCGCGGGGGCAGCCCGTGGACGCCACACCGTGCACAGGTCGTCATTGCGCGGCGTGCTTCGCGGGTGGGTGATCGGACCAGGCGCCGGCGTCGGCCTTGGCTACCTGATCACCTGGCTGGTGGCCGTCACAGCGGGCAGACACGCATTGCTCGCCCGGATGTGACCCCGGATGTGACCCCGGATAAGACCCTGTGACGCCGGATATGGCCCGGACGTGACATTGGCCCCTAGCCGTGCTTGATAGAAGTTCTCATGCTCGGCGCCATGAAGACATATCAGATCGAGCAGCGGCAATTGGCGTCGGCGACGACCGCGGTGGTGCGGTCATCCCTGCTGGTGGGCGAGATTCCCGCGTTCATGAGGCACGCGTTCGGAAGCGCCGCCCGCATCCTCGCGAGCCAAGGAATCTCACTGGCCGGGCCGCCCTTCGCCCGGTATGACCATGTCGACGGCGACCGGTTCATCGTCGAGGCAGGCTTCCCGACGACCCCGGCGGTCACACCGACGGACGACGTGCTCGCCGCTGCCCTCCCCGCCGGGCCGGCAGCGGTGCTGACCTACGTCGGGCCGTACGACGAGATGAAGTCGGCGTACGAGGCGTTGGCGGAGTGGATCGTCCGCAACGGTGGCACGCCGGCCGGCTCGCCATGGGAGATCTACTTCACCGATCCGGCGCACGAGCCGGATCCGCAGAAGTGGCGCACCGAGATCGTCATGCCGTTCCATCGCCCTGACATCGCCAGCTGACTTCCGCGGCCACCGGCTGCGGCGCGCCGTTGCGTCGTCCGGCGTGTCGACTGGCCTGAACCCCGGCGCGGTCAGCATCGTGGTGCGGGTGCGTCGTGGGTTGCGGGGATCGCCGTTCAGCTGGCTGTGGGGCGCGTTCGCGATCAGCACCTTCGGCAGCTGGTTGGCGTTCGACGCGTTCTCGATGGTCGCGATCCTCGCTTTGCACGCGCGCCCGGTCGACGTGTCGCTGCTGGCCGCGGCGGGGCTCGCCGTCGGCGCGGTCGTCGCCGTCCCGCTTGGACCGTGGGTCGAGCACCGCCGCAAGCGGCGGATCATGGTTGCGATGGACGGCGCGCGGTTCGTCGCCCTGGCAAGCATCCCGATCACGTACGCGGTCGGGCGGCTGACGTTCGGACAGCTGGTGCTCGCGGCCGTCGTCGTCGGAACCGGGGACATCTGCTTTCGCGCGGCCAGCGGCAGCTTCTTGAAATCACTCGTGGAGCCCGGTGAGTTGCTTCGGGCCAATTCCCGTTTCGAATCGACGACCTGGACGGCGACGATGATCGGTCCGCCGGTCGGCGGGGCGCTGATCAGCGCGTTCGGGCCGGTGGCGACCGTATTGGCGGACGCGGTGAGCTACCTGTTGTCCGCCTTGGGCATCACCGCGATTCCGGGGCGCGAGCAGCGCGCGGCGGCGTCGACGCCGCCGCGATCCCGCGGTGAGGTGCTCGAAGGGTGGCGTCACATCCTCGCGCACCGCGCTTTGCGGGCACTGTTCGCGAACACCTTGCTGTTCAACGGGTTGGTGATGGCGTCCGCGCCGCTGATCGCGGTGCTGATGCTCGGCCAGCTGGGCATCGCGCCGTGGCAGTACGGAATCGCGTTCGCCGCGCCCTGTGTCGGCGGGCTGGTGGGCTCTCGGTCAGCCCGGCGGCTCGCTGCGCGGCACGGCACCGCCACCGTGCTGCGATGGGCGGGCACGCTGCGCGCCTGCTGGCCAGTTGCGCTGGCGTTCATTCCGCCCGGCGTCGCAGGGGTGGTGTTCGTAGCGGTCGTGCAACTCGGCCTGGTGACGACGTGCGCGGTGTTCAATCCGGTGTTCGCGACCTACCGACTGCAGCAAACGCCAACGGATCGGCTCGCCCGGACGCTGGCGGCGTGGACGATCACCGGCAAGTGGAGCATCGCCGCGCTGACCGCGCTGTGGGGAGCCCTCGCTGCTCTCGTCGGGGTGCGCGTGGCAATCGGCGCCGCGGGACTGATCGTGCTGGTCACGCCGCTGCTGTTGCCCAAGCGGCAGCACCTCACGTCGTCCGACCAATCTTCGACACTCGCTTCTGGTGACGGTTCCTACCGGATTCCGGGAGCAAACGTCCAGAGAACGGCCTCACGCAGGCTGCGCGGCCGCTGGATCGGTGATCAGCCAGCTCAACTCGGCGCGCCCCGCGTCGGTGAGCCGGACGGCCCGGCCGCGGCCGACCCGCGTGAGCCAACCCCGGTCGAAGAACGCCGTCGTCAGCGCGGCGGGAAGCGCCCCCGCGATGTGGTAGCAGCGCTCAGTCCAGTCGACGCATGGCCGAACCAGCGGACGACGTGAGCCATGCGGCACCACGACGCCGAGTGACTCCAGTGGAGCGACGTCCACCACCGCCAGGTCGGAATTGAGGACGCCGGCGTCCACCAGCCCTCGGGTGACCGCGACTCCGAGCCGCCCGGCGAGGTGGTCGTAGCAGGTGCGGCCATCGCGCAGCGCCGCGCCGGCCGAGCTCTCGCGCAAACTGTTGACCGGCCTTGGCGGAGCAAGCGCGCCAAGGGCTTCCAGAGCAGCCGCGACGTCCGGGCCGGCAAGGCGGTAGTAGCGGTGCCGCCCTTGCCGAGTCACCTCGACGAAGCCGCCGGATAGCAGTCGAGACAGGTGTTCGCTCGCCGTCGACGGCATGATGGCGGCGGCGCGCGCGAGCTCGCCGGCGGTGCGAAATCGGCCGTCGAGCAACGTCTGACAGATCGCCGCGCGGCTTCGGTCGGCGAGAACGCTCGCCACCGCGGCGATGTCAGCGTCTCCAGGCATTCCACCACCGTACGGCGTCGACGTTTCGGTCTGCGCCGAAGGATGTCGGCGCGAATCAGCGGTCGTTGACCACAGCGCCGCCGTAAACGCGCACACCATGGCCGCGACGCACGACCGCCGCGATGTCGCGACGCGCGGTCGCGGCCGAAATGTGGAATTCCTCCTGAAGGTCCTGGCACTTGACCGCACCTACGCTTTGCAACAACGACAAGGCGCGACGGCGACGCACTGCGGGCAGCGGCGCCGAATCGGTTCCGAACATCGTGATAAGCACCTCCCAGCGTGTTCAGATCCTCGGCGCCGGCTGCGGCGCGTCGGTCGGCTGAATGACGGTTGGCACGTCGCCGTCCCATCGCAGCGGTTCGAGCCAAAGTTGTCGTCCCGGCTCAAGCGAACCCACCGCGTCGGGCGACCATGCGTGAAAGAGCAGCCACCACTCCCCCGCAGGCGTCTGCACGACGTAACAATGGCCGGGCCCCGTCGCGACGGACGACGATCGCACCAGCGGCCGGTCGGACTTGTCGACACAGGGCCCAAGCGGTGAGTCGCAGATCGCGTAACCCATCGCGTAGCGCTCATCCGCGTATGAATTCGCCGAATAGAAGAGGAAATACTTGCCGTCGTGAAGCACCATCTCGGGCGCCTCCACCAAGTTCCCTTGCCATGCCTTGGTGTTCGCCATCAGTTGGCGCGGCGTGCCGACCAGCGCGGAGCCATCGGCCGAAAGCTGCTGCGACCACAGATGAACGGGCGCGCCGCAGCAGTTTCCGTCGTTCTTCCAAATCAGATACAGCCTGCCGTCACGGTCACGAAACGGGTTCGGGTCGATCGACCCGCCGACGGAATCCTGGCAGACCAGCGGAGCCGCGTTGTCGTCGCGATAGGGACCGCCCGGCGTCGCCGACACCGCGTGCCCGATGCACTGCACACCTTGCTTCTCCGCGCGCGCCACGTAATACATGTGGAACTCGTCGCCAATCTGGATCACCTCAGGCGCCCATGTGTTGCCTGCGTTCGCCCAACTTCCCAGTTCGGGCAACGCATCCGGCCCCGGCGTCCAATGGACGAGGTCACGCGATGTCAACGCCTGGATGTTCGAGCTCCCTCCCTCGGTGCCGAACGCGTAGTACACGTCATCGACGCGAATGACACCGGGATCGGGGAAGTTCGAGTCGTACACGGGATTGCGATAGGTCGCCGACCCGACGGTGGCCGCCGCCGTCCGCGTCGGGCTGTCCGAGGACGTCGGCGAAGTGTCGCCACTCGACGTGCACGAGGTCACCATGAGCGCTCCCAAACACCACGTGACAGCCAGATACCGTTGACGACGGCTCATCCCTTCAGGCCGCTCCTGGCGACGCTTTGGATCACGTGCCGCTGCGCGAACACGAAGATCACCAGCACCGGCACACTGGCGATGACGGCGCCGGCCATGACGAGCGGGAAGTTGATGTTCGCGGCGTCCTGCAGACTCGCCAAGCCCGAGGGCAAGGTCAGGTGCTGCGGGTTGAAAAGAACGTAAACGGGCCACACAAAGTCGTTCCAGTTCGTCAGGTACGCGAGCACCGCGAGCGTCGCAAGCGCCGGCTTGGCGAGGGGCAGCACCACCCTCGTGAAGATGTGCCAATGGTTGGCGCCGTCGAGCACCGCCGCCTCTTCCAACTCGATCGGCAGGGACAGATAGAACTGCCGCATGAAGAAGACGCCGAACGCGTTGCCGACGCCAGGGATGATGACCGCCCACAGGGAGTCCAGCCAGCCGAAGCGGTTGACGATCAGGAAGTTCGGAATGAGAAACACAAAGCCTGGCACGAAAAGGGTTCCGACGACGAGCCCGAAGACAATCCGCCGGCCCACAAACTCCATTCGCGCGAGCGCGTAAGCGGCGGCCGCCGATGTCGCGACGATGAGCACCGACTGCGCGGTCGCCGCGATCAAACTGTTGATGAACCAGCGGATGACCGGCGTCTCCGCCGTCGTCGACATCAGCGGTTTGTACTCCTCGGTTGTGAAGGGCCGAGGCAGCCAGCTCAGGGGCAGCCGGATCGCGTCGAATTTGGTCTTGAACGACGTGAGGAGCATCCACAACAGCGGTGCGACGAAGATGATCGTGAGAACCAACAGCACGAGGTAGAACGGCGCCCTGCGGGCGAGCTTCGACCAGTTGTGGCGCGGACCGGCCGACGCCGCATCGGCGGCCCGGGTGTCGACAGCGACCTCGGTCACCATCAGTACCGCTCCTTCTGCCTGAAGAACCGGAAGTTCATCACGCTGATGAGCAGCAGCACGATCGCCAGGATGTAGCTCATGGCCGCCGCGATCCCCTGCCGGAACTGGCGTAGGCCCGTCTCCGCGATGTACATGATCGCGGTTCGGGTGCTGTGGCCTGGTCCGCCTTGGGTCACTAGGTACGACTGGCCGAACATATTGGCCGACGCGAGGATCGTGACGGTGACGACGAAGAGCATGACCGGCCGCAGTCCGGGCGCGGTAACGCTCAGAAAAGTGCGCCACTTCCCGGCGCCGTCCAACTCCGCCGCCTCGTAGAGATCGCGAGGGATGTCCTGCAACCCGGCGAGGTAGATGATCGCGTTGAAGCCCAGGGTCCACCACACCGTCATTCCGACGAGCGAGATCCAGGCCCACGGCAGCGCCGTGGTCCAGGGGAGGTTGTGACTGATGCCGAGCTTGTCGAGGTAGTAGTTCAACAACCCCACGTTGGGGTCGAGGATGAAGCGGAAGAGCAATCCCACCACGGCGACGCCAAGCACGTAAGGCGCGAAGAAGACGGCGCGGAAGAACGTCCGGCCGGGGAACGCGCGATTGAGCAGCAGCGCGACTCCCAGCGGGCACACGACGAGAAACGGCACTGACGCAGCGGTGAAGATGCCGGTCGCGATCATGCTGTTCCAGAAGTCACCGCTGTCGCGCGACCCTGGGGTGAACAACTGAACGTAGTTGTGCAAGCCGGTCCACGGCTTGTGCGGCAGCAGGTAGTCGTAATCGTGCAGGCTGATCCAAATCCCGTACAACGCCGGCAGCAGGATGAAGATGGCGAAGAACGCGAGGTACGGGGCCATGAACAGGTACGGCGTCGCCCGCGCGTTGCGGCGCACCGGCCCGGCGCGGTGAGCCAACGGCGCACCACGCCGGACGACGGTCCGCTCCGACACGGTCATGAAGGTCAGCCGTACTTCTTCGCGTTGTCTTGCATGATTTTGGTGGCTTGAGCCGCGCTCGACTTCAGCACCGACGCGACGTCGGCCTTCTGCAGCACCGCCTGGTTGACCGCATCGTAGAACTTGCCGAGCGCGTCTCCGATCCCGGCGACCGACGGCGGGAAGTGCACCTCGGCCAGGTCCTTCGCGATCGTGGCCTCGGGCTGCAGCTGCTGGAACTCAGCACTGTCCCGGACCGACTTCTCCGCGGGCACCTTGCCGCTCTTCGCCCATTCGAGGGAGTGCTCCCCGAGCCAGCTGATGAAGAACTTCGCGGCGTCCTGCTTGTTCTTGTCCGCATGCAGCTGCCGAGGCACCACGAACTGGTGCGAGTTCCCCCACGCGCCACCTTGAGGGCCAAGGTGCGGGATCGCCATCGCGCCCCATTGCATGCCGGGGGTCGCGGCCAGGTCGTTGATCTGCCAGATGCCGTTCCAGTTGAACGCGTTCTTGTTGTTCTTGAACGCCACGTAGTCTGCGTCCTGGCCGACGTTCTTCGGGCTGTAGCCCTTCTTCACCAGGTCGACACACCAGGTGACCGCTTGCACCGCGGCGTCGGAGTCCCACGTCGCCTTGGTGAATTGCGAGTCGAACATGTCACCGCCGAACTGCCAGATCAGCGATTGCGCGGTGAACCCGCCGGTGAACTGGAACGGGCTCATCCAGTGACCCTGCACGCCCTTGCCCTTCAACGTGTCGAGCGCGGCCATGTAGTCATCCATGGTCGTGGGCGGCTTGTCGGGGTCGAGACCTGCGTCGGAGAGCACCTTCTTGTTGTAGTAGTACACGAGCGGGTGCACGTCGAGCGGGATTCCGTAGCGCTTGCCCTTGTAGAGGCCACCCTGCCACACCGCAGGCGCGAAGCTGTCGGCGCTCAGGCCGAGTGCTTGCGCCACGTCGTCGATCGGCACGATGACGTTCTGGGCGGCCTGGGTCGGGATGTCGTCGATGTGCATCGCGGCGACGTCCGGCCCAGAACCGCTGGTCACCGCGGCCGGCAGCTTCTGGAAGAAGTCCGCCCACTGGTACACGTTCATCTTCACGTTGATCTTCGGGTTCGCCGAGTTGAACTGGTCGACGACCTGCTTGATGAACGGCTCGTCACCACCCGTGAATCCGTTCCAAAAGGCGAGCGTCACGGATGGTCCGTCATAGGTGAGTCCACCCGCGGACGACGACGCCGCGCCCGACTGCGACGCGACGGCGGACGCCGACCCCGCCGCCGTGGGCGACGGCTGGGCGGAAAGGCTCGATGCCACCTTGCTCTTGCTCCCCGAACTGCACGCGCCGAGCAGCAAAGCCGCTCCGCCCGCTCCGGTCAGCGCAAGGAAGCGCCGCCGAGACAGGTCCGAGGAAAACGGGTCAGACATGCTGGCTCCTTTTCGATTTCTCCCCGCGGCCGGCAAGGCAGCGGGTCACGGGTGGGCCTCCGGGCGGAGTGTCAGGGCGGTCCACGAGATGGCAGGGGCGGTGAAGGCGAGGCGGTCGCCGTCGACGACGGCCCCCTCTGTGAGTTGTGACGTCACGCGATCGGGCGCGTCCGCCCGGTTGCGCGCAGTCGGATCGTTGTCGTGGATCATTTGGTGCTCCGCGACTCGCAGGCCTGGCAAGCCGCGCAGATCGACCTCGACGTCAATGGCGTCGGTGGTGCAGCGGTTGACGATGAACAAAGAGAGTCCGCCGGTGCTCTCGTCGTACGAGGCGGCCGCGGTGATCGATTCGACTCCGCCGTACTCCGCGGTGTGATGTTCGGGCGACCGCAGCGAGACCTGCAGCGCCTTTCCGCGAGCGAGCCGGGCGGTGTGCGCGAACGGGTAGAAGATGCTCTGCCGCCACGCCGGCCCGCCGGGTTCGGTCCGGATCGGGGCGATGACATTCACGAGCTGCGCCTGACAGGCGATCGCCACCCGGTCGGCGTGGTTCAGCAAGGTGATGAGGTAGCCGCCGAGCGCGACGGCGTCCGCGGCGGTGTAGTCGTCCTCGATGAGCCGAGGCGCGTCGTCCCACGACTGATTCTGCGCGCCGTCGAAGCGGCTTTGGTACCAGACGTTCCATTCGTCAAACGACAATCGCATCGTCTTCTTGGAGCGGCGCTTCGCGCGGACATGGTCACAGGTGGCTACCACGTCGTTGATGAAGCCGTCCATGTCGACAGACGTCGCGAGAAAGCTCGCGAGGTCGTCGGCGTGCTGCTCGTAGTACGCGTGGAGCGAGATGTAGTCGACGTGATCGTATGCCTCGTCGAGCACCGTGGCTTCCCACGAGCCGAACGTCGGCATCTGCCGGTTCGAACTGCCGCACGCGACCAGTTCGACGCGCGGGTCGACAAGCCGCATCGCCTTCGCGGTCTCGGCGGCGAGCCTGCCGTACTCGCGCGCGTCCTTCCGGCCGATCTGCCACGGCCCGTCCATCTCGTTGCCCAAACACCACAAGCGGACGTCGAACGGCTCGGCCTGCCCGTGCTGGCGCCGCAGCTCCGACAGCTGGGTCCCCTTGGGGTAGTTCGCGTACTCCAGGAGGTCGGCCGCTTCTTGAACCCCGCGGGTGCCGAGGTTGACCGCGAGCATCGGCTCGACTCCAGCGAGTCGGGTCCATTCCATGAACTCCGCCAACCCGAACGTGTTCGGCTCGATCGACCGCCACGCGAGGTCGAGCCGGCTCGGAC
>DASVDW010000213.1:0-20296 GCA_036380925.1 Acidothermaceae bacterium
TTACTGACCAGCCAACCGCTTCGCGGCGGCCTCGACGTCGCCGATGCCGCCGGCCATGAAGAACGCCTGTTCGGGCAGGTGGTCGAAGTCGCCGTCGCACAGCCGGCGGAACGACTCGATCGTCTCTTGCAGCGGCACGAACGAGCCCTTCTGCCCGGTGAACGCCTCCGCGACGAACATGTTCTGCGACAAGAACCGCTCGATGCGGCGGGCCCGGCCGACCAGCACCTTGTCTTCCTCCCCGAGCTCGTCGATGCCGAGGATCGCGATGATGTCCTGCAAGTCCTTGTACCGCTGGAGAATCTGCTTCACCCGGTTGGCGACGTTGAAGTGCTCCTCGCCGATGTACTGCGGGTCGAGGATGCGCGAGGTGGAGTCGAGCGGGTCGACCGCCGGGTAAATGCCCTTCTCCGAAATCGGCCGCGACAACACCGTGGTGGCGTCGAGGTGGGCGAACGTGGTGTGCGGCGCGGGGTCGGTGATGTCGTCAGCGGGCACGTAAATCGCCTGCAGCGATGTGATGGAGTGGCCACGCGTCGAGGTGATCCGCTCCTGCAGCACGCCCATCTCGTCGGCGAGCGTGGGCTGGTAACCCACCGCCGACGGCATGCGGCCGAGCAGGGTCGACACCTCGGAACCCGCCTGCGTGAACCGGAAGATGTTGTCGATGAACAAAAGCACGTCCTGCTTTTGGACGTCGCGGAAGTACTCCGCCATCGTCAGCGCGGCGAGCGCGACCCGAAGCCGGGTGCCCGGCGGCTCGTCCATCTGGCCAAACACCAACGCGGTGTCGTTGATGACCCCTGACTCGGTCATCTCCAGGAAGAGGTCGTTGCCCTCGCGGGTGCGCTCGCCGACGCCGGCGAACACCGACACACCGCCGAAGTTCTTCGCGACTCGGGTGATCATCTCCTGGATGAGCACGGTCTTGCCGACGCCCGCGCCACCGAACAGGCCGATCTTTCCACCTCGCACGTAAGGCGTGAGGAGGTCGATGACCTTGATGCCGGTCTCGAACATCTCGGTCTTGCTCTCGAGCTGGTCGAAGGCGGGCGCCGCGCGGTGAATCGGCCAGCGCTCCTTGACGTCAAGGGTGCTCGCGTCGACGTCGAGCGACTTGCCCAACGCGTTGAAGACGTGGCCCTTGGTGACGTCGCCGACCGGCACGGAAAGCGGCTGGCCGGTGTCGGTGACCGCCGCGCCGCGCACCAGGCCGTCGGTGGGTTGCAAGGAGATCGCGCGCACCAGGTTGTCACCGATGTGCTGCGCCACCTCGAGGGTGAGCTGGTGCTTGTTCTCACCTTCGACGGCGTCGGCAGTCTCGGCGGACGCGGTGCCGAAGTCGACGTCGACGGTGAGCGCGTTGTAGATCTCGGGCAGGTCGTCGACGCCGAACTCGACGTCGACCACCGGGCCGATGACCCGGGCGACGCGGCCCACGCCGGTCTTGCCGCCCTTGCCTGACTGCGCGTTTTCGACTGTTGCGGTCATCTGTTATTCGCTCCCGCTAGCGGCCAGCGCGTCAGCGCCACCGACGATCTCGCTGATTTCTTGGGTGATCTCTGCCTGGCGGGCGGCGTTCGCCAGCCGGGTGTAGGTCTTGATGAGTTCCTCCGCGTTGTCGGTCGCCGACTTGCAAGCGCGACGGCGCGCGGCCAACTCCGAAGCGGCGCCTTGCAGCATCGCGTTGTAGACGCGGGTGACGACATAGCGCGGCAGCAGCGCGTCGAGCACGCCCTCCGCGCTGGGCTCGAAGTCATACGACGGGAACGCGCCGCCTTCGGGCAGCTCGGTGGTCTCCTCGACCTCGAGCGGCAAAATGCGCTGAATCACCGGCGCCTGGGTGAGCATCGAGACGAACTGCGTGTAGACCACGTGAATCTCGTCAACTCCGCCCTCCTCGGTGGGCGTGTTGAACGCGTCGATCATCGTGTCGGCGACTTCTTTGGCGTTGAGGAAAGTCGGGCTTTCCGAGAAGCCGCTCCACTCCCCCGCGATCTCGCGCTGACGGAAACGGTAGTAGGCGATGCCCTTGCGGCCGACGATGTACGGCCGCACCTCGTGGCCGGTCTCGCGCAGGTGCGCGCTGATCGACTCGCCCTCGCGCAAGACGTTCGAGCTGTACGCGCCCGCCAGGCCGCGGTCGCTGGTGATCAGCAGCACGGCGGCCCGCGTCGACGTGTCCTTCCTCGTCAAGAGCGGGTGGTCGAGATCCGACGAGCTGGCCGCCGCCGACACCGCGCGGGTGATCGCCTGCGCGTACGGCGTCGAGGCGGCGACCCGCTGCTGTGCCTTGACGATGCGCGACGCGGCGATGAGCTCCATGGCGCGAGTGATCTTCGCCGTGGCGCGCACCGATCGGATCCGTCGCCGGTAGACGCGGAGCTGAGCTCCCATGTTCTGGCCGCTCCCCTACTTCTTCGCGGTCGGCGGGATGTGCTTTCGCACCTTGTCGGTTTGCATGATCGACTCGTCGAGGGGCTCCGCCTCCTCGCGGCCCACGAGCGACTTGCCCTCGTGGGTCTGGAAGCCCTTCTTGAACGCCGCGATCGCCTGCTGCAACGCCTCGACCGTCTCGTCGGAGAGCTGCCCGGTCTGCGCGATGGCGTCGAGGATGCCGGGGTGCGAAAGCCGAACGTTCTCAAGGAACTCGGCCTCGAACCGGCGGATGTCGGGCACCGGGACGTCGTCGAGCTGGCCGGTGGTGCCGGCCCAGATCGACACGACCTCTTGCTCCATCGGGAACGGCGAGTACTGCGGCTGCTTCAGCAGCTCGACCAACCGCGACCCGCGGTCGATCTGCGCCCGCGACGCGGCGTCGAGGTCGGAGCCGAACGCGGCGAACGCCTCGAGCTCGCGGTACTGCGCGAGATCGAGCCGCAACCGGCCGGCGACCGCGCGCATCGCCTTGACCTGCGCGCTGCCGCCGACTCGCGAGACCGAGATGCCGACGTTGATGGCCGGCCGCACGCCCGAGTTGAACAGGTCGGTCTCCAGGAAGATCTGGCCGTCGGTGATGGAGATGACGTTGGTCGGGATGTACGCCGAGACGTCGTGGCCCTTGGTCTCGATGATCGGCAGCCCGGTCATCGAGCCGCCTCCGAGCTCGTCGGACAGCTTCGCGCAACGCTCCAGCAACCGCGAGTGCAAGTAGAAAACGTCGCCGGGGTAGGCCTCACGGCCCGGCGGACGACGCAGCAACAGCGACACCGTGCGGTAGGCCTCGGCCTGCTTCGACAAGTCGTCGAAGATGATGAGCACGTGCTGGCCCTGGTACATCCAGTGCTGGCCGATCGCCGAACCGGTGTAGGGCGCGAGGTATTTGAAGCCCGCGGCGTCGGACGCCGGCGCCGCGACGATGGTGGTGTAGGCCATCGCGCCGGCCTCCTCTAGCGCGCCTTGCACACCGCGGATCGTGGAGCCCTTCTGGCCGACCGCGACATAGATGCACTTGACCTGCTTCTTCGGGTCGCCGCTCTCCCAGTTCGCCTTCTGGTTGATGATCGTGTCGATCGCGACCGCGGTCTTGCCGGTCTGCCGGTCACCGATGATGAGCTGCCGCTGACCGCGCCCGATGGCGGTCATCGCGTCGATGGCCTTGATGCCGGTCTGCAGCGGCTCCTTCACCGGCTGCCGCTGCACAACGGTCGGCGCCTGCAGCTCGAGCGCACGGCGGCCTTCGGCGGCGATCTCGCCAAGCCCGTCGACCGGCTCACCGAGCGGGTTGACGACGCGGCCGAGGAAGCCGTCACCGACCGGCACCGACAAAATCTCTCCGGTGCGCTTGACGACCTGACCTTCTTCGATGCCGGCGAAGGGACCGAGGACGACCGCGCCGATCTCGCGCACGTCGAGGTTCAGCGCGATGCCGAGTGTGCCGTCTTCGAACCGAAGCAGCTCGTTGGCCATCGTCGACGGCAAACCCTCGATTCGCGCGATGCCGTCGCCGGCCTCCGTCACCCGGCCGACCTCTTCGCGAGACGCCAGGTCAGGGGTGTACGACGCGACGAAGCGCTCCAGGGCGTCCCGGATCTCCTCCGGGCGGATCGTCAACTCTGACATCGGGGCCATCAGTTCCGTTCTCGTTTGTTTTTAAGGAAATCCACGTTACTTAAGCCGGCTACCTGAGGCGTTGCCGCGCCTGCGCGAGCCGACCCGCCACCGATCCGTCGATGACCTCGTCACCGACTTGGACGACGAGGCCGCCGATGACCTGCGGGTCGAGTTCGATCTGCAGGTGGACGTCATGGCCGTACAGGTTGGCGAGGGCGGCGCGCAATCGGGACCGCTCGTCGTCGGTCAACGCGACCGCCGTGGTGACCCGCGCCACGGATCGCTGCCGCCGCCGAGCCGCGATCTCGCCGTATTGCGCGAGCCCTTCCTCCGGCGTCCGGCCGCGTGGGTGGGAGGCGAGACGGACGACGAGGGCGAGCGTCGCGGGCGTCGCCTTGTCAGCCAGCAAAGCCTCGACCAGGGAGATCTTGTTCTGCGCGGGCAGGTTGCGGTCGGCGAGGGCGTCACGCAACGCCGGCCTGCTCTCGACGATGCGGGCGAACCGAAACAGCTCGTCTTCCACCTCGTCGGACTGCGCGGCGCGTGCGCGGTCCGCGCCGATCAGCCGGGCGAGCACCGCGAGTTGTTCGGTGGCGTCGCCGAGGTCGCGCATCCGCGACCAGCGCGAGCTGACGAGTTCGCGCACGACCTGCAGCGTGGCGGCGTTCACTCGCGACGCGAGCACCGCCTCGATCAGCCCGGCTTTGCGGGCGGCGTCGATCGCGGGGTCGGTGAGCGCGCGTCGCAGGCCCACCTGCTCGTCGAGCAACGTGACGACCGCGAACAGCTCCTCGCTGAGCGCGGCCGAGTCGGCTGCGGACGCGGTCTCCAGCAGTTCCTCGACCTGCCGCCAAGCCTGCGCCAGCGCGTCGCGGCTGGCGCCCTGCATCACGGTGGCGGTTGTCACGCTCACTCGGCTCCGACCGGGATCTTGCTGTCGGGGCGGCCCTGGCCGCCGTTGTCGCCGGCGTCAGCCTCGCGCGACTCCAGGTCGGTCAAGAAGCGCTCGACGACGCGCCGCTGGCGCGCCTCATCGGTCAACGCCTCGCCGACGATGCGGCCGGCCAGCTCCACGGCGAGGGTGCCCACCTCGGCCCGCAGGGCGGCCACCGTCCGAGCGCGCTCGGCTTCGATCTGCGCCTGCGCGGCCTTGGTGATGCGGTCGGCCTCGGCCTGCGCCTGGGCGCGCAGATCGGCGATGATGCGTTGGCCCTGCTCGTGGGCCTCCTCGCGCTGACGCGCGGCGTCGGCCCGCGCCGCGGCGATTTGCTCGCGGTACTCGGCCTCGGCGGCCTGCAGTTTCGCCCGCGCTTCCTCGGCCTCTTGGAACTGCTGGCGAATCGCCTCCTGGCGAGCGGCCAGCTGGCTGTTCACCCAAGGGACGATCCACTTCGCGATCGCGCCGAGGATGATCAAGAAAACGATCAGCTCGACGATAAACGTCGCGTTGGGAACGAGGAAGTTCGACTCAGCGGAAACGGTCGGTGGCACTCGAGAACTCCGAACTACTTGCCGAGCACGAAGACGAACATGGCCATGAAGGCCAAGTTGATGAAGTACATCGCCTCGACCAGACCGACCGTCAAGAAGAAGATCGGCATCAGCCGCGGCTGCGACTCCGGCTGGCGGGCGACGCCGGCGATGGTCGAGCTACCGGCCAAACCGTCGCCGATGGCAGCGCCGATGGCGCCGCCGCCAAGGGCGAGGCCACCGCCGATGAAGGCACCGGCTGTCTTGATGGCACTGTCGAGGGCTGCGTCGGCGGCCATTTCTCTCCTGTCTGTCCTGCTCGGATCGGTTGTCGCTCGTAAGCGGGCTGTCGTTGTTGAGTGGGTTCGGTTCTTGGATCAGTGGTGCGCGGGTTGCGGGGCTCCGGGGCCCGAATCGCTTGCGGCGTCCGGGCCGTGGTCTTCGATCGTCGAGGCGAAGCCGAAGTACAAGATGGTAAGCAGAGCGAAAATGAACGCCTGGATCACACCCACCGCGGCGTCGACGACCTTCCACAGGCCCTGCGGGAGCCAGGAGAGGAAGACCGGCATCAGCGCGAGCAGCGACACCATGATCGCGCCGGAGATCAGGTTGCCGAAGAGTCGAAGCGCGAGCGTGAACGGCTTCACCGCCTCCTCGATCACGTTGATCGGAAAGAGCACGGCGTAGGGCTGGAAGAAGTGCCTGACGTAGTGCTTCGGCCCCCGCCTGCGGATGCTCATGATGTGCATCGGAACGATGACGGCGAACGCCATCGCCAAGGCAAGGTTGATGTCGGCCGTCGGCGCCGGCAGTCGCTCCGGGTGGCCGCTTGGGATCAGCCCGATCCAGTTGCACAGCAAGATGTAGAGGAAAAGCGTCACAGCCATCGGCACGACGTACGGCGCGACCTTGATCCCCATGGTCTCGTCGACCTGCTTGTTGACCGCCTGGACGACGCCTTCGAACATCAGCTGAAGCTTGCTCGGCACGCCGGTCGCCTTGGCCTTCGCCCGCATGTAAAACGCAAGCCCGAGCAACACCGCGCCCGCGATCAGGCTGGTGAGGATCGTGTCCCAGTTCAAGGTGAGGCCGAACACCTTCACCGTCTCGTGGACGCCGACCTCGATGTTCGCGGCGACGACGTGCGGTCCGGACGCGTGCGCGGTCATGCCTTACGGAACTCCTTCAGTGCCGGCAAGCTGGTCGCCAGCGCGGCGAGCAGGTGGAAGACGGCGAGGCCGGCGAGCACCGCGATGCCTTCGGGCCGAAACGCGATCACGAACACAACCGCGATCAGCGAGATGTAGGCCAACCGGCGAAGCGACGCCATCGCGAACTTCTTGCGGTCCGGGTCGCCGGTCTCGGTGTGCTTGAGGATCGACCGTACGGTCATCACGTTGTTCAGGGCGCCAAGGAACAACCCGACCAAGAACAGCGCTCCGACGGCCGGGTGGCCCAGCAGCGAGCCGACGGATAGCACGACGCCACCGAGCACCAGCGCGATCACGAACACGCGTCGCGGCGTGCCGACGGGCACCATAAGCGGGCCGTTCGCTGACACTGTGTGCGGCTCCTAGCGCGATCGTTGCGTTCGGTGTGTGTGGTTGGCGATATGTAGGTGTGGCTAACGGGTGTCGGAGAAGTACTTGCGGATTTGGAACCAGCTGGCGGTCACACCGGTGGCGATCCCGACCATCAACCCCACGAGGGTGAGCGTCGGGAACGTGCCGATCCGACCATCGACGAACCAACCGATCCCTAGACCGAGCAACAGCGACCCGAGATTCAAGGCGCCGAGACCGACTAGGGCGTAGAGATTGAGTTCTGGCCTCCCACGATCCGCTGTCATCCTACGGTCCCGCGTACACGAGCGTCATGGCGGCGCTGTCGCCCGGTCTCGCGACGGTGCGACAAACGGGGCGGACACGCAAGGACTCTCGGCGGGCGACTCGGGATAAGGGCAAGTTATCACAGCGAATTCGCAGGTCAGCGACCCCCTACCGGCCCTGAGGCGTGTCGTTCGTCACGTCGGGTGGGCGCGCCGCGCCCGATGGAGCGCGTGCAGCCGCGGCAGGCTGACCAGCAACAGCGCCACCATCGCCAGCAACCCGCCGATCGACGCCACGATGAGCGGCCCCTGGGTGATCGACAGGGCCACGACCCCGGCCCCGATCACGGCGGAGCAGAAGTACATGATGAGCACCGCCCGCCGCTGCGAGTGACCCAGCTCGAGCAGCCGATGGTGCAGATGCCGCTTGTCCGGAGACCACGGCGCCCGCCCGGCCTTGGTGCGCCGGACGACGGCCAGCAGCAGGTCCGCGAACGGGATCGCCAGCACGGTGAACGGCAGCAGCAGCGGCAAGAACGCGCCGTACTGCTGGTAAAGGTCGTTCGGGTTGACCTGACCGGTGAGCGACACCGTGGACGCCGCCAGCAGCAGGCCAATCAGCATCGAGCCGCTGTCGCCCATGAAGACCCGGGCGGGATGGAAGTTGTGCGGCAAGAAGCCGAGGCAGACGCCCGCGACGACGATCGCGATCAGCATCGGCGGCATCGCGCGCGAGATGTGTTCTTGCACCGAAAGGTGGTACGCCAGCGCGAAAAACGCCAGAGCCGCGATGCCGACGACCCCGGCCGCCAACCCATCCAGCCCGTCGATGAAGTTGACCGCGTTGATGACCAGCACGATGAACGTGACGGTCAAGATGACCGACCAGTCCTGGCCCAGGATCAAGGTGCCGAAGGCGGGAATCGGCAACCACAGCAACTGCACGCCCTGCAAGACGATCACCGCCGCGGCGAGGATCTGGCCGGCCAGCTTCGTCATCGCGTCCAGCGTGAACCGGTCGTCGAGCGCGCCGATCAAGAAGACCACGCCCGCGCCCATCAACAGCGCCTTCGGCTCGGAGAACTTCTGGTTGACGGCCTGCAGCGTGGGCAGCCGCGACGCGACCAGCAGCGCCGCCGCCATGCCGAGGAACATCGCGGCGCCGCCGAGTCGTGGCGTCGGGATGGTGTGGACGTCGCGGTCGCGGACCTTGGTCATCGCTCCGGCGCGCACGGCGACGCGCCGGGCGATGGGCGTCGCGAGATACGTCACCGCCGCGGCGACGAGCATGGTGATGAGGTACTCGCGCACGCGGCTCCTCTCCCCACCGATCTTATGTCGCTGACGCCTTACGTCGGACGCTCATGTCGCGGGTGCTACGACGCGGGTGAGCGCAGCTCGACGTCCGGAATGATCTCGCGCAACCGCTCCTCGGTGATCCAGCCGCGCCGAAGCAGCACGGGCACGTCTCCTGTGACATCGACGATTGTCGAGGGCACCGAGGTTGTCGTCGGTCCGCCATCGAGGTAAACGGCGACCGCGTCGCCGAGTTGCGACTGCGCGTTGGCGCAGGTCGTGGCGGGCGGCAAACCCGATCGATTCGCGCTGCTGACGGCCATCGGGCCGGTCTCTTTGAGCAGGTCGAGCGCGATCCGGTCGGCCGGCATCCGCACCGCGACGGTGCCGTGGGAGTCGCCAAGATCCCATGCGAGGGCTGGCGTGTGCCGGGCCACGACGGTGAGCGCGCCGGGCCACAACACGTCGATCAACGCGCGCGCGTAGTCGGGCAAACCCTCCACCAGCGCGTCGAGCACCTGCCGGGAGCCGACCAGGACAGGCACCGGCATGTCGCGGCCGCGCCCCTTCGCGGCGAGCAACGCTGCGACCGCCGCCGGTGTGAACGCGTCGGCCCCGATGCCGTAAACGGTGTCGGTGGGCAACACGACCAGGTCGCCGCGGCGAACGGCGTAGGTGGCCTGCCGGATTCCCTCGGCCCGCTGATCAGCGTCGTCGCAGTTGTAGATCAACCGTGTGTGTCCTTCCGTCGCGCCGTCAGATAGCGGTCGCGTCCGGAGAGATCTTGCCGGACGACGACTTCGTCCCATGCATCGGCCGCCTCGAACAGCGCGGCCACCGCGGCGCCTTGGTCGTCGGCGTGCTCCACCGCGACCAGCCCACCCGGCTTGAGCAGCCGCCGGGCGGCGGCCTCGACCAAGCGCGGCCCGTCGAGGCCGTCCGGCCCACCCCACAGCGCCGCCTGTGGATCGTGATCGCGCACCTCGGGGTCGACCAAGTCGCGATGATGTTCGGGCAGGTAAGGCGGATTGGCGACGACCAGGTCGACCGTCGCGTCGAGCTCGCGCAAGGCGTCGGCGGCGTCGCCCTCGTGGACGGCCACTCGAGTCCCCGTCGCGTTGCGGCGCGCCCACTGCACCGCCTCCGGCTCGCGCTCAACCGCGTGGACGACGGCGCCTTTCACCTCGTGCGCGATCGACAACGCGATCGCCGCCGAGCCAGCGCACAAATCGACCACAACCGGCGCGTCGAGCCGGCTCGCCGTCAGCGCGTCGACGCACCAACCCGCGACGACCTCGGTCTCCGGCCGGGGGACGAACACGCCTGGGCCCACGGCGAGCTCGAGATAGCGGAACGGGGCGCTGCCGATCAGGTGCTGCAGCGGGACCCGGCTGGCGCGCCGGGCCACCAACTCGCTGAAGACGGTCCGCTGACCGGCGGACAAATCGCCGATCATGTGCAGCCGGGGGCGCGGGCAGCCGACGACGAACGCGGCGAGCTCCTCCGCGTCGTGCCGAGGCGACGGAACTCCGGCGTTCGCGAGCGCCGCGTGGGCGTGTTCGATCGCCTCACGCAGCCGCTGGGGGGCTTGCCCGCTCATTGTCGACTGACTCATTTCCCCTGCCCTACCCGAGCGTTCCCGGCGTTCTCGCCGGTCGCGGCCAGCCTCGCTGCGGCGTCGGCGTCGACCAACGCTTGAATGACGGCGTCCAGATCGCCATCCAGCACCTGATCAAGGTTGTAGGCCTTGAAGTTGACCCGGTGGTCGGAGATGCGGTTCTCGGGGAAGTTGTAGGTGCGCACCCGCTCCGACCGATCGACCGTGCGCACCTGGCTGCGCCGCTCGGCGCTGGCCGCGGCCGCCGCCTCCTCTTGCGCGTGCGCGAGCAAACGGGCGCGCAAGATCCGCAGCGCGGACTCCTTGTTTTGCAGCTGGCTTTTCTCGTTCTGGCAGCTGACCACGACGCCGGTCGGCAGGTGGGTGATGCGCACCGCGGAGTCGGTGGTGTTGACGCTCTGCCCGCCCGGCCCGCTGGATCGGTAGACGTCGATGCGCAGGTCGTTCGGATCGATCTCGACGTCGACGTCTTCGGCTTCGGGCAGCACCAGGACACCCGCGGCGCTGGTGTGAATGCGGCCCTGCGACTCGGTGACGGGCACCCGCTGCACGCGATGCACGCCGCCCTCGAACTTCAGCCGGCTCCACGCCCCCTCGCCGCCGTCGGCGCGCACCGCGACGGTGACGTCGCGGAAGCCGCCGAGATCGGACTCGTTGGCGTCGAGGACCTCGGTCTTCCACCCGTGCCGCTCGGCGTAGCGCAGGTACATCCGCAGCAGGTCGCCGGCGAACAAGGCCGACTCCTCGCCGCCTTCGCCGGCCTTGACCTCAAGGATGACGTCCTTGCCGTCGTTGGGGTCGCGTGGCACCAGCAGCGCGCGCAGCTCTTCGGTGGCCTGCTCGATTTGCCGTTCGAGCTCAGGAATCTCGGCGCGAAAACTGGGATCCGCGTCGGCGAGCTCGCGGGCCGCCTCGAGGTCGTCGCCCAGCGACTTCCAGCGCCGGTAGGTCTCGATGATCGGCGTAAGCTGCGCGTACCGTCGTCCGAGGCTTCGGGCGGCGCCCGCGTTGGTGTGCAAGGCCGGGTCGGCGAGGCGCTTTTCGAGGTCGGCGTGCTCGGCGATCAACTCCTCGACCGCTTCGAACACCGGGTCGCCTCCTCTCGTCTGGCCAGCTGTGCGCGCACGAAGAACGGCGTCGGTCCCGCGGAGACCCGCCGAACCGACGCCGTGCAGCAGCTACTTGTTTGCGGCGCCAGCCTTGCCGAAGCGCTTCTGGAACTTCTCGACCCGTCCGCCGACGTCGAGGATCTTCTGCTTGCCCGTGTAGAACGGGTGGCAGGCGGAGCACACGTCGGCGTGGATCGAGCCCGACTTCGACGTGCTGCGGGTGGTGAACGAGTTGCCACAGCTGCACACGACCGTGGTCTCGTGGTAGTCGGGATGGATCTCGGGCTTCATTGACTTCTCCTCGCTGTCTCGGTCGCCGGGTCGCCCGCCAGGGCGTGAACCGGAACCGTCGTGACCGGCTCCTCAGTGTGCCAGACCGCCGCACAACGCCAGTTGGCAGCGCGGCATTCCCGAGTGGTCGGCCTGCGTCAGTCGTTGCCGAACGGCGTCGTCTGCTGGATCTGCAGCAGGAACTCCGCGTTGGTCTTGGTCTGCTTCATCTTGTCGAGCAGCACCTCAAGCGCCTGCTGGGTGTCGAGGGCGTGCAGCACCCGGCGCAACTTCCAGACGATCTGCAGCTCCTCGCGCGACATCAGCAGCTCTTCCTTGCGGGTGCCCGACGCGTCGACGTCGACCGCGGGGAACGTGCGCTTGTCAGCGAGCTTGCGGTCGAGCTTGAGCTCCATGTTGCCGGTGCCCTTGAACTCTTCGAAGATCACCTCGTCCATGCGGGAGCCGGTCTCGACCAGCGCCGTGGCGAGGATGGTCAGCGAGCCGCCGTGCTCGATGTTGCGCGCCGCGCCGAAGAACTTCTTCGGCGGGTAAAGGGCCGCCGAGTCGACACCACCGGACAAGATGCGTCCGGACGCCGGCGCGGCCAGGTTGTACGCGCGCCCGAGGCGGGTGATGCCGTCGAGCAGGACCACGACGTCGTGCCCGAGCTCGACCAGCCGCTTGGCCCGCTCGATGGCGAGTTCGGCGACCATCGTGTGGTCCTCGGCGGGCCGGTCGAAGGTCGAGGAGATGACCTCGCCCTTCACCGAGCGCTGCATGTCGGTGACCTCTTCAGGCCGCTCGTCGACGAGGACGACGATGAGGTGGCACTCGGGGTTGTTGCGGGTGATCGCGTTCGCGATCGCCTGCATGACCATGGTCTTGCCGGCCTTCGGCGGGGACACGATCAGCCCGCGCTGGCCTTTGCCGATCGGCGCGATCAAATCGATGATCCGGGTGGTCAGCTGACCCGGGTCGGTCTCGAGGCGCAGCCGTTCCTGCGGGTACAGCGGGGTGAGCTTCATGAACTCCGGCCGGGCGCGAGCGGTCTCCGGGTCGACGCCGTTCACGGTGTCGAGCCGGACGAGCGCGTTGAACTTCTCGCGGCGCTCGCCCTCGCGCGGTTGGCGCACGACGCCGGTGACCGCGTCGCCCTTGCGCAGCCCGTAGCGGCGCGCCTGCGCGAGCGAGACGTACACGTCGTTCGGACCGGGCAGGTAGCCCGACGTGCGCACGAACGCGTAGTTGTCGAGGATGTCGAGGATGCCGGCGATCGGGACGAGCACGTCGTCCTCGGAGATGACCGGCTCCGCCTCGCCGAACCGGTCGCGACCACCGCCGCGGTTGCCGCGGTTGCGCTCGCGGAAGCGGCCACGGCGGCGACGGCCGCCGCCGTCGTAGTCGTCGTCGTCGCGGCGCTGCTGGCCCTGCTGTTGCTGGCCTTGCTGCTGGCCCTGCTGGCCTTGCTGACGGTCGCGATTGCGGTTGCGGTCGCGGTTGTGGTCGCGCTCTTCGCGGGTGGGCCGGTCTTCGCCCGCCTCCCGCTCCTCGCGGGCTGGCGCCACGGGCGTGTCGACGGCGGCGCCGGCGGGCGCCCCCTCAGCCGAGGCGGCGGCTGCCGCGGGGCGGCGGCCGCCTTGGCGGGGCCCCCGTTCGCGGCCGGGCCGCTCGGTGTCGCCGGCTTCGCCGGTCGCCGCCCTCGCACCGGTGTCGCCGGTCGGGGCCGTCGCCGCGGCGGTGGGCGCGCCGTTCACGCCCGCCTTCGGCGCGGCGGCGGGGGCCTGCCGACTTTGGATGGCGGCGATCAACTCGCCCTTGCGCATGCGTGCGGTGCCGCTGATGCCCATGCTCGAGGCGAGCGCCTGCAACTCGGGGAGCACCATCGCGGTCAGCCCACTTCCGGGGCGACGTCGGGCGGTGGCGCGGGTGCCGCCGGTCTCGCCGTTGTCGGTGGCGAGGGTCGGGGCGTCGGTGATCTCGGTCACTCAGGATCCTTCCGGGAAAGCTCGCCGGCCACGCGCTTGCGCGACGCGGGCGGCCGAGCCACAACAACTCCACGCGCGTGATTGACCGGCGAACCCTCGACGCTTTGGGACCTCTTGGCGACCTGCTGGGTAAGCGCTTGATCGAGAAGAGATCGGACTCGGGCGAGCCGAAGCCGGTCGAACCGGCGCGACGTTGGGGAGCAAAGCAACCTAAAGAAGCCTGTGCGGCCACTGGATGCTCCCTCAGCGTAGCACCCCGTCGCGGCCGCATCGCCAATTCGGCGCACCGGCCGCTCAGGGCGCGCCGGTCACCCCCAGCGGGACCACCTGCGCGCCGTCGTGGTCGACCGCGAGCGGCATCGCCGTGAACCAACGTGACTCGTGCGCCGCCGCGACGTCGTCCGCGGTCTGCGACGACGTGAGCGCGAGCACGGTCGGGCCGGCGCCGGAGATCACCGCGGCCACGCCGGCGGCCCGCAGTCGGTCGACCATCGCCGCGCTTCGCGGCATCGCCGGCGCGCGGTAAGGCTGGTGCAGCGCGTCCGCGGTGGCGACGAGCAGCAGGTCGGGCCGTCGGGTCAGCGCCTCGACCAGCAGGCCGGCGCGCGCCGCGTTGGCCGCGGCGTCGACGTGCGGCACGGTCTCGGGCAGCAGCTTGCGCACCTTCGCGGTGGACGCCTTGGTCTCGGGCACGAAGGCGACCGGCGCGAGGTCGGGATGGGGGTCAAGACGGACCGCCCGGCTCACCGGTCCGAAGTCGTCGGCTTGCGTCCAGGCCATGGTGAAGCCGCCGAGCAGGCACGCGGCGACGTTGTCGGGGTGGCCTTCGAGCTGCGCCGCGAGGCGCAGCATCGCGTCGTCCGGGAGCTTGTCGGGGCCGCCGACGACGAGTTCGCGCGCCGCGAGGATGCCGGCCACGATCGCGGCGGCCGAGGACCCAAGCCCGCGACCGTGCGGGATCCGGTTGGCGCACACCACTTCCAATCCGCGCGGTTGGCCACCCAACAACTCGAAGGTCGCCTGCACCGCTCGCACGACGAGGTTCTTCTTGTCCCGCCGCACCTCGTCGGCGCCTTCCCCGGCGACGTCGACGGACAAACCCGACTCGGCCACCCGTACGACGACGTCGTCGTACAACGCCAACGCCAGCCCGAAGCTGTCAAAGCCCGGGCCGAGGTTCGCGCTGGTCGCGGGCACCCGAACCCGCACAGGGGCGGCGCGAAAGGAGACACCGGCCACTAGTCGTCGAGACCCAACGCCTTGGCGGCCACCGTCACCTCGGGCGGAATCGTGATCGGGGCCGGGGCGCCCGAGATGGCCCACTCAGGGTCCTTCAAACCGTTGCCGGTGACCGTGCACACCACCCGCAGCCCGGTTTCGAGCGTGCCTTGCTCGCGGGCCTGCAACAACCCGGCGACGCTGGCCGCCGACGCGGGCTCGACGAAGACCGCCTCCTTGGCGGCGAGCAGCCGGTAGGCCGACAGGATCTGCCGGTCGGTGACCGACTCGATGGCGCCGCCCGATTGGTCGCGCGCGTCGAGGGCCTTGGTCCAGCTCGCCGGGTTGCCGATCCGGATGGCGGTGGCGATCGTGGAGGGCTGGTTCACGACGTGGCCCAGCACGATGGGCGCCGCGCCCGCGGCTTGAAAACCGCGCATCTTCGGCCGTTTGGTCGCGGAGCCCGCCGTCGCGTACTCGACGTAGCCCTTCCAATAGGCGGTGATGTTGCCGGCGTTGCCGACCGGTAGGCAGTGGACGTCGGGCGCGTCGCCGAGCACGTCGACGATTTCGAATGACGCGGTTTTCTGCCCCTCGATGCGGTCGGGATTGACCGAGTTGACGAGGGTGACCGGAAAATCCTGCGCGAGCTTGCTGGCGAGCGCGAGGCAATCGTCGAAATTCCCGTCCACCTGAAGCAATTTCGCGCCGTGCACGAGCGCTTGGGCAAGCTTGCCGAGTGCGATTTTCCCCCGCGGGACGAGGACCACGCACAACAGGCCGGCGCGCGCGGCGTACGCGGCGGCACTCGCGCTGGTGTTGCCGGTGGACGCGCAGATGACCGCTTTCGAGCCCGCTTCGACGGCCTTGCTGATGGCCATGGTCATGCCGCGGTCTTTGAACGACCCGGTGGGGTTGGCGCCTTCGACTTTGAGATAGACGTCGCAGCCGGTCAGGTTCGACAGCACCGGCGCGGGCAGCAGCGGCGTGCCGCCCTCCTGCAAGGTGACGACCGGAGTGGAGTCGGTGACCGGCAGCCACTCGCGGTACTCCTCAATCAGCCCGCGCCAACGGTGAATCACGCGCTTTCCTCGCCTTCGACTCGCATCACACTCGCCACATCGCGCACGATGTCGAGCCCGCTCAAATCCTCGACGGTGGCCGACAACGCGGCGTCCGACGCCGAGTGCGTCACGATCACCAACGTCGCGTCGTCGCCGCGGCCCGATTGCCGCACCGTCTGAATCGAGACGTCATGCTTGGCGAAGACCTGCGCGACCGCCGCGAGAACACCGGCTTTGTCGGCGACGTCGAGGCTGACGTGGTAGCGCGTGCGGGTGTCGCCCATCGGCCGCACTTCGAGGTCCGCGTAGGCGGATTCCCCTGTGCCCAAAGCGTTTTTGACCTTGTTGCGCGCGACGGCCACGATGTCGCCGAGCACCGCGCTCGCGGTCGGCGCTCCCCCGGCCCCGCGCCCGTAGAACATCAGCTGGCCCGCCGCCTCGGCCTCGATGAACACCGCGTTGTAAGCCTCGCGCACACCGGCCAGCGGATGCGACCGCGGGATCATCGCCGGATGCACCCGCACGCCGACGCCGCGGCCATCGGCAGAGCGCTCGCAGATCGCCAGCAGTTTGACGACACACCCCATGTCGCGCGCGCTCGCCACCGCGGCGGCGGTGACGTCGGCGATGCCTTCGCGGTAGACGTCGCCGATGGTGACGCGGGTGTGAAAGGCCAGACCGGCCAGGATCGCGGCTTTCGCGGCCGCGTCGAATGCGTCGATGTCGGCGCTCGGATCGGCTTCGGCGTAACCCAACTCGGTGGCCTCGTCGAGCGCCTCGGTGAAACTCGCGCCGGTTTCATCCATGCGGGTCAGGATGTAGTTGGTGGTGCCGTTGACGATGCCGAGGACCCGATGGACCGCGTCTCCGGCCAGCGACTCGCGCAACGGCCGCAGCAGCGGGATCGCACCAGCCACGCTCGCCTCGAAGTACAGGTCGACGCCGTGCTTGTCGGCCGCGTCGTGCAGGGTCGCGCCGTCCTCGGCGAGCAGCGCTTTGTTCGCCGTGACGATCGACGCGCCGTGGCTCATCGCCGAGAGGATCAGCGTGCGCGCGGGCTCGATACCGCCGATGACCTCGACGACGATGTCGATGTCGTCGCGCGCGACGAGCGCCGCGGCGTCGGTGGTGAGCAGCGCGGGATCGACGTCGAGATCGCGCTTTCGCTGCGGGCGGCGAACCGCGATGCCGACGATCTCCAGCGGCGCGCCGACCCTGGCCGCGAGGTCTTCGCGCTGCTCCTGCAGCAAGCGGATGACCTCGGCGCCCACCGTTCCGCAACCGAGCAGCGCCACGCGCAGCGACCGGGGGCCCTGGTGGCCGCTCATCGCCGTCCTGCCTTTGTCGCCGTCATTGACATCGCCGCTTATTCTGCCGGTTCGGCGTCCACGTCGAGCCGCAAGATGTCGTCGACGGTCTCGCGCCGCACGATCAGTCGCGGCTCGCCGTCGCGCACCGCGACGACCGGGGGGCGGCCGAGGTGGTTGTAGTTGCTCGACAGCGACCGGCAATACGCCCCGGTGACCGCGACGGCGATCAGGTCGCCGGGAGCGGTGTCGGCCGGCAGGAAGGTGTCGCGCACGACGATGTCGCCGGACTCGCAGTGCTTGCCGACCACCCGCGCGAGCATCGGCGGGGCGGACGACGCCCGATTGGCCAGCGCGCAGGTGTAGGCCGCGTCGTACAGCGCGGTGCGGACGTTGTCGCTCATGCCGCCGTCGACGCTGACGTAGCTGCGAACCAGCCCGGCGGCGACCTCGACCCGCTTCACCGTGCCGACCTCGTAGAGCGTGAAGGTGGTCGGGCCGCTGATCGCCCGACCCGGCTCGACGCTGAGTCGCGGAACGGCTAGGCCGGCCGCCTCGCACTCGCGCTCGACGATGGCCCGCAACTGCCCTGCCACGTAAGCGATTTCGGCAGGGTCGTCGTCGACCGTGTAGGCGACGCCGAGGCCGCCTCCGAGGTCGAGCTCAGGCAGCTCAACGCCGACGTCGTCGCGGAGTTCCTTTAGCAGCCCGACGACGCGGTGCGCGGAGACCTCGAATCCGGAGGTGTCGAAGATCTGCGAGCCGATATGCGAGTGCAGGCCGACGAGTTCGAGGGTTTCGCTGGCGAGCACCCGTCTCGCCGCTTCCAGCGCGTCGCCTCCCGCGAGCGAGAAGCCGAACTTCTGATCCTCGTGCGCGGTGGCGATGAACTCGTGGGTGTGCGCCTCGACGCCGACCGTGACGCGGACCAGCACCCGCGGCCTGGCGTCGCGACCGACCGCCAGCTTGGCGAGCCGCTCGATCTCGTCGAAAGAGTCGACGACGACGCGCCCGACGCCGGCGTCGAGGGCGGCGGTCAGCTCTGCGACGGACTTGTTGTTGCCGTGCATCGCGATCTTCGGCGCGGGGAAGCCGGCGTGCAGCGCGACCGCGAGCTCGCCGCCGGTGCACACGTCGAGCCGCAGTCCCTCCTGCGCCACCCAGCGGGCGATCGCGGTGGTCAAGAAGGACTTGCCGGCGTAATAGACATCGGCGTCGGGGAACGCGTGAAGCCAGGCCCGGCAACGGGCGCGGAAGTCGTCCTCGTCGACGACGTACGCCGGGGTGCCGAACTCGGCCGCGAGCCTGGTCGCGGAGACGCCCGCCACGACGAGCTCACCGTCGTCCGATCGCCTGACGTTGCGCGACCACACCTTCGATGGCAGCGCGTTGAGATCCGCGGGAGGTTGCAGCGGCGCGGCGCCGAGCTCGCGGACGTCGGCGTGCAAGGCGCCAGCCTCGTGGGTGTGCATCTCCTTACATCCGTTCCGGCGCGCTGACGCCGAGCAGGTCGAGCCCGTTCGCGATGACGACGCGGGCGGCGTCGTTGAGCCACAACCGGGCGTGCACCAGCGGGGTCACCGGCTCGTCGCCCATCGGCAGAATGCGGCACACGTCGTAAAACCGGTGGTAGACGCCGGCCAACTCCTCGAGATATCTGGCGACGCGGTGCGGCTCGCGCAGCTCGGCGGCACTGGCCACAATGCGCGGGAACTCGCCGAGCGCGCCGAGCAAGTCGTTCTCGCGCTCGTGCGACAGCAGCGTCGGGTCGAATTCGCCGCGCTCGATGCCGAGCTCGCGCGCGTTGCGTGAGACCGACGCCGTGCGCGCCGCGACGTACTGCACGTAGAAGACCGGGTTGTCGTTCTTCTTGCGGGTGATGTCGTCGATGTCGAGAGTCAGCGGCGAGTCACTCGGGTAGCGGGTGAGTGAGTACCGGACGGCGTCGACGCCCGCCATCTCGACGAAGTCTTCAAGGGTGACGATTTCGCCGGCCCGCTTGGAAAGCCGGACCTCCTCGCCGCCTTTGAGGATCTTCACCAACTGGCCGATCAGCACCTCTATGTTCTTGTCGGGGTCGTCACCGGCGCAGGCCGCGATCGCCTTGAGTCGCGCGACGTAGCCGTGGTGGTCGGCGCCGAGAAGGTAGATGCAGACGTCGAAGCCGCGCGAGCGCTTGTCGACGTAGTAGGCGGTGTCGGACGCGAAATAGGTCAGCTCGCCGTCGCTTTTCACCAGCGGGCGGTCTTTGTCGTCGCCGAAATCGGTGGTGCGCAGCCAGACTGCGCCGTCTGCCTCGTAGAGATGGCCCAGCTCGCGTAGCCGGGCGAAGCCACGCTCGACGGCGCCCGAGTCATGTAGCGACCGCTCGGAGTACCAGACGTCGAAGTGGGTGCCGAAGTCGTCGAGCACTCGCCGCTGGTGGTCAAGCTGGAGGCGGTAACCGGCGTCGCGAAAAGCCTGCATCCGATCCGGCTCAGGCAGGTCGACGATGCCTGGGTCGGTCTTCACGATCTCCTCGGCGAGATCGCCGATGTAGCCGCCGTGGTAGCCGTCGGCGGGCACCGGCTGGCCAAGCGCGACGGCCTCGAGCGACGCGCCGAACCGATCCATCTGCACGCCGCGGTCGTTGATGTAGAACTCGCGGGTGACGTCGGCGCCGGCGGCGCTGAGCACCCGGCCGATCGCGTCGCCGACCGCGGCCCATCGGGTGTGGCCGAGGTGCAGCGGACCGGTCGGGTTGGCCGAGATGAACTCGAGGTTGACCTTCTGGCCGCGCAACGTGTCGGTCTGGCCGTAGGCCGGGCCGGCGTCGACGATCAAGCGGGCCAGCTCGCCCTGCGAGGCGACGTCCAAATTGATGTTCAAGAAGCCAGGCCCGGCGATCTCGACGCTGGCGATTCCGTCGGCGCTGCGCAGCTTGGTGGCGATCAGCTCGGCGAGCTGGCGGGGGGCGCGGCCGGCCGGCTTGGCCAATTGAAGGGCCACATTGGTGGCGTAGTCGCCGTGCTCCTTGTTCTTCGGCCGCTCCACCGTGACCGTCTCGGGGACGGCGACGGCGAGCCCCTCGTCGGC
>DASVDW010000214.1:0-9650 GCA_036380925.1 Acidothermaceae bacterium
GCTCACCGTGGTCGACTGCGGGTTTTGTCTCGAGCAAGACGAGGAGCTGAGCTACGACACCACGGCGCCACGGCGAAACGGCGCGACCCTGACGACGCTGGCGCAGGCTGACCGCGTCGTCGCGGTCGGCGCCGCTGACCCGATCGGTCTGCAGCGACTCGTGCGCGGTCTCACCGAGTTGAGCGCGGCGCTGCCCGACCGCCGACCCCACGTGGTGGTCAACCGCCTGCGTGGCGGGCCCATCAACGGCGAGCCGCGATCGCAAATCGCGCAGGCGTTGTCGCGCTACGCCGGCGTCGAGAACATCACCTTCGTGCCGCACGACCAGGCCGGCTTCGACCAGGCGATCGCGAGTGGCCGTTCAATCGGCGAGATCGCGCCGGATTCTGCTGCCCGGCAAGCGATGCTGCCGCTTGTCGCGCAGCTGGCCGGCGTCGGTCTCACGCCACGCCGACGCGCTCGGTCGCGTCAGCTGCTGCGCCACGCCCGCTGACCGTCGGCCGGTCAGTACTTGAAGCGGGCGACGACCTGCTGCAGTTGACCTGACATCCGCGCGAGTTCCTCGGCCGCGTGCCGTGCGCTGCCCACCGTTCCGGCGGTTTGCTGCGTGGCCCGGGCGACCTGGGTGATCCGGTTCGCGATCTCGTGCGCGCCGCTCGCCGCCTCGTCGATGCTGCGGTTCATCTCGTTCGTCGTCGCGGTCTGCTCCTCGACGGCCGACGCGATCACGGTCTGAATCTCGTTGATCCGCTCGATGATGGAGCTGATCTCGCTGATCGCGGCCACCGCCGCCGCGGTGTCGCCTTGGATCGCGTCCACCCGGTGCGCGATGTCCTCGGTCGCCTTCGCGGTCTCCTGCGCGAGGTCCTTCACCTCGCCCGCGACCACCGCGAAGCCCTTGCCTGCCTCGCCGGCGCGCGCGGCCTCGATGGTGGCGTTGAGCGCCAGCAGGTTGGTCTGTTGCGCGATTGAGGTGATCACCTTGACGACCTGGCCGATCTGCGACGACGACTCGCCGAGCCGGGTCACCATGTCGTTGGTCGACGCGGCGACCGTGACCGCCTGCGCGGCCACCCGGGTCGCCTCGCTCGCGTTCACGCTGATCTCGCGGATGGAGCTGCCCATCTCCTGCCCGCCGGTGGCGACCGCCTGCACGTGCGCGGTGACCGCGGCCGCCGTGTCGGCCGACACGTTCGCCTCACTGGACGCCGCTTCGGCGGAGCTGGCCAACGCGCTCGCCGCGTTCGTCAGCTCGACCGACGACGCCGCGAGCGTGGCCGCGTTGTTGCTCACGGAGGCGAAGTCTTGCCGCAGCTGCGCCGACGCCCGATCGAGGGCGCTCGCCAGCCGGCCGATCTCGTCGGCGCTGTCCAACCGCGCGGTGCGAGTGAGGTCGCCGGTTGCCAAGCCCTCGGCGACGTTCACCACCTTGTTCACGTCGGTGCGGACGCTGCGCGCGACCCGCCAACCGATGAACAACGCGACCGCCATGCCGATGAACAAGATGAGCAGCACGTTGCGGTTCGCGGCGCTCTCCTCATGGAGCACGGTCGAGACGGCATTGTGCGCACTGGTCGCGACCGCGGCGTCGCGGGCGGCCTTGGCATGCGTCGCCATCGAGCTGACGGCGTTGAGGGCCACGCCAGCGATCGCGGCGGCCGTCGCGACGGCGACCAGCACAGCGGCGTTGATCTTGAAGGCCAGCGACCGGTCGCGCCACAGACGCGCCGTCGTCGCGGTCGATGCGGGCCGCACCGCAGTGACACCTGACATGTTTGCTCCGTCGAGTCGCCGAACCCGGCGCGGCGTCCTGCCGCGCGGCGCCACTGGGCGCCATTAGGTCCTTCGGCTCATTTCGCGTGGGCCTGAGTGTCTGATCGCAGTTTTCGCCCCGATCGGCGCTACCGCGCGGTGCTCGATCAGGCGTGGGAGCATGTGCCACGTGCGCGTCTATATCCCGTCCACCTTGCCCGATTTGTCGGGCAAGGTGCGGCTCGACGCCGTCGGTCGGCCCGACCCTCGGGCGGTTGTCGCGGACGCGGGGAGTGTCGGCTACGCCGTGACCGCGGGCCTGCGCGAGTGGTATCGCGACGGCGATCTGGAAGAGCTCGAATACGTCGCGCTCACCCGCGCGGCGCGGGGGTCGCTTCGACTGATCGCGTCGTCCGGACTGCTTGCCGCCGCGCGCCGCGTCGTCCTGGCTGTTGATGTCTCGGACGCCGATGTTGTGGCGGCGCCGCAGATCGACGTGGCGGCAGTTCGGGTTCGAGCTGTCGTCTTGGTGGAAGCGGTCGCGTCGGTGCATGTCGACGACCTGGCGGCGTCGGCGGATGTCGAGGCCGCGGCCAGGTTGGTCGGCGCCGGCGAGGCCGGTGACGACGACGCTCGGTTCGTCCTCGACGGGTTGGACGACCACGAGTTGCAGTGGTACGCGACCCAGGAACTCGGGTCCTTGGTCGGCTGACGCGTGCCCGGCCGGTTTTCGGCGTTGCGGTGCCCGACCTCGAAAAAAACCGAGGTGTTCCCAACGGGGGCGTTCGCGTATAAGTTGATCGCCATTTACGGCTGTCGCAGGCCGTGCGAGCGGGTGGGGGATGATCGTGATGGCTCATATTCGGTATTCGCCACCGGCGCGAACCGCACGGGCGGCTGTCATGACGGCCGCCGTCGTTTTCGCGTCGGGAATTGCGGCCACGTCCGCTTTCTCGCCGCCCGCGCATGCGTCGACGACGTTCACCGTGGCGGCGACCGTGCCGGTGGGCGAGGAGAGCAGCGGCGGCGGAATCGCTGTCGACGCGGGAATCCACCGCGCGTACGCCCCGAGTGCCATGGACGGCCGGGTCTATGTCATAGACACGACCACGAACGCCGTGGTGGGCACTATCACGGTTGGGCCGGAGCCGGCGAGCGTCGCCATCGACACCTTGCCGACGACGCTCGTCAACGCGGCGGCGTCAACCGGCGCCGGGATCCTGCCTGTTTTGCAGGGGCCGCCGACCGTCTACGTGGGAAACCGCGGTAACGGCACGATTTCCGTCATCAACAGCGCGACAAACGCGGTGACCTCGACGATCACGCTGCAAGACCAATACGTCGCGGCGCTGGGCGTCGATCCAGTGGCGCATTTGCTTTACGCGGCCGGCGCCGACAAGGCGGTCTCGACCAACGTCGACATTGACATCATCGACGAACAAACGAAGAAGCTCGTCGCTGGGGGAGGCGGCGGGCCGACGTCGGATGTCTTCCGCCAGATCGCGGTCGACAGCGGCACGCACGAGGCCTTCGCGGCGGCTTGTTGCTCCGGCCTGATGCGCACCGAGACCTACACCGCGCCGTCTTCGTTCAAGGGAAGCTACTTCACGGTTCCGGGCAATGGCGGCGTGGCGGTGAATTCCACGACGCACAAGGTGTATATCTCGAACGCCAGCAAGAGCGTCGGCGCGGTCTCGGTATACGACGAGTCACTCAAGATTGTGACGGCTGGCGTGCCGGTCGGCACCTTCCCCGGCGGCGTCGCGGTCGACTCCGGCACCAACCTCGTCTACGTCGCGAACACCGACTCCAACACCGTCTCGGTCATGGACGGGGCCAACAACACAGTCATCGCGACGGTGCCGGTCGGACATGCCCCGGACGACATCGCGGTCGACTCGTCGACGCACACCGCTTACGTGGTCAACCGCGGTGACGACACCGTGTCGGTCATCACTCGGACGGTGAGCAAGTCGGTGACCAGGCTGGCCGGCTCCGACCGCTTCGGCACCGCCGTCGCGGTCTCGAAGGCGGAGTTTCCGACCGGCGGCGCCGGCGCCGTCGTCCTGGCCCGCGGTGACGACTACCCCGACGCGTTGGTCGGCGCACCGCTCGCCGCGGCGAGGAACGCGCCCCTGCTGTTGACCGTTGGCGCGTCGCTGCCTGGGGCCACCCTCGCCGAAATTCAGCGGGTCTTGGCGCCCGGAGGGGCGGTTTACCTGCTCGGCGGCACGACCGCAGTGCCCGCGAGCGTCGAGTCCCAGCTGACCGGCCTCGGCTACCACGTCACCAGATACAGCGGCGCCAGCCGGTTCGACACCGCGGTCAAGGTGGCCGACGCGCTCGGCGATCCGGGCACCGTGCTGCTCGCGACCGGCGTCAACTTCCCCGACGCGTTGTCGGCCGGCGTCGCTGCGGCCAAGGTGGGCGGCGTGGTGCTGCTCACGAACGGGCCGACGATGCCGCCCGCGACGTCCGCCTACCTCACCGCGCACCCAGGAACGGTGTACGCGGTCGGCGGTCCGGCCTCCCAGGCCGACCCGTCGGCGAGCGCGATCGCCGGCGCCGACCGCTTCGAGACCGCGGTCGACGTCGCCAAGACGTTCTTCAGCTCGCCGGGTTCGGCGGGGTTCGCGACCGGCCGGACGTTCCCCGACGCGCTGTCGGGAGGCGCGCTGCTCGGGCATCTCGGGGCGCCGCTCCTGCTGGTCGACACCTCGATCGTGCCGACCACGGTGATCACCTATGTGTCCGGCGCCCAGCCGACGCTCGCGAAGGGCTCGCTGTTCGGCGGCGTCAGCACGATCGGGTCGTCCGTGGAAGACGCGCTCGACGGGATCGTCGGCGGGTAGCGATCCGGCGTCGGCGTCCGAACACGCGACCCGCGAGCCGATCTCGCTCAGCTGAGCGCGCGGCGCGGCGATAGGCATGTCAGGATGGGACACGAGCCGCCTTACCGGGAGGCTCACCAGTCGCCTGCAGCAAGTCGCCCACGCAAGCAGAGATCCCGCAAGCGAGTCGACGCCAGGAGCAACACGCGATGGACGCCGTCACCACGGTTCCGAGCCCGACGAACGAGCCGCCGCTCAGCTACCCCCCGGGCAGCCCCGAGCGGTCCCGACTTGAGACGCGTCTCAAGGAGTTGGGCTCCGAACGCGTCGAGCTGACGCTGGCGCTCGGCGGGCGCCGGCGGATGGCCGGCGGTGACCGGGTCGACGTCGTCCAGCCGCATCGCCGCTCGGCCGTGCTCGGTGTGCTCGCCGAGTCGACGCCGGACGACGTGAGCGAGGCGATCGACGTCGCGCTTGCCGCCGCGCCCGGGTGGCGGAACCTGACGTTCGACGACCGCGCGGCCGTCTTCTTGAAGGCCGCCGACCTGCTCACCGGCCCGTGGCGCGACACGATCAACGCGGCGACGATGCTCGGCCAGAGCAAGACCTGCTACCAGGCGGAAATCGACGCGGCCTGCGAGCTCGCCGACTTCTGGCGGTTCAACGTCCACTTCGCCCGGCAGATCCTCGCCGAGCAGCCGCTGTCAGCCCCCGGTGTCTGGAACCGGCTCGACCACCGCCCGCTCGAGGGCTTCGTGCTGGCGATCACCCCGTTCAACTTCACGTCGATCGCCGGCAACTTGCCGACCGCCCCCGCGGTGATGGGCAACGTGTGCGTGTGGAAGCCGTCGCCGACGCAAGCGTTCTCCGCGCACTTCTTGATGGAGTTGTTGACCGCTGCCGGCCTGCCGCCCGGCGTCATCACGATGGTCACCGGCGGCGGCGCGGCGGTGTCTGAGGTGGCCGTGCCGCACGAGGCGCTCGCCGGCATTCACTTCACCGGCTCGACGGCGACGTTCCAGAGCTTGTGGCGAAACGTTGGCGAGAACTTGCCGCGCTATCGCGGATATCCGCGGATCGTCGGCGAGACCGGCGGCAAGGACTTCGTCATCGCGCACCCGTCGGCTGACGTCGACGTGTTGCGCAGCGCGTTGATCCGCGGCGCCTTCGAGTATCAAGGCCAGAAATGCTCGGCGGCTTCGCGCGCGTACGTGCCGCGCTCGGTGTGGCGCAGGTTGGAGTCGCAGTTCGTCGCGCAGGTCGAGTCGCTGTCGATGGGCGACGTCACCGATTTCTCCAACTTCATGGGCGCCGTCATCGACGGGCGCTCGTTCGCGCGGTTGCGTGAGGCGATCGAGCGGGCGAAGTCGCTGCCCGGCATGACGTTGGTGGCGGGCGGTCAGCTTGACGACGTCGATGGGTGGTTCGTTCGGCCCACGGTCTTCCTCGCCGAAGATCCGACCGACGAGGTGTTCACCCGCGAGTACTTCGGGCCGGTCCTCGCCGTGCACGTGTTCGACGACGACCGCTACGACGAGGTCGTGGCGCAGGCCGCGGACGTCGCGCCGTACGCGCTCACCGGCGCCGTGATCGCGCAAGACCGCGCCGCGATCGCCGCGGCGACGAACGCGCTGCGTTTCTCCGCCGGGAACTTCTACATCAACGACAAGCCCACCGGCGCGGTGGTCGGACAACAACCGTTCGGCGGCGGCCGGGCGAGCGGAACCAATGACAAGGCTGGATCAATGCAAAACCTGCTGCGCTGGACGAGCACCCGCGCCATCAAGGAGAACTTCACGCCACCGACGACCGTCGGCTATCCCCATATGGGCATGTCGGACGACGGGAGCGCGCGATGATCGACGCGTTCGAGCGGCACGACGAGGAGTTGGAGCGGCAGAAGGCGCGGCTCATCGCGCTCGCTTCGCAAGGACGCGACAACGCGGCGGACGTGGAGCCCTTTCTGGCCCGCTATTTCTTACACATGGCGGCCGAGGACGTGCTGGACTGGCCCGCGGTCGAGCTGTACGAGGTGGCGTGGGGGCACCGCGACTTCGCGATGAACCGACCGCAGGGGTTGCCGAAGGTTCGCGTGGTTTCCTTCGACTCCGACCAGCTGGCCGGCCGACCGGCGCACACGCTTGTCGAAATCGTCACGGACGACATGCCATTCCTCGTCGACTCCGTAACGCAGGAGCTGTCCCGTCACGACATCGCGATCCACCTGGTGGTGCACCCGCAGTTCGTCGTCCGGCGCGACCTCGAGGGCCGGTTGCTCGACGTGCTCGGGACGCTGGACGCGCACGAGGCGCCGTCCGACACGATTGTCGAGTCGTGGATGCATTTCGAGGTCGCGCCGCGGGGCAGCGCGGACGCCGAGCGCGCGCTGCACGACGACATCCTGCGGGTGCTGCGCGACGTCCATGACGTGGTGGAGGACTGGCCGCGGATGCGGGCCATCGCGCAGCAGGTCTCTGATCGGCTCACGACCGCGCCGCCGCCGGGGCTGCCGCTGAGCGCCGCGGAGGTGGCCGAGACAGCGGAGTTCTTGCGTTGGCTCGCCGACGACCACTTCACCTTCTTGGGGTATCGGGAGTACCGGCTGGTCGACGACCCGGAGACCGGCGAGCCCGCGCTCGGCGTCGTCCCCGGCACCGGGCTCGGCATCCTGCGCGCCGACAAGCCGAAGCCTCGGCGGTTGTCGAGCCTGCCGTCGGAGGTGCGCGACAAGGTTCGCGACCCGCAGTTGCTGCTCATCACCAAGGCGAATTCGCGGGCGACCGTGCATCGTCCGGTCTACCTCGACTACGTCGGCGTCAAGGTCTTCGACGACGCCGGCAACGTGGTCGGGGAGCGACGTTTTCTCGGGTTGTTCACCTCGACCGCGTATGTGAGCAGCGTCTTGACTATCCCGTTGTTGCGCCGCAAGGCCGAGGCGGTCATCGAGCGTTCCGGTTTCGCGCCGCAAAGCCACAGCGGCAAGGATTTGCTGCGGATCCTCGAAGACCTGCCGCGCGACGAGATGTTCCAGACCACGTTGCCGGAGCTGTACGAAACCGCGATCGGTGTGTTGCACCTGCAGGAGCGGCGGCGACTGCGGCTGTTCATGCGCAAGGACGTCTACGGCCGCTTCGTTTCTTGCCTGGTGTACCTCCCGCGCGATCGCTACAGCACCCAGGTGCGGCTGCGGATGCAGGACATCCTCATGGACGCCCTCGGCGGCACCAGCATCGACGACACGCTGCGGGTGGCGGATTCTGTGCTCGCGCGGGTGCATTTCGTCGTGCGGGTCGACACCGACGCGATCACCGACGTCGACCGCGACGCCTTGGAAAGCCGGCTGGTCGACGCCACCCGGACGTGGGACGACGACTTCTCGGAGGCGCTCGAGGAGCGGTTCGGCGACGCCAACCGCGGCATGGCCGACCGGTACGTCGGGGCGTTTCCCGAGGCGTACAAGGAGGATTTCTCGGCGTACCTGGCCGTCGACGACCTGCAGGAGATCGAGCGGGTGGGCGCCGACGGCTTCGCGCTGCGGCTGTACGAGCCGGACGCGGCGGGCCAGGAGGAGCTTCGGCTGAAGGTCTACCGCCTCGGCGCGCCGGTGTCGCTGTCGCGGGTGCTGCCGTTGTTGCAGAGCATGGGTGTCGAGGTCACCGACGAGCGGCCCTACGCGATCGAGCGCCGCGGCGCCGATCCGGCGTGGATCTACGACTTCGGGCTGCGGCAGGGACGCGTCTTCGACTCCGACGACGTGACCGCGCGGCATCGCCGATTCCAAGACGCGCTGGCGGCGGCGTGGCGGGGCGACGCGGAGGCCGACGGCTTCCAAGCGCTGGTGTTGCGCGCCGGGCTGGATTGGCGGCAGGTGACGGTGCTGCGCGCGTACGCGAAGTACCTGCGGCAGGCCGGTTCGCGCTTCAGCCAGGAGTACGTCGAGTCGGCGCTGGTGGCCAACGCCGGGATCGCGCGGCTGCTTGTCGAGCTGTTCGAGGCGCGGCTGGATCCCGGGTTCGACGGCGACCGCGACGCCGCGCTCGCGGAGTTGACCGGGCGCATCGAAAAATCCTTGGACGACGTCGGCAGCCTCGACCAAGACCGCATCGTGCGCAGCTACCTGTCGTTTGTGAACGCGACGCTGCGCACGAACCATTGGCAGCGGGTCGACGGCGAACCGAAACCGTACCTCTCGCTGAAGTTCGCCTCGGAGGACATCCCCGCCTTGCCGCAGCCCCGGCCGAAGTTCGAGATTTTCGTGTACTCGCCGCGGGTCGAGGGCGTGCATCTTCGCTTCGGCGCGGTCGCGCGCGGCGGCATCCGGCACTCCGATCGGCGGGAGGACTTCCGCACCGAGGTGCTCGGCCTGGCCAAGACGCAGACGGTGAAGAACGCGGTCATCGTGCCGGTCGGCTCGAAGGGCGGTTTCGTGGTGAAGCGCCCGCCGGCCGACGCGGGCGACCGCGAGGCGCAGCAGGCCGAGGCCGTGTACTGCTACCGCACGCTGATTCGCGGCATGCTCGACCTCACCGACAACCTGCTCACCACACCGGCCGGCCGGCAGACCGTTCCGCCGCCCGACACGGTGCGGCACGACGGCGATGACACCTACCTCGTGGTCGCGGCAGACAAGGGCACCGCGACGTTCTCCGACATCGCCAACGGCATCGCCGCCGAATACGGGTTTTGGCTTGGTGACGCGTTCGCGTCAGGCGGCTCGGCCGGTTACGACCACAAGGAGATGGGCATCACCGCGCGCGGCGCGTGGGAGTCGGTGAAGCGGCATTTCCGCGACGTCGGCGTCAACTGCCAGACCACCGACTTCACCTGTGTCGGCATCGGCGACATGTCGGGCGACGTGTTCGGCAACGGCATGCTGCTGTCGCGGCACACCAGGTTGGTCGCCGCGTTCGACCACCGGCACATCTTCGTCGACCCGAGCCCCGACGCGGCCGCCTCGTTCGAGGAGCGGCTGCGGTTGTTCAAGCTGCCGCGCAGCTCGTGGGCCGATTACAACGCCGAACTCATCTCCAAGGGCGGCGGCGTCTGGCCGCGCACCGCGAAGGCGGT
>DASVDW010000215.1:0-7789 GCA_036380925.1 Acidothermaceae bacterium
GGCGTTGAAGGAAGGGACCCCGAACCGCCGCACGATCGCGCTCCAGATGGTGAAAGACGTCCTCGACGAGTCCTCGTTCGAGGCGAGCCCAGGTCACGCCATCCCTGACGCGGTCGGACGCATCGGGCGGACGGTCGCCGACAAACTCGTCCACGGCGCCAGGCAGTCTGATCGGTAACGGAGGAACCGGGACGCGATCGCGTCTTGTGCTGCTCGCCATCCTTCTGGCGTCGGTCGCCGGCTTCGTCGACGGCGCCGGATACCTCCTGCTGCAAAAGGTTTTCGTCGCGCACCAAAGCGGCAACACGGTCGCCAGCTTCGTCGGTGTCGCGCAGCATGATTGGTCGCTCGTGCTACGGCGCGGCGTGCCCATCGCGTTGTTCGTGCTGGGCATCGCCGCCGCCGCTGCCGCCCTCGAAGTCGGCGGGCGCCGCCGTGTGCCGCGCCTCACCTCGCTCACCCTCAGCGTCGAGGCCGCGTTGTTGTTGGCGTGCATGGCGACCGGAGCCACCTTCTTCCACCGCGCGGTGGGCGAGTCGGGCCCGATCGGCAGCTACCTGCCCCTGCTGGCGATGCTCGTGCTCGCGATGGGGCTGCAGACCGCGACCTTGCGCAAGATCGGACGACGCACGGTGCGCACCACGTACGTCTCCGGAATGCTGACCCACTTCGCCGAGGACGGCGTCCGGTATTTCTTCGATCGTCGTGACGCCGGCCCAGATCCGGAGTCCCAGAGGGAGTTGGCCGAGCGGCGCCATCGGCTGGCGGTCATCGCCGGCATCTGGTGCTCGTACGCGACCGGCGGCGTGCTCGGCGGTCTCGCCGAGATCGGCTGGACCACCTATGCGCTCGGCGCGCCGGCCGGGCTGCTCGCGGTGCTCGTCGCGGTCGACCAACGGCGGCCGTGGCACGCGCCGAGCGAGGACGTCTTGCACGAGGCCGCGGCGGCTGACGACCTGATGTGACGCCGTCGCGCAGCGGCACCGCGCGGTTTGCTGATTCGCCACGACGGGGACCGACCGGAGAAAGCGGAGCGGCGAACTATGGGCGGTCGTCACGGATGCACATTGACGTCGAACGCGCCATGTCACCCGTGCGCCGCACCGCGGCGAAGACCGTTCGGGCGGCGGCGGACCGAACAGGCAGCCGCGCCCGGCTGCGGGCGATCGCGACGTTGGCGGCGGTCATCGCGCTGGACGGCGCCGACAAGGGCACCGTCTCGGCGACCGCGAACGACCTCAAGACCGCCTTCCACGTCGGAAACACCGACATCGGCGTGCTGCTGACGATCGTCTCGGTCGTCTCCGCCGTGCTGACCGTGCCGATGGGCGTGCTGACCGACCGGATCAGTCGCACCCGGTTGTTGGCGGTGACGATCGTCGGATGGGCGATCGCCGTCGCGATCAGCGGCACCGCGACGTCGTTCATGTTCTTGTTGCTCACCCGGATCGGCCTCGCCGCGGTCACCGCGGCCGCCGGTCCGGCCGTGGCGTCGCTGATCGGGGATCTCTTCCCGACCGACGAGCGGGGCAAGATCTACGGCCGCATCCTGGCCGGCGAGCTCATTGGCACCGGCCTTGGCCTTGTCGGGTCGACGTTCGTCGCCGGGATGTTCGGCTGGAGATGGGCTTTTTGGTGGCTCGTCTTGCCGACACTCGCGGTGGCGTGGGTGATGTTCCGCACGCGCGAACCCGGGCGCGACCAGGCCGACGTGCTAGAAGCCGAGCCCGGCTCCGCCTGGCACGCCGACGACGACACCACCCGCAGCCGGGGGGCGATGCGGCGCGCGCTCAGGCGGGCGAAGGTGCGCCCGCGCGAGGAGATGGTGCTTCGCTCGCCACCGGACCGGATGTCGCTGCGGCACGCGGTCGTCTACGTGTTGCGGGTCCCGACCAACCGCATCCTGATCGTCGCGTCGGCGCTCGGCTACTTCTTCTTCGCCGGGTTGCGCGGCTTCGCGGTGGAGTTCTCGCAATACCAGTACGGCGTCAGCAAGTCGCAGGCCAGCGGGCTGATGCTGGTGATCGGGGCCGGCGCGCTCGTCGGCGTGTTCGTCGGCGGTCGGCTCGCCGACCGGCTGGTCGGCCGTGGCGTGGTCGCCGGCCGGGTGTGGGTTCCCGCGATCGCGTTGATCGCGGTGCCGGTGTTCCTCGGCCCGGCCTTGTGGGCGTCGCAGGTGGCGATCGCGTTACCGCTCATCGTCGTCGGCGCGGCGGTGCTGTCTTCCGCGAACCCGCCGCAAGACGCGGCGCGGCTGGACATCATGCATCCGCGGTTGTGGGGACGATCGGAGTCGATTCGCTCGCTGGCCCGCACCGGGCTGGAAGCGGTCGCGCCGCTGCTTTTCGGCTTCACGTCGGAGCACTTGCTCGGCGGCGACGGGGCCGGTTTGCAAGCCACCTTCCTGATCTTCCTCATCGCGTTGCCGGCGGCCGGCGGGATGGGACTGCTGGCGTTGCGCAGTTATCCGCGCGACGTCGCCACCGCTGAGGCGTCGATCGATTCGCTGGGTGAGGAGTCGGCCGCCGAGCCGGCCGAGCGCGCCTCGTGAGCGCCTAACCGACGCCGTGTTCGCGCAACGGCCCGACGGTTAGCCCTCGGTCGGCGCAGTCGCGCAGCAAGGCGGGCAACGCGCGGGCGGTCGCCGTCCACGACATCGGCGCTTCCTTGGTGCTGGCGTCGTGGAGCAGCAACGTGGCGCCGCCGACCAGTCCCGGTTCGAGCATCGCCCGGACGGAGTCCGCCGTCGCGTCGGCCCGCCAATCCTTCGCCCACGCCGTCCACAAGACCGGCGCCAGCCCGTAGCGGGCCGCCTCCACCGCGCTGGTCGCGGTGAGCACGCCGAACGGCGGTCGAAACCACCGCGGCCGCGGATGCGCCGCGCCCACGGCGTCCGAGATCGCGGCCAGGCAGCGGCCGATGCGGGGCGAACCGGCGAACAGGTAGCGGTGCCGCCACCCGTGGACGCCGAGCTCGTGGCCCTCGTCGACCATGCGTTGGACGACGTCGGGCGCGCGAGCCGCTCGCTCGCCGATCAGGAAGAACGTGGCCCGCACCTCGTTCGCGGCCAACAGGTCGAGGATCGCCGGCGTCGAGACCGGGTCAGGGCCGTCGTCGAACGTCAGCGCGACGTGATCGCCACGCCCGACGCCAGCCAGCCGGGGAAACGCCGCGCGCACGGTCGGCAACCAGGTGGCGGCCGGCGCGACCTGCGCCGCGACCGCGGCCAGGCCGAGGGACCAGCCGCCGGCCAGGCTAGCCATCTGGTGCATCGCGGCGGTGGGTGGGTATCTGAGGCAGCGTGCGGCGATACCTCATCCTCGCGGCCAGCATGGGCGACGGGCACCAGCGGGTCGCGGAGCAGCTGCGCCGGCGGCTCGTCGCGCGCGGCGACAGCGCCGAGGTCGTCGACATCTTGTCGGTGCTCCCCTTCGAGATCGGACCGCTGCTGCGCAGCAGCTACGCCGCGATGCTGCGGTACACGCCGTTCGTCTACGAGGCGATTTATCGCGCGTTCTTCGTACCCCGTCCCGGCGCGATGTTGCGCGCCGACCCGCTGGTCGCGGCGAGCTCGCCCGCGGTGCGCCGGCTGATCGAGGACGCTCACCCTGACGCGGTCGTCTCGACCTTTCATCTGTGCGCGCAAATCGTCGGCCGGCTGCGCAGGTCGGGCAAGGTCGGCGTGCCGAGCCTGGTCGTGGTCACCGATTTTGTCGCGCATCGCATGTGGCTGCACCCAGGCAACGACGCGTTCATCTGCGTGCACCAGGTGGTCGCGGACGACGCGGCGAGGATGACGGGGCGAGCGTCCTTCGCCGCCGCGCCGGCCGTTCCCGAGGAGTGTTTGGCGGAGGACGCCCTGCCACGCGCGATCCGGCGCAAGGAGTTGCGCGAAGAGATCGGGGCCGATCCCGAGTTGCCGATCGCGCTGGTCTCCGCCGGCGCGTGGGGCAGCGGCGGCATGGGCGGCATGGTGGCCGCCGTGCGCGCGATCGCGTCACCTCGGTACACGACGTTGGTCCTTTGCGGCCGCAACGAGCGGCTGCGCCGGGTGTTGGGCGACGCGCGGCCCGGTGTGGTGGCGATGGGCTGGCGCGACGACATGCCGCGGTTGATGCGCGGCAGCGACGTCTTGGTGGAGAACGCCGCCGGCCAGACCGCGATGGAGGCGTTTGCGATCGGGCTCCCCGTGGTGAGCTACCGGCCGCTGCCGGGACACGGCCGCGCCGGGGTTTCGCGGATGGCCGAGCTCGGTCTGACCAGCCTCGCCGACGACGCCAGGCCAGGGGCGCGAGTGACCGCCCTCGTCGAGGAGTTGGCTCGAGCCGGCTCGACGCGCGCCGCGACGCAGGTCGCGCGCGCTCAAGCGCTCTTCACAGCAGATCCGGCTGCTTTTCTCGGTCTCGCTGTCGCGCCGGCCCAGGCAGGCCCTCGCCGCTGATCAGCGGTGAGCGGGCGAGCTCGACGCTCGCGGCCGCGATCAGCAGCGCCCCCACGAACTCCAGCGCGATCCAACCGCCAAGCCGCACCCGCTCACCGAACACCATCACGCCGATGAGCGTCGACAGGATCGGGTCGCTCAGGGTGATGGCCGGTTGGGCGGCGATGAGCGTTCCCGCTTGAAGCGCGTTTTGCCACAGGAAGAGGCTCACCATGCCGGCGAAGACCATCGCGTAGAGCGACCAAGACTCCAACATGCCGCCGATTCCCCCGTTGGCCAGCTCGTCCATGGCCTCCTTCATCAACGCCGCCGTCAGCGCGAACCCGGCGCCGGCGGCGGTCGCGAAAGTCGCGGCGCGCGGGCTGCCTTCCAACCGCAGCGCGAGCAAGACCAGGCACACGATCAACCCGCCGGTCGCCGCGACGGTGAGCAGGATGGCCACGATGCTCGCCGTTTGCTGGCCGCCGCTAGGGGCGGCGCCGATCAGGACGGCGGCGAGACCTGCCGACATCCCGACGACGCCCAACCACGCCCTACGGCCTGCCGCGACGTCGAAGAAGAACGGGGCCAAGAGCAACGTGACGGGCAGTTCGGCGAGCAGCAGCGGTTGCACAAGCGCCAGATCGCCGTTCGCCAGCGCGGCGGCCTGGAAGACGAACGACGCGCACATCGAGAGTAAGCCGAGCAGCCAGATCGGCCGCCGCAACACGGCCAGCACCAGCGCCGGCCGCATCGACTTGCTCTCCGGGATCGAACCGGCGCCCCGCCGCTGGAGAATCGACGCGAGGGCGTTGGAGACGGCCGCCGCGATGGCGAACAAGACGGTTAACACGGCAGCCCCCGAGGCGGCGTTTGTGACGCTTGTCTCGGGTCGACGCTAGCCGAACTTGTTCGCGAATCCCCGGTAAATAGCTGGCAGTCCGTCGTGCAGGAGAGCCGGAAACCGCAGCCAATGCGGCACGAAGACCTGCTTGTCGCTGCGCTCGACCGCGTGGACGACGGCCGCGGCGACGGCCGCGGGGGGAATCGCCGGCGGCCAGTTGCGTTGGTAGGCCGCGCCGCGATGCTCGAAGAACTTGGTCGCGACCGCGCCGGGGGAGACCACGGAGACCCCCACCCCTTGTCGTCTGACCTCGGCACGCAGCGCCTCCGCATAGGTCCGCAGCGCCGCCTTCGTCGCGGAGTAAACCGCTTCGTTCTCCACGCCAAGGTGCCCCGCGACCGATCCAACAAAGACGATGTGACCGCGTTTGCGCGCCGTCATGCCTGGCAGCAGCAATCGGGTGAGCAGCAGGGGGGCGAGCATGTTGATCTCGACGAGCCGGCGCACGTCAGTGCACGGCATCTGCGCGGCGTTGCCGTACCAGCCCACGCCGGCGTTGTTGATCAGGATGTCCACCTCGCCCGCGGCCGCGGCGAGCCCGCGAACCTGCTCCTCGTCGGTCAGGTCGGCGGCGATGAAGGTGGCGTTCGACGCGGCGCCCTCGAGGCGGGATGGGTCCCGGCTCGACACGACGAGCCGGGCGCCACGGCGCGCCAGCGCCGCGACTAGGGCGCATCCGATGCCGCCGGAGGCGCCGGTGAGCAGCACCCGGGCGTCGGCGATCAGCATGTCCGGCTCGCCCAGGTGTTCGCCACGTGGGGCCAGGCTGTGGTGCCCATAGCCGGTGCTTGCACCATTCGTGACCTTGTCAAACGCGGCCGGACATCACCCGTTTGGACCTGAACCCGGCTCAGTCCGCTCACGTACCAGCCGATAGGAAGATCGCGGGCGCCACGCGGACGCGCCGGCCCGACGAAAGGGAGTGGAGACGAGGATGAGCAAGTTCTCTGGGAGCAGTCGCTGCGTGCATGTGCCCGCTCACGTGCCGGACGTCGTGCCCGCGGCGGCTTGCGCGACCTGCAACACCGACGAGAACCGCCGGCTGTGCCTGACCTGTGGCCATGTCGGCTGTTGCGACTCCTTGGGCGCCCACGCGAAGGCGCACGCCGAGGCCACCGGCCACTGGGTCATCTCGGCGCTGCCGCTGTCGCGGCTTTCGTTCGTGTGGTGCTACAAGTGCGACGACTACGTGATCGGCCCGGCCGACCACCCCGCGGTGCTGGCGGCCGCCGCGAGCGCCTAGCCGCAGAGCGCCTGGGCGCATGAGCGCCTAGCTGCATGAGCGCGGCGCACCGGGACACACTTGGGCCCATGGTGCTGCCGATCTACGACCGCAACCCGGTGCGGCGTGGGCCCGTCGTCACGTATGCGCTGATCACGATCAACCTGGTCGTGTTCTTGCTCGAGCCGGTGCACCACTTTCAGCTGGTCCGCCACGGGCTGGGCACCCCGTCGCTGTGCGACCAGTACCGCTTCTTCGATCAGTACGCGGCGATTCCCCATGAGCTGATCACCGGTCAGGTGCAGGCGCACCGCTACGTCGATCAGTTCGGCCGGGTGGCCTGCGTGTCCGACTTCCCGCACAAGCAGCCGGCGCTGTCGGTGTTGTACTCGATGTTCTTGCACGGCAGCTGGCTGCATGTGCTCGGCAACATGCTGTTCCTCTACGTGTTCGGCAACAACGTCGAAGACCGCCTCGGACGGGTGCGGTTCCTGCTCTTCTATCTGATCGCCGGCTACGTTTCGGCGTACGGTTTCGCGCTTGCTTTTCGCGACTCGCAGACCGCGCTGATCGGCGCGTCCGGCGCGATCGCGGGAGTGCTCGGCGCCTATCTCGTGTTGTGGCCCCGAGCGCGCATCTTGTCGCTGGTCACCGTCTTGCTGTTCTTCCCGTTGTCGCTGCCCGCCTGGTTTGTGCTCGGCAGCTGGTTCTTGCTGCAGTGGTGGTACTCGATCGGCGGGTTGTCCGCGCAGGGGTCGGGCGTCGCCTATCTAGCGCACGTCATCGGATTCTTGTTCGGCATGGTCGTCGCGTTGCCGCTGCGAAATCGCGGCCGACCCCGCTCGGCGAGCGGTTATCCGCCCCCCGTTTGGGCGGCCGGTCGCCGCCGCCGCTCCGGTTGGTGACGTGTAACGATCCCGTCGTCGGGCAGCGTCTCAAGATGACCGGACCGGCGAGAAAGTCGAGCCAGCAACCGGTTCGTCAAGGAGATCCGTTCGGCGACGGTTACCAAGACGTGCCCGGGCGCGAAGCCCGAACCGCGTTGAGCGCGCTCAACCTGAGGACCGCGCTGGCCGTGTTCGGGCTTGTCGTGTGCGGCTTCCTCGCCTGGTGGTCGATCGAACTCGAAGCGCCGGTCGGCGCCGGCATCCTGTCGTTTCTGGCGCTCACCGCGGTCGTCGACCTCATCGTCATTCAGCGGCGCAGGCGCCAGCGTGCGGCCGGGCCACCCGGCCGCCCCCAC
>DASVDW010000216.1:0-13817 GCA_036380925.1 Acidothermaceae bacterium
GGGCGTCGCGGCGCTGGAACGGTTGTGCGCCGACGCGAGCTCGCGTGGCTTGCTGGTCCTGCTCGACGTGAAGCGCGGTGACATCGGCTCGACGTCGCAGGCGTACGCGGAGGCCTATCTGAGCGAGCGCAGTTCGTTCGCGATCGACGCCATGACCGTGACTCCCTACCTCGGAGTGCGCGCGTTGGCGCCGATGTTCGAGGCCGCGGCGGCCAGCGCTCGCGGCGTGTTCGTGGTCGCGCGCAGCTCGAATCCCGAAGGCGCCCCGATCCAAGACGCCCGGGTCGAGGGCGGCGCCGACGTCGTCCACCATGTGCTCGGCGAGGTTGGCCGGGTCAACGCGGGCGCCAGCGGACTCGGCTCGGTCGGTGTCGTCTTCGGCGCCACGTGTGAGACCGGCGGGTACGACCTGCTCGGTTTCGGCGGCCCGATCCTCACGCCCGGACTAGGCGCGCAGGGCGCCACCGTCGACGACATCGCCCGCCGGTTCGCCGGCTGCGCCGACCGTGTGCTGCCGGCCGCCTCGCGTTCCGTGCTGTCGGCGGGTCCGGATGTCGCCGCGATGCGCTCCGCCGCAGCCGACCTCGCGGCAGCCTGCCGGCAGGCCCTGCGATGACCGCAGGCGCCCGCGAGCCGGCCGGGCGGCGTTTCTAAGCGCCCGAACGCGCGCTGGCCGCCGACGATTCGCGGTGGTCCGCGGTGGCCGAAATATGGCAATCGTGCGACAAATCGGCGTGTCGGGTAGGCAAGCGACCGGTCGCTTTGTGACCCTGCCTGTGCGGCAACCGACGGGCGGTCTCAGGCGTCTGAACGGCTGCCGGGTTCACCAGCAAGCCCAGACGGGGAGGTGCCCAGATGGCCGACCGCCGCCGCGCGAGCGCATCCAGGGCCGACTCAGCGGTCGACCCGCGCGTTGACCCGCGCGTTGACTCGCACATCGTCGGGCGGCTGGACGTCACCACCGCCGCCGATCTGCGGGCCGACTTGATCGGCCTGCTGGAGCGTGACGGCGCCGCTGGCCCCGCCGCCGCCGACCTGGTGGTCGACCTGTCGGCCGTCGAGACGGTCGACATGGTCGGAGTCGGGCTGCTCGTCGGCGTCCACCGGCAAGCCCAGCGACATGGCCGCCGGCTGGTGTTGACCGGGGTGCCGCCCCGCGTGATGCGGCTGCTCACCGCCACCCGGCTGCGTCGGGTGCTCGCCGTTCGCGACCTGCCGAGGTCACGACCTGGGCTGCGGTTGCCGGACGACGGCGGCGCGCTCGCGGGGGCCGGCGCCGGCTGACCCGCGAGCCGGTTGGCTCGGTTGGCTCGTGGGCCTTCATGAGCGGGCGGCACCCGCCGATGTGGTAATCGACGGCGCGCCGACCGCACCCCGGAGGAACGCATTGACCACCGGCCCCTTGCTGGCTTCGGCACGCCGTGATCAGCCCGCTCGCGGCGCGCCGGAGGTCGCCCAGCGGGTGATCGCCAATGTCGAGCAGGTCGTCCACGGCCGCCGCGCGGCGGTCGAGTTGGTCGCCTGCGGGTTGCTGGCGGGCGGCCACGTGCTGTTGCAGGACGTTCCCGGCAGCGGCAAGACCACCATCGCCCGCGCGTTCGCCCGATCAGTCGGGGGCGCGTTCCGCCGGATCCAGGCCACCGCCGACCTGCTGCCAGGCGACATCACCGGCTCGAGCGTGTGGGAGCCGGACCGGCACGGCTTCGTCTTCGTCCCCGGGCCGCTGTTCGCCCACGTCGTCCTCGTCGACGAGCTGAACCGGGCGACCCCCCGCGCGCAATCCGCGCTGCTTGAGGCGATGGACGAGGCGGCGGTCACCGTCGACGGCGTGCGCCATCCGCTGCCTGATCCGTTCTTCCTGGTGGCGACCCAAAATCCGATCGACCAACATGGCACCTATCCGCTGCCTGAGGGGCAGCTCGATCGGTTCGCCATCGCGTTGCGGCTCGGCGACAACGACGCCGCGACCGAGCGGCGCGTCGTCCGAGAGCAGCTGCGGCAGGCCACCGTCGACGGCCTGTCGGCGGTCGTCGACCCGGAGGAGCTGCGCGCCGTGCGGGCGGCGGTTCGCCAGACCCACATCGCCGACCCGGTGCTCGACTACGCGGTCAACATCGCGCGGGCGACGCGGGTGCATCCCGGCGTGCGGATCGGGGCCAGCCCCCGGGCCGCCCTGGCTCTCGCTCGGTGCGCGCAGGCGCGCTCCGTCGTCCACGACCGCGAGTACGTACTGCCGGACGACGTGAAGCTGCTCGCGCCGTTCGTGCTCGGACATCGGCTGGTGTTGCACCGCGGGCCGCAGCGCAGCCCCGCCGACTCCCTCGGGGCCGGCGCCGCCGTCGTCGCGGAGGCGATGGCCACGGTGCCGGTACCGGTTCGCTCCTGACCGCGGCGGTGAGACCTCGGTGAAACATCGGTGAGACCTCGGTGAGACGCCGCCTCGCCGGCTTTCGAGCCGGTCGCTCGTTGCAGCCGGTGTTGATCGCCGCGGCGGCCCTGGTCGCGCTCGCGACGCTGACCCACAGCGTCTGGCTGCAGGTGGTCGCCTGCGGGCTGCTCGGCCTGGTCGCGTCGTCGGCGCTGTCGTTGGGCTTCGGCACGGGGTGCGAGGTCACCCTGTCGCACCCGAACGACCTCGTCGTCGCGACGGCGGCGGAGGTCTGCTTCACGGTGCGAAACCCCGGGTCGCGACGGAGCCGTCCGCTGCTGTTGAGCTACCAGCTGGTCGCGTCACGGCCGCTCGCGCCCACCGTCACCGTGTACCTCGACTCCGTCGCTCCAGGCGGCCAGGTGGAGGCGCGCGCGACGCTGACCCCGCTGGCGCGCGGCGAGGCGACCTGCGCGCGGTGGTCGGTCACGCAGCTCGGCGCGTTCGGGCTGTTCAGCGTCAAGCCGGTGCGGACGCTGGAACGGCGGGTGGCGGTCGCACCGCAGCCGGCGACGCCGGTGGCGCTGCGTGCGCCGGGCGGCGCGCGAGAAGGCGCCGGCCCGGTGCGGTCCGGCCTCGACGTGCGAGGCGTGCGCGAATGGCGCCCCGGCGACCCGGCGCGGCGCGTGCACTGGCGAGCGACCGCCCGGACCGGCGAGTTGCGGGTCTTGGAGCGCGGCGAACCCTCGCATCCGGCGTTGGGCGTCCTCTTCGCCGGGCGGGCCGGCGACCCGCGATTCGAAACGGTGCTGGCGAGGACGGCCGCCACCGTCGCGCTGGCCCTGGAGGACGGCGCCGAGTGCCACGCGTGGCTCGAGCAGCCCGGAGCCGGCTGCTTCGGACGGCTCACGCCGTCGTCGTCCGTCACCCCGTTCGTTCGGGTTGAAGCGGCTGAATTGCCATCCGACAAAGGCATCTCGCATCTGCTCGACCACGTCGGCGCCGGCGGCTTGCTGCTGCTCGCCATCGCGGACGACGTGCCGCAGGCGTGGTCCGAGCAGGTCCGCGCCGTCGCCGCGTCGTCCGGTCTCGACGTCGTCGACATGCGGGAGTTCCCGTGACGCCGCAAGCGGCGGAGCTCGCGCGACAAAACGCGCGCGCCACCCGGATCGCGTTCATGGTCGCGGGCGCGTGCGGGGAGTTCGCGGTGCAGCCGCTCGCGCCGTTTCCGGTCTGGTTGGCGATGTTGGCGCTCTTCGTCGTGGTCGCGTTGGCGGCGGTCGGGCAGCCGTTTGCCGCGGTGGCTGACGGAACTGACGGGACGAACCGGAACCGGCGTGTTTGGCCGGTGCGCCAGCTCGTCGCGGTCGTGGTGATCGCGCTCGCGGGCGCGGAGGCGCTGACCCAGTTGCGGCCTGGCGACGTGCAGTCCGAGGGTCGCACGCTCGCGCTGCTGATGCTGTTCGTGCAGTTCGCCCACGCGCTCGCGTCACGAACCCGGCGGGAGACCGCTCTGGGCTGCGGAGTGGTGGTCGCGACCCTGGCCGTCGCGGCGGTGTTCGGCGGCGACGTGACGCTGATCGCGCCGATGGCGCTGGCGCTGGCGGGCGTCGCGGTGACCGCGGCGCTGCTGCAGCGCGGCGTCCTCCTGGAGTCGGCCACCGCGGTCAGCGCGGGGTCGCCCGCCTCCGTCGTCCGGGCATGCGTCGCGCCGCTCGCGAGCGCGCTCGCGATCGGCGCGCTGATCTTCCTCGCGCTGCCGGACACCTCCGGGCTGCGGGTGCGCAGCTCCCTTGGCGGGTCCGGTCGGCTGTCCGGCCCGGCGGCCGACCGCGGCGTCTCCGGAGTCGGCGCCGTCGGCGCGGGCACGCTGGATCTCAACGCGCGCGGCGCGCTGTCCGACGCGCCGGTGCTCGAAGTCGACGCCAGCGCGCCGCGGTATTGGCAAGGCGCGGTCTTCGCCGACTTCGACGGCCGGTCCTGGCGGTCGTCGCGGCAGGGTGGCCTGCTGCTGTGGACGCCTGACGACGGCATGCTGCGCCCGGCCGGCGCGCCCGCCCCGGTCCGCTTCCGCACCGACCACGCGACCGTGCTGGGCGGCGTCGACGTCGTGCTCGCGCCGGGCGCCCCGACCGGATACGCCGGCCCGGGGACCGTGGTCTCCGATCCCGACGGCAACGCGCGGTTCGTCGGCGACGGACCGGACCGAAACGCCGGTTACGACGTGGCCTCGGTGCTGGCCGGCGCTTCGGACGACGCGCTGCGCGCCGCCGCCGGCGCCGACGTCGACGACCCCCGGTGGACCGCGGTGCCGAGTGTGATGGCGCCGCGGGTGCGGGCGCTGGCGGTCCAGCTGACCGCGTCGGCGAGCAACCGCTTCGACGCCGTGGCGGCGGTCGAGGACTACCTGAAGGCGACCGAGACCTACGACATCAACTCCCCGTTGCCGCGCCGCGGCGACGACCCGATCGACGACTTCTTGTTCGTCTCGCACCGCGGCTTTTGCGAGCAGTTCGCGACCGCGGCGGTGATGCTCTTGCGCAGCGTCGGCGTGCCCGCCCGGCTGGTCACCGGCTACGCGTTCGGCGACACGACGTCGCGGCCGGGCGAGCGGATCTTCCGCCAGCGGGACGCCCACGCCTGGGTGCAGGTGTATTACCCCGGCGTCGGCTGGGTGGCCAGCGACGCCACCCCCTCCGGCGCCGCAGGCGCCGCGTCGTCCGGCGCGGCTTCGGTGCGCGAGCGGATCGCCGGCGCGTTGCGCGCGGCCTGGAAACGGATTCCGCACGGGCGGGTCGGGGCGTTCGTCGCGGTGGCCGCCGCTTTCGCGATCGGCGCGGCGTTGGTGCTGCTCGCCGGTCGAGGGCTGGCGCGGCGTCGGCAAAGGGCGCGCGCGACGGGCCGCCCGGACGACGGTCCGGTGCTGGCCGCCTACCTGCGGCTGGAGCGCGCGCTCGCGGCCCAGGAGCGGGCCCGCGCGCCCGGTGAGACGTTCGGCGAGTTCGCCCGGAGGTTGGGTGGGCTGGCGGTCGGCGCGGGTGAGGTCGCGCGCGCGATGCGCTGCCTCGAGCAGGAGTGTTACGGCGGTCGCGGCCGACAACCTGCGCCGGCCGAGGTGGCCGCCGCGGTGGCCGTCTTCGACCGGCTGCGCGCCGCGGCGCGCGACGACGTGCCCGTTGTGGTCGGGAACGCTCCGCGACGGTGAGCGTCGGCTCAGATCGGAGCCGCGGCGGCCGATAGGAGAGCGCTTCGCATGACGCGAGGGAGGACGCCGGATGGATTCGCAGGCTCAGCTTGCGCTGGTCGACGACACCTTCGACTCGGTGCCCGACGGATATGCCACCGAGTCGCGCTCGCTTGCCGAGGACGCCGCCACCCGGCTGATCTCGAACGTCGAGCAGGTTGTGCACGGACGGCGGGCCGCCGTGGAGTTGGTGGTGGCCGGTCTGCTCTCGGGCGGGCACGTGCTCGTGCAAGACGTCCCAGGCAGCGGCAAGACGACCCTCGCGCACGCGGTAGCGCGCTCGGTCGGCGGCGACTTTCGCCGCATCCAATGCACCGCCGACCTGCTGCCCGGCGACGTCACGGGCTCGGCGATGTGGAATCCGTCGAAGCAAGAGTTCACCTTTGTGCCCGGACCCATCTTCGCCAACGTGTTGCTCGTCGACGAGTTGAACCGCGCGACGCCGCGTGCCCAATCGGCGTTGCTGGAGGCGATGGACGAGGCGACCGTCACCGTCGACGGGGTACGCCACGATCTGCCGAACCCGTTTTTCGTTGTGGCGACGCAAAATCCAACGGACCAGTACGGAACCTACCCGCTGCCCGAAGGGCAGCTCGACCGTTTCGCGTTGGGGCTGAGCCTCGGCCCGAACGACCGGGCCACCGAGCGCCGGGTGATGCGCGAGCAGCTGATTCGCGCCACCGTCAACGACCTGCAGCCGGTGCTGGCGCCTGAGGAGCTGCGTTGGTTGCAGCTCGAGGTGCGCCGGACGTACGTCGCGGACGCCGTCCTGGATTTTTGCCTCTCCGTGGTGGCCGCGACGAGGGAGCATCCCGACGTGCGGGTCGGCGCCAGTTCGCGCGCCGCGCTTTCGTTGTTGCGGTGCGCGCAGGCGCGGGCACTGGTCGCCGGTCGCAATTACGTCGTCCCCGACGACATCAAGTTGTTGGCGCCCACCGCGTTGGGGCATCGGATTGTGCTGGCGCCTGGCGTGGCCGGTCCGGTCGCGATGGGCTCGACGTCGGCAGGCGTCTCCATCGTTCGCGACGTTCTCGCGTCCGTGCCGGTTCCGTTGCGCTCCTGAGGTGGCTGGATGGCTACCAGGGCGACCGGAACAGCGCGGCGCGCTCGACAACGGGTGCATGTCGCGCAAAGCGTGTGGCCAACGCTTGGCGGGGCGGCGGCCGCCTTCGCGCTCGCCGCGTATGAGCGCTTGATCTGGCCGCAGCTGATCGGCTGTGTGTTGGTCGCCATGGTGCTGATTTCCCTTGCCGCCGTGGCTTTTCCGCTGCGGCTCGAGGTCACGGTGGACGCTCCGTCCCGGGTCCGACAGGGCGTGCCGTTCGACTCCGTGATCCGAATCGCGAACCTCTCCCGGGCCGGGCGCGGCGCGTTGCTGGTGCGCCAAGGTTGGCCCGCAAGGCCGGGACGCCGTGCCTTGGTTCACGACCTCGCCGGTTACGTGGACGACGTGCCTGCCCGCGACGCCGTCGACCTGCGAAAGACGCGCACGCCGTTGTCGCGTGGTGTCGCGGACAAGCTTTGCGTCGAAGTCGAGATCGCCGCGCCATTCGGCTTCTTCTCCAGGGTTTCACGCCACCACGTGGCGCAACGGCTGATGGTGCTCCCGGCGCCGTCGACCGAGGTGGCGCTGCCCGTCATCGACGGCGGGCAGCCCACCGGCGTCGGGGCGCGGGTTCCCGACATCGACATCCGCGGCGTGCGGGACTGGCGTCCTGGTGACCGCATCGCCTCCGTGCATTGGCGCTCTGTCGTGCGCACCGGGCGGATGACGGTGTGGGAGCGCGACGGCAGGTCAGCGGGCTCGCTGTCCGTCGTCGCGCTGGCGCCGGCGCGGCGTGGCCGCGTCGTCTCGGACGACGCGTTTGAGGCGGGGATCGCCACGGTGGCCGCGGCGGGAATCGTCGCGTTGCGAGGAAGCGTGCCGATCTGCCTGGTGGCGCAGGAGAAGAAATCCCTGCCGGTGGTGCGACACCCCACCAGCGAGGCGGCGCTTTTGGAGTGCCTCGCCGGCCTCGACGTGGCGACCCGCCCAAGCCCCGCATTGTTGGAACACGCGTTGTCGCACGCGGCCGACGGCGGGCTCATCGTTGTTCTCGCGAGTTCCGCGGCGCCGGCCTCCTGGCGCGCCGCCGTGTTCGACGCCGCTCGCTCGATCGGCGCGATCGCGATTGACGCGTCCGAGTTGACACCGAGCACGCGCCGGGCATCCGCATGACTAGCCAAGAAAAGGCGTTGCGGCGCAACGACTTTTGGGCGTGCGCGCTGCTCCTGGTCGCCGGCATCGCCGCCCAGTTGGCGATGTGGCAAGCCAGTCAGCGCGACGCGTACCTCGTCGCGACGCCGCTGCTCGCACTTGTCACGGCGGCAGGCGCCTGGCAACGGACGGCGCGCCCGATGGGGCCGGTGCGGGTTGCGCTTCAGGGCGCGAAATTGCTTGCCTGCATGGGCTTGCTGGCGTACTTCTTCACGTCCGGTCTGATCATGTTGCCGGAGCAGCACGCCATCGGACAATCGCCGGCCAGGCCGTCGATGACCGCCACGGTCGGAGCGATCCTGCTGGTCGGCCAGCTCGTTCAGTCGGCGACCGCGACGACCCGGCGCGACCTTTCCCTCGCGGCGCCGGCGATCTGCGCGATGCTGGCACAGGCTGGCGTCGCGGCCCACGACGCAGCGCCCGCGCCCGCGTTCGTCGTCGCGCTGGTGACGATGATCGCCGGTGTCGCGTTGGTCTTTCGCGGCGAGTTGCTCGACGAGTCGGTCGAGGTGGTCGCGACCAGGCGATGGTTCGTCGTGCCGTCGGTGGTGTTGCAGGTCGTCGCGCTCGCCGCCGTTGTGTTTGTGTTGGCGCCCGACTCGTTCGCGCTGCACGCGCGCTCGGTGTCGCATGCGAAGCCGCCGAAGCCAACCTCGCCGTCGGTTCAGGGCGGCGCCTCGGCCCTCGACCCCCACAGCCAGGCGATCGCCGATCCGGGCACCGGACGGCTCGACCTGCACGTGCGCGGCGCGTTGTCCAACGCGCCCGTCTTCGTCGTCCCGGCGGCGGCGCCGCCGTATTGGCAGGGCGCCGTGTACGACCACTACGACGGCGCCGGATGGACGATCACCGGCGAGTCCACCCGGCGTCCCTGGTCTGTCGACGCCACGACCACGCCCCCGACGCAACGCGCGCCCGCCGACCGGGACGCGACGGCAGGGCAAGCGCAGTCTCGCACCGACATGGTGCAAATCGTCACGCCGCAGGTGCAGCATGTCGTCTTCGCCCCGGGCCGGGTGACGGCCTACGCCGGCCCCGGAACGGTCAGCTCCGACGGCGTTGGGAACGCGCGGCTCACGGTCAGCGCAACGGGGCCGCCGTCCAGTCGCGATTACAACGTGGTTTCGACGAGGCCCAACCCGCCCACGTCGGAACCGCCGGCCAGCGCCGCGGCTGACATCCGCGACCCGCGATGGCTCCAACTGCCGGCCAACTTGCCGCAACGGGTCACCTCGCTGTCGCACCGGCTGATCGACGACGCGCCATCGCGCGCCGCCGCGGTCGACACCGTGGACAAGTACCTGCGCGGTGTCGCCACGTACAACCTGGACGCGCCGGTGGCCGCGCCCGGCGAGGACTCCGTCGACAGCTTCCTTTTCGTTACGCGGGAAGGCTTTTGCGAGCAGTTCGCCAGCGCGGCGGTGGTCTTGCTGCGGGCGGCTGGAATACCGGCACGGCTGGTCACGGGCTACTCGCAGGGCGACCTCACCAGCGACCCCGGGCGGCGGGTCATGCGCGCCGCCGACGCGCACGCGTGGGTCCAGGTGTGGTACCCGGGTGTGGGCTGGGTCGACTCCGATCCCACCGCGTCCGCCGTCCTCGGCGCGACGCCCGATCAGGCGGCCGACGCATCGCCCGCGGCCGAAGCTTCCGTTGGCGCGTCGCCGTCCGCGGGCTCCTCGGGCGCAGGCCCGTCGAGCGCGTCGCCGAGCGCGGCGCCCGAGTCGAACGCGTCGCCCAACGCCGAGCCGTCGGCGCGAGCGGCGACCGATCACGTCGGCCTGCGCGACGTTGTCGGCACTGTTCCCGGGGGGCGCTTCGGGCTGGCCGCCTTCGTCGTCGGGCTGGTGTTGGCCGGTCGCGGGTTCGCGGTGATCGGACGGCGTCGCGGCCGCCGCCGGGCGACCGCCCGTGGCGCGCTGACGCCGGGTGGCGGTCCGGTGCTGCAGGCGTACCTGCGGTTGGACGACGAGCTGTCACGACATGGTCACGCGCGGGCGACCGGTGAGACTGCCGGTGAGCTGCGGTCTCGGCTCGGCGGTCTACCGGGTTCGCCCGTACCCGCCCGAACCGTCGGGCTTGCCATCGATTTGCTCGAACGGGAGTGCTACGGGATCGAGCCTCTTACCGAAAGCGAAACTAGCTTCGCGGTGGACGTATTTGGACAATTGCTCGTATCGGTGTCATTGCTTGAAAGTTTCGGCGCACCGGTGGCTGCGAAGTAAGTCCGGATCGGGCCGAACGTCCGACAATTGAGGGCGAGTACCGACGTGAGCGCGGTGGGTCGGCTTTCGGTGCAAGGAATTTACGGCGTTAGGCGTAATCGTCCGAATACTCGACGGAGCAAGGCGACTGGCCGCCCGTCCATGACCATCCACCGTTCGTTCACTCCTCATAAATAGCCGTCAAGCAATTCATTTGCGCGACCGAAGGTCAGGTACGCAACACCCCTCACACCTCGACCTTCTAGGAGTTCATATGTCCAAGCAGCCCGAGCGCCGGCGTCGCGTCGTTCGTGCCTTCGCTCCGGCCGTCGGTCTGCTGGCCGCCGGCCTCCTGGTCTGGCAAGGCAGCTACGCCGCGTTCTCCGCGACCACCAACAACACCGGTAGCACGTGGGGCGCCGCCAAACTGACGCTGGAGAACAACGGCGGCAGCGCAGGCGCCTACAACGCGACCACCACCGCCGCGTTCGGCGGGTCGAACATGAAGCCCGGCGACAGCGGCAGCGAGTGTGTCACGGTGGAAAGCCTCGGCACCGCCGGCGGCAACCTGGTCCTTTGGGGCGCGCTCGACCCGTCGTCCGACGCCACGATGGCGGCTCAGGTCAGCGTGAGCGTCGTAGCCGCGAAGAACGTTGGCGACATCACGCAGGACTGCACCGGGTTCCCGTCGACCGGCACGACGCCTGTCATCACCAACAAGGCGCTGAACGCGCTTCCGGCCAACTACGCGGGTGGCACGCAGGTGACGATCGCGGCGGCCGACAAGGTCTCCTACAAGCTGACCTGGACCTTCAACAGCCTGGGGAGCACGACTCTCGACAACCCGATGCAGGGCAAGACCGCCAAGGCGGACTTCACCTGGGAACTGCAGTAATCGGCTGAACGCCTAATGCCGGCCGGCTCCCAAGTCCAAGCGTCACGGGGCTTGGGAGCCGACCGGCATAAGCGCTAAGCACCGCGAAACAACAGCCCGGCACGCGGAAAGGAGGACGCGCCAATGGCCACGCAAGTAGTGCTCGAGCCGACCACGACCCCGGCTTCCAAGCGGCGTGACTTCGGCTCTTCCGCCCGGCTGTGGGGAGGCTTCTTCGGTCGCGCCTGGCTGTGGTTCGTGGCCGGCTGCCTTGTCGTGACATTCGTGCCGATGCTCTTTGGCTGGCGGCCCTACGTCATCGAGTCCGGCTCGATGACCCCGCGCATCAAGGTCGGCGACGTCATCTTGTCCTCGCCGGAGCAGAACCCCAACAAGTTGCTCGGCCACGTCACCGTTTTCAAGGATCCCGACCCCTCGCGAGCGGGCACCGTCAAGTCCCACCGGGTCGTCAAAATCAACCCCGACAACACATTGGTCACCAAGGGCGACGCGAACCCCACTGTCGACCCCGCGCCGGTGCCGATGTCGGACGTGAAGGGCATCGGCCGCCTGCTGGTGCGCTGGATCGGCCTCCCGCTCATCTGGTTGCAGCAGGGCGCCTGGATCAAGCTCGCCATGGTGGTCCTTAGCTTTTGGGTCGCCGCCGTGCTGGTTGTCCGCGACCACGACGACGCACTCGTTGATGAGGACGACGCCGACGGCGACCCTGACGGCGACGGCGACGAACTCCCCGGTGACGACCGCGCCGAGCGCGATGAAGCCGATGCCGACGATGACATCGGCGACGACATCGACGATGACGGCGACGAGGAGGCCGGGGTTGCCCAGCCGGCGCGATGGAAGCCGCGCCGATCCGGACTCACCTGGTTCAGCCGGTCGCGGCATCGCCGCGCGCTCACCAAGGCCGAGATGACAAGAATGATTGGCGCCCGCTCCGTTGTGGTCACCGTCACGGCGGGCGCTTTGCTGCTTCCGACCACGACCGCCGCGTTTTCCGCGTCCACGGTCAACACCGCGTCGACGTGGAGTGCCGCTTCCACTTTCGGACCTAACTACACCAGCGACACAAAGGCGTTGAACCCGTACCTGTATTGGAAGCTTGACGACGCCACCGGCCAAAACGTGGCGGTCGACTACTCGGGCAACAGCCGCAACGGCCAGTACAGCCCGACGCCTTCCGGCGCCACGCCTTGGACGATGCAGCAGACCGGTGGGTTGACCGGCCAATCGCCGAACCTCGCGGTCACCGCGGCCGGGGGCGCCAGCACCAACACGACGTGCGTGACCACGAACGCCGCCGCGCAAAACCCGGCGGTGAACACCTACAGCGAAATCATCTGGTTCAAGACCACGTCGACGCAGGGCGGCAAGCTCATCGGCTTCGAGAGCTCGCAGACCGGCGTCTCGAACAGCAACAGCGGCGGCCAATACGACCGGCACATCTACATGGACGGCAACGGCGCGCTGACATTCGGCGTCTGGACCGGCCAGACCACGACGGTGAGCTCGGGGCCGGGCTACAACGACGGCAAGTGGCACATGGCGGTCGCGACCATGGGCAACACCGGCGGCATGCGGCTCTACGTCGACGATGTGCTCGTCGGTTCGCAGGCGTACGTGACCTCGCAGAACTACGACGCGCTTGGCGGCGGCTGGTGGCGCGTCGGTTGCGGCAACCTGTCCGGCTGGGGCAGTTACACGACGCAGACGAACTACGGGTTCGCCGGCTCCCTCGACGAGGCGACCGTCTATACCACCGAGATCTCGGCAGCCGACGTTGACAAGCTGTGGACGGACATCAACCCGGCGCCCGTCATCGTGAGCCTGGCGAACGGTGACTTCGAGACCGGCAGCATCTCCCCGTGGACCTGCACCGCCGGCTCGGACATCTCCACAAATTCGCATGGCGGCGCGTACGCGGCGGCGTTGACGTCGTACGGAGCCTCCAACAACCAGCTCGGGGAGTGCGATCAGACGATCCGGCTGCTGCCGAACCACACGTACACGCTGACCGCGTGGGTGAACCGCGCCAACGTCGGTGTGAGCGGCGGAGCCACCGGCTCGGCCGGGGCGAACACCGGGAACTGGCGGCAGGTCAGCTTCACCTTCACGACGGACGCCACCGGATCGTTCACGGTCTACGCCCAGGAGTTCAACACCAGCCGCCCGGGCTACGTCGACGACATCACCATCAGCTAGCGGCGCTAAAACAGCCTGGACGACGGGTCGTCGGCGCCCCGCAGCGCCGCGTAGTCCAGCGTCACGCAGTCGATCCCGCGGTCGACCGCCAGCACCCGGGCCTGCGGCTTGATCTCCTGGGCGGCGAAGATGCCGCGCACCGGCGCGAGCAGCGGGTCGCGGTTGAGCAGCTCCAAGTAACGGGTCAGCTGCTCGACGCCGTCGATCTCGCCGCGCCGCTTCACCTCGACGGCGACCGGCCGGCCGGTCGCGTCGCGGCAGAGCAGGTCGACCGGTCCGATGGCCGTCGGGTACTCCCTTCGCACCAGCGAGAAGCCGTCGCCGAGCGCGGCCGGCTGGGCAGCCAACAGCGCTTGCAGGTGGGCCTCGACGCCGTCCTTGACCAGACCGGGGTCGAGGCCAAGTTCGTGCGATGAGTCGTGCAGCACCTCTTCGATGGTGAGCCGCAGTTGTTCGCCGGCCTTGTTCGTGACCGTCCACATGCCTGGTGACTCCTGCAGCGTGCACGGCGGGCTCATCCAGTTGAGCGGCTTGTACGCGCGGTCGTCGGCATGGACGGACACCGAGCCGTCCGCCTTCACCAATATCAACCGCTGCGCGCTCGGCAGATGGGCGGTCAACCGCCCGATGTAGTCGACGCTGCATCGCGC
>DASVDW010000217.1:0-36963 GCA_036380925.1 Acidothermaceae bacterium
CGTTCGGCCTCCAGGCGTTCGGCCTCCAGGCGTTCGGCCTCCAGGCGCTCAGCCTCCAGCCGCTCAGCTTCGAGGCGGGCGGCTTCTTCGGCGGCGAGCCGCTCGGCCTCCAGGCGTTCTGCTTCGAGTCGTTCGGCTTCGGCGCGTTCGGCGTCACGCCGCTCAGCTTCAGCGCGTGCCGCTTCCCGCAGCGCTTCCAGGTTCACGACGTCCGCGATGCGACCGCCTACGCCGGTGTGGCCTTTGCGCATGGCCTCGGCCTCGGCGTGGGCGGCGGCGAGTTCGGCGGCGGCGGCCTGGCGAATGCGCTCTCGCCGCTGCTCCTCCTCCGACGGCAGCGAGGCGCCTGTGTCGCGCTTCGGTGATGGCCGCAGCCGGATTTCATCGGGCACGTGGAACGGGTCGACGAACGAGCTGGGGTCGGTTGGAGCGGAGAATGCCCTGGTCAGCGCGTCGGAGACGCGCACCAGCGGTGGAAGCTCTGGCTCGGCTGCGGGTGAATCCGCGGCGGGCTGAACTTCGGCGTCCGTGGTGACGTCGCCCGTCTCGTCGGCTGCCGTCTCGGGGGCGGTTTGGTCGGCGGGTGCCTCGTCGGCGGGCGCCTCCGCGGCCGAGTCGGAGGCGCTGAACGCGAACGCCGCGGCCAGCGCCGCGGTGCGAGCGAACTCGTCAGCGACCGAATCGGCTTGCACGTCGGCGTCGTTCGACGCAGTGACGATCGAGACGGGAGGGGCCGCATCGGCGTCGGGGCCCAGGTCCTCCTCGACGTCCACCAGGCCCGCCTCGACCAGCACCCGGACGACGTTGCCCGCCTCAAACAGGGTGAAGCCACATTCGCGAGCGAGTTCGGCGATCGTGCGCTCGCCGTCGATCTTGCACAGCAGCGACCACGTGTCGGGGTCCAGCGTGATGTCGGCCTCGCCACCGCGAGCCGCCAGCATCGGGACGGCGTTCGGCCCGTGCACCGAGGTGATGATCTCGTCCCACGTGGCCTGTCGGGCGCGAACCTCGTGGAGCAGCGTGGCGAGGGGTGTCGGCGGTGCGACGTCCTCGCGGGTCTTCTCGCTCTTGCGGAAGCGCCACCGCCCGGACCTCCAGGTCATCAGGTCGGTGAACCCGTCGCGAACTTGCTCCTGCACGAAGGCCTCTACGACGTCCTGCTCGACGAAGCCGAGGTGCACCAGCAGCTCGCCCAGCCGCCAACCCTGCAGCTCGGTCCGCTGCGCCTCCAACGCCTCTGCCAGGTTCTCGGGGACGAGGGCGTTGCTGGAGATCAGCCGGGCGCCCAAAGCGGGCCGCTGGCCCGGCACGGACACCGCGTAGACCAGCCCGGTCTTGAGGTAGACGAGCGCTTCCTCGCCGTCGTCGTCGACGACGTGGAGGCAACCTGTCGCTTCTTCGTTGGCTAGGTCGGCCAGAACGCTCTCGATCGGGGTGGCTGTCAGGTCGCCTTTGAGCACAAGCGACCTCCAACGAGTCGTGCCGACGGTTGAGCCGGACGCCGACCACCGCCGTCCGTGTCGACGGCCGGGGCCTGCAATCCCTATGTGGTTGCCATCGGCAGTTGAAGCGGGAGCATTAAGCCATCCGGACGAGCAACACGCCGTCTGGACCAAACGCGGTGTGGAGGGTGGAGTCTCGGATCGGTATCGGGTTCGTGTCAGGTCGTCCATTGGCATGACACGATGGGCGCAGATGGTCCAGCCTGTCGGCGTACCGAGGGGCTGGACCAGTGCTGAGACGAAGACGACCAAAGAACGACCGACGGACCACCGAACCACATCACACGGAACGACGGAGGCAGCAGGTGCCTGACGATCGCAGCGAGAGCGTCTCGAGCGGCCTGTCGAGTGTTCTTTCCGGGGGCAACCGCCGGATTGACCGCGTGCTGTCTGAGGGCTACCTCGACGGCATCACAGCGCTGCCGCTCGCAGAGGTCCGTGACCTGCGCAACGAGGCAGAGCAGGAGGAGGCCGATCTGTCCTACGTGCGCCGCCTGCTGCAGGGCCGGGTCGACATCATTCGCGCGGAGCTGGCGCGCCGCCGCGGCGAGCTGGGCGAATCGGGGAGCATCATCGATCAGCTCCCGAACATCCTGGCCGACGACCGCGCGCCCGCCAGAGGGCTCGGCCGCCACACCGTCATTGAACCGTCCCGCGTCGACGAGCACCGCCGCTTGGTCGAGCGGTTGGTCGCCGACTCAGACCTGTCGGCCCTCGCCGGCCGCACCGCAGACCAGCTCGAGGAGACGCTCGTCCGGTTCGGCGAACACGAGAAGGAGATCTCGGAGCAGCGCCGCAAGGTCCAGGCCGTGATGGACGCCTGCGCCGCCGAGATCACCCGCCGTTACCGTGAGGGCGAGGCCGACGTGTCCGCCCTGCTTCCGAGCGAGAACTGAGCCGCTGACGCTCGAGTCGCCCGTGCTCGCCGAGGTGGTGCGCTCGGGCTTCGTTGAGAGCCGCCACCGCGGCCATGTCGCCGTCGTCGACCCGGACGGCGCGGTCGCGCTTCGCCTCGGCGACCCCGACCAGCCGGTGTTCCCGCGCTCGACCAACAAGCCGTTGCAGACGGTCGCGATGGTCGAGCTCGGCCTCGACGCGCCAGCCGGTCTGCTCGCCGTCGCCTGCGCCTCGCACGCCGGCCTGCCCGTGCACGTCGAAGCGGTTCGTCAGCTGCTCGCCTCCGCCGGACTCACCGAAGGCGACCTCGACAACACCCCTGACCTGCCACTCGACACCGAGGCCGCGCACGCCCTGCTCGCCAGCGGCGGCGGGCCGGACCGGCTGCGCCAAAACTGCTCAGGCAACCACGCGGCGATGCTGGCCACCTGCGTCGCGCGCAGCTGGCCGACCGCCGGTTATCGCGACCCCGCGCACCCGTTGCAGGCCGCGATTCGGGCCACCTACGAGCGAATGAGCCGGACGACGTTGGGCGCGGCCGCGGTCGACGGTTGCGGCGCGCCGCTCTACAGCATGAGCCTGGTCGGGCTCGCCACGGCGTATCGGGCGCTGATGGCCGACGACGACCCTGCCGCGATCCGGGTGCGGGCGGCGATCGTGGCGAACCCCGAGCTGGTCGACGGCCCCGGCAGGGCGGCGTCCGGATTGATGACCGCGGTGCCCGGGCTGATCGCGAAAGGCGGCGCGGAGGGGATGTACGGGGTCGCGTTGCCCGACGGTCGCGGGCTCGCGGTCAAGATCGAGGACGGCGGGGCGCGCGCGGCCGTTCCGGTCGTGGTCGCGGTGCTGCGCAAGCTCGGTTTGGACGGCGAGCCGCTCGCGCGATGGGCGAGCACCCCGGTTTTCGGGCATGGCGAGGTGGTCGGCGAGGTGCGCGCGGCGGTCTTCTGAACAGTGTCAGCCGACCCTGGGACAGTGGCCGGCATGGACCAGAAAGAGACCGAGAAAGACATCCTGCAGCGGTATTTGCGCAACCTGCGGGCCGACCTGTTGTCGAAGCTCGACGGCCTCGACGAGTACGACGTCCGGCGGCCGATGGCGCCGACCGGCACCAACCTGCTCGGATTGGTGAAGCACGTCGCGAGCGTCGAATTGGGTTATCTGACAGACGTTTTCGGCCGCCCGACCGGGCGCGAGTTGCCCTGGTTCGCCGACGACGCCGAGCCCGATGCGGATTTCTGGGCGCCGGCGGAGCAGACCCGCGAGGAGATTGTCGAGCTGCATCATTTCTCGGCCGCCAAGTCCGATGAGACGATCGCAGCGCTTCCGCTCGACGCGGTCGGCCAGGTGCCGTGGTGGCCGGTCGAGCGGCGCGAGGTGACGCTGCACCAGATCCTGGTCCACGTGTGTGTCGAAACCGCCCGGCATGCCGGGCACGCCGACATCGTGCGCGAGTTGATCGACGGCGCAGCCGGGATGCGCGCCGGTGATGCGAACATCACCGGGCGCAGCGCCGAGGAATGGCAGCGGCATCGGGCCCGCATCGAGGCGGCCGCCCAGCAGGCCGTTCGGGGCTAGCTTTCAGGCCGCGGGGCAGCTGCTTTCCGGCGCGGGCGCCTTCAGGTTGATCAGGTAGTTGTCGACGTCGTTCGTCACGCACGTCGTCTTCGGATACGCCGTGTGGCCGTCGCCTTCCCACACCAGCAGGTCGCCGCTGCCCAGCAGCTTGGCGAGGTGGCGAGCGCCCGAGATCGGGGTGGCGGGGTCGCCGGTGGTGCCGATGACGAGGACGGTCGGGGCGTTGTTGGCGGTCACCTTGATGGGCTTGTCCGGCGGCGCTTTCCAGAAGCTGCAAAACGCGAGACTGCTTGCCGCTGACCCGCCAAACAACGGATTGCCAGCGCGCCACTGCGGCGCGAGCTGCTTCGCCTCCGCCAGTGACGGACGGTCGGTCTCGTCGGCGCAACCGATCGCGGCGTTGGCGTCTTGGATATTGCTGTAGCTGCCGTCTGGCTGGCGCTCGTTGTACTGGTCGTCGAGCTCGAGGACACCGGAGCCATTGCCCTTTGACGCGTCGACCAGTGCCGTCGCCAGCTGATCCCACTGGCTCTCGTCGTACAGGGCGGAAATCACCGCAAGCAGCACCGCGCCAGCCTTGACGACTCGCTTGTCTTTGCTGTCGCCGCTGGGAATCGGCGTGGCATCCGCGGATTTCATCAGGTTCTGCACAAAGGCCACCGGGTCGGGGCCGAGTCCGCACGCGGCGGCCCTCTTGACGCAGTTCGCCGCGAAATGGCTGAACGCCAGCTGGAAGCCGGCCGCTTGCGTCTTGTCTTGTTGAACGCTGTCAATCGTTGGGTCGACCGCTCCGTCGAGCACCAAGGCGCGCACCCTGTCCGGGTAGGCGCTGGCGTATTCGGCGCCGAGCAATGTGCCGTAGGAGTAGCCGAGGTAGGTCAGCTTGTCGTCACCGAGTCTGGCCCGAAGCGCCTCCATGTCGCGAACTGTCTCCGCCGTGGAGAAGAACGTCAGGTCATTTCCATAGATCGCGAAGCACTGGTCAGCGACTTTCTTCGCCTCATCGATCGCGACTTGCCACTGGGCTTCGGTGGTCGGGTCGGGAGGCAGGTTGAGTTCGGCGTCCTTCTCTTTCGCGGGAATGCAATTGATCGGGTCGGACAGACCGACCCCGCGCGGGTCGAAGCCGACGATGTCGAATCGATCGAGAATCGCGTCGGGCAACTCACTGACCGCGAGGTTGAGCGCGGCTTCGGTGCCCGAGCCGCCGGGACCGCCGGGGTTGACCACCAAAGAGCCAATCCGGTCGTGCTGTGACTTGGAGCGAATCCGAATGACGGTGATCGAAACGGTCTTTCCGTTGTCCGGGTTCGCCCAATCCAGCGGGACCTTCAGCACCGCGCGGCCGAACGACAGCTTTCGGTCGGTCACGCCGTTGAGGGCGTCGTTGACCTGCTTGCTGATGTCGGTGAAGTTCAGGCTGCTGGCGAACGCGCCAGGGCTCTCCAGGGCCGCACCGCTCGAGGCCGGTCCGCTCGGTCGCGTCGGCGTCTCGCCAGCCGCGGTCGGTTCGGACGACGGCGACGCGGGCGACGCCGCACCATGCTTCTTCCCGCTGTCGCACGCTGTGACGAGCAGTGCGCAGGCGGCGAGTGCGGCGCCTGCGCGCAGCCATCGACGAACCAACTGTGACGACAACGGCCTGCTCGATTCTGCGCGATCCTGACGGCCGTCCGGCCCCGATTTAGTCAGGTTCCAGACTATGTCGGCGCGGGCTGCGAACTCGCCTCCGGACTCCGCTTGGCCGGCGCTAGCTTGCCGCTTGCAATCGCAAGCACAGAGACTCACACTGGGCGGTATGGCCAACTCTTTCGATCTTGGCGCGTTCATCCGCGAGCAGCGCCGAAACGCGCAGATCTCCGTGCGGCAGCTGTCGAGACTCGCCGGCGTCTCCAACCCGTATCTCAGCCAGATCGAGCGCGGTCTGCGGCGGCCGAGCGCAGAGATCCTGCAGCAAATCGCGAAGGGCCTGCGGATCTCCGCGGAGGCGCTTTACGTTCAGGCGGGGATCCTTGACGAGCGCATCGCCGGCGGCGTCGTGGTCGACGCGGTGCTCGCCGACACCACGCTCACCGAGCGGCAGAAGCAGGTCATGCTCGAGGTCTACGACTCGTTCCGCAAAGAGAACCAGCGGCGCCAGACCGACGAGGCGCTCGCGGCTGAGATGGCGCGCCGGGCGGCACCGTCGAATGACGCGTTCGCCGAGGCGGTCGACACGATCGACGATCTCGACGACATCGACGACGCCGGGGAGGCACGTGGCGCCGGTGCGGACGACGCCGACCCGGTGGAGCCGGTGGTGCTCCCCCCTTTAGCGGGCCCCCCGATGCGGACCACGATGACACGGCACAACCCGAGGCGGCTGCCATGAGCACAGTCGACGACTTCTTCAACGCCGCGCGCCGGGTGGTCGGCGACAAGCCGCTCTTCCTGCTCGCCGGCGCCGGCGACCTGGTGAATGAAAAGCTGCGCGACCTGCCGACGAAACTCACGTCCATGCAGGAGGAGTACCGCGACGTCCCGATGAAGGCGGCGGGAAACCTTGTCGGGCAGGTCTTTCGGGCCAACCTCAAGCTCGGCGAGTTGTACGACGACTTGACCCGTCGCGGCGAGGACGTCGTCGCCAAGATGCGGGGCGAGCCGGTGTACGACGACGGCGACGAGCCGTTTGTCCGCGAGCCCTACCTGCCGGAGCCGGTGCACAAGGTGGCGCAGCCGCCCGCGGCGCCGTCGACGAAGGTTGTCGCGAAGAAGGCTTCAGCCAAAAAGGCGCCGGCCAAAAAGGCGCCGGCCAAGAAGACGGCGAGCGCGAAGAAAGCCGCGGTCAAAAAGGCGCCGGCCAAGAAGAGCGCCACGAAGCGGCAGCCGAACAAGGGCTGACCGCGCGTCATCGTAGGGTGCCGGTATGGCGCAGATGACCTACCGACAGCTTGGTGACAGCGGCCTTACCGTCTCGACAGTCGGGGTCGGCTGCAACAACATGGGCCGACGCCTCGACAAGGACGCCACCCGCGCGGTGGTCGACGCCGCGCTCGACGTGGGGATCAACTTCTTCGACACCGCCGACGTCTACGGCAGCGAGCCTGGCGCTTCGGAGGATCTGCTGGGCCAGGCGTTGCAGGGCCGGCGCGACGACGTCGTCCTCGCCACGAAATTCGGCAAGCCCATGCGAGGCGCCACCTTGCCTGAGCACGAGGCGCGCGGCTCGCGTCGCTACATCCGCGCTGCGGTCGAAAAGTCGCTGCGTCGGCTGCGCACCGACTACATCGACCTGTATCAAATGCATGAGCCCGACGTCCGCACGCCGATTGACGAGAGTCTGGACGCCCTTGACCAACTCGTGCGCGAGGGCAAGGTCCGCTACATCGGCTCGTCGCAGTTCGCCGCGTGGCAGGTGGTCGACGCCGACTGGACGGCGCGCACCACGGGCACCGCGCGTTTCATCAGCACCCAGAGCGAGTACAGCCTGCTTCAGCGCGGGATCGAGGCGGAGTTGGCACCGGCGTGCGAGCAGTTCGGCGTCGGGATCCTGCCCTTCTTCCCGCTGTCGAGTGGGCTGCTCACCGGGAAGTACCGCCGCGGCGAGGCCCCGCCTCCTGGCAGTCGGATGAGCGAGCCGCGCTACGCCGAGGTGCTCGCCGGCGCCGACTGGGACGTCGTCGAAGGGTTGCGCGCGTTCGCCAGCGAGCGCGGCCTCACGATGCTCGACGTCGCGATCGGCGGGCTCGCGGCGCAGCCGGCGGTGGCCAGCGTCATCGCGGGGGCGATGTCGCCGGAGCAGGTTCGCGCGAACGCGCGCGCCGGTTCATGGCAGCCGTCCGCGCACGACCTTCTCGAGATCGACGCGATCACGTCGTCCGGACGACGATAGGCGCGATCTGCGGTTACGGTGATTGGCATGCTCGCGGCTTCGACGGTGCTGTGGCGATTGGTTGGACTCGCCATCTTGGCCGTGCAGGTGTACGCCCTCGTTGACGCCGCGGTTCGTCCGGCGGCCGCATACGAGGCGGCGAGTCGGTGGACCAAGACCGGCTGGGTCACCGTCCTCGCGATCTCTTTGGTGATCGGCCAGGCGCTGTCGCTCTTCAGCTTCATCGGGCTCGCCGCGCTGGTCGCCACCATCGTGTACTTCGTCGACGTCCGGCCGGCTCTGCAAAGGCTGGGGTGAGGCGGCTCAGTGTCGACGTCCTGGAAGCTGTTGCGCCGGGTCACCATCAGCGTCGTCGGGCTGATCGTGCTCTTGGTCGGGGTGGTGATGCTGATCGCGCCCGGGCCGGGTTTCCTGGTGATCGCGCTGGGCTTGCTGATCCTCAGCGTGGAGTATGAATGGGCGCGCCGCCATCTCGACCGGGCCAAGGGGCATGCGCGCACCCTCGCCGACAAGGCGGCCGCGAACCGGCTGTCGACCGCGATCAGCACGTTGTTCGCGCTGGGGATCGTCGGCCTCGGCGGGGTGCTGGCGTTGACCCAGTTCCTTCCGGCGTCCGGTTTGGCAACCGGCGTCAGCGTGGCGTTCGGCGGCCTCGTCGCGCTGTCGACGATCGTCTACAGCGTTGTGCAGCGGCGTAAGCGGCTGCCGGACGATCTCGACGAATGAACATCGAACTCGTGCTCGGCGACATCACCGATCAGCGCGTCGACGCGATCGTCAACGCGGCCAACTCCTCGTTGCTGGGCGGCGGTGGCGTCGACGGCGCGATCCACCGTCGCGGTGGCCCGGCGATTCTGGCGGAGTGTCAGGCGCTACGGGCTGGCCACCTGGGCGGCGGATTGCCCACCGGCCAGGCGGTCGCGACAACCGCCGGAAATCTCAACGCCCGCTGGGTGATTCACACCGTCGGCCCGGTCTTCGCGAAGCGGGAGGACCGCTCGCACCTGCTGGCGTCGGCCTACCGTGAGTCGCTGCGGGTGGCCGACGAGCTTGGCGCGAAGACCGTCGCGTTCCCCGCCATCTCGGCCGGGATTTACGGTTGGCCCGCCGACGGCGCCGCGCGCATCGCCGTCTCCACGGTGCGCGACGCCGCGACGAGCGTCGATGAGGTCCGGTTCGTGCTGTTCAGCCAACCGATGTACGACGAATTCGCCGCTGCTCTAGCGAATTCCTGACTTTTGCTGTTGCTCAGCCACAGCAAGCGTCACGAACTCCGCCGACCGCCGAGGGCGGTCACGTCCCCGCGCTGAGGTCGAGGTCCGCGGGTGGCGCCACCGGGCAGACCCAATGAATGTAGGGCTTTCCCCACTCGTCGTGATAGTCGTTGGCGCGTCGCACCATCGCGGCGTACGCCGCTTCGAACGCGGCGCCGTCTCCAGCCCGAATCGCCGCGCGCACCGGCTCGCAGTCCTCGTCGAGATACGCGGCGATCGGCGCCTCGTACTTGGGCCGCGAGAACGCGCACAGCTTCAACTGCTTCACGACCGACTTGTAGTAGTAGTCGGCGAGCCGCCAATTTCCCGCGGCGCCGGCGAAGTAGAGGCGATGCATGCGGGGGCCTAGCTCGGCCATCAATCGATCGAGGCCCGGTTGCGTGGTCGCGAGCTCGTCGATCGTCAGGTCGCGTTTGCCGTTGTTGACGACGTGCGTGTGGCTTGGCTCAAGCGATTCGGTCACGAAACCCACGTTACTTGTGGCGATCGGTAGAAGTTGACGCCGAGCGCGGTCCATCGCGGCGCTTGCCGGGCCAGCCGCGGAGCGTACGTCGGCCACGACCGCTCGGACTTCGGAGTCCACCCGATCTCGGCGATGCCGGCCATCCGCGGCCATGCCATGTACTGGATGTCCGCCATTGTGCGCAGCGTCTCGCTCCACAACGGCGCCTCGACGCCCAGCAGCGAGGACTCCGATATTCGACCTCCATCGAGCGGATCCCAGGTGTAGCTGTTCTCGACGCTGCTGTACCCGGCCCAGTTCAAGCCCAGCGCCGTCCGGTTGTCGTACTTCTGGTCCAGGTAGGCGTGATTTGCCGGCGCGGCGACCACTTTCACGCCCTGAGCCACGGCGGCCTGCTCAGAAAGCCCGTGGTCGTTGAAGTTCCAGTACTCCGCGACCGCGCCAGCCGCGAGCTTTGCCGAGGAGATCTCCGCCCACCCCATCAGTTGCTTGCCGTGTGCCGACACGATCTGCTGCGCCTTCTGCACGAACGTCACGTAGTCGGACGGCGTCGTGCTCTGCGCCTCGTCACCGCCCAGATGGATGTACGGTCCCGGGGTCAACGCGGCCAGCTCCGTCACCACGTCGTCCAAGAACTGGTAGGTGATGGGTTTGTTGACGCACAGCGAGCTGAAGCCGACCCGTTCGCCGGTGTAGGGCGGCGGCGCGACACCGTTGCAGTTCAACTCCGGATACGAGGAAAGCGCGGCGTTGGTGTGGCCTGGCGTGTCGATCTCGGGCACCACGGTGATGTAGCGCGCCTGCGCGTAGCGAACGATCGCGGTGTACTGCGCCTTTGTGTAGTAGCCGCCGCGGGTGCGGCTGCCCACCTCGCTCGAGCCGCCGTGCGCGGCGAGATTCGGCCAGCTGTCGATCGCGATTCGCCAGCCTTGATCGTCGGACAAGTGCAGGTGCAGCATGTTGACCTTGTAAAGCGCCAGCTCGTCGATGTACCGCTCGACGTCGGCGACCGGGAAGAAGTGCCTTGTGACGTCGAGCATCGCGCCGCGGTACGCGAACCGTGGATAGTCGACGACGCGGCCGCCCACGATGCGCCACGGTCCGGGCGAAGCGTGTGTCGCCTCGATCGTCGGCGGCAGGAGTTGCCGCAAGGTCTGCACGCCGTGGAACAAGCCCGCGGCCGTGTTGGCCGAGATGAGCACGCCGGAGCGCGCAATCGTGAGGTCGTAGCCCTCGGCGCCGAGAGTTTCGTCGTCCGCCCCAATCGCCAGCACGATCGAGTCGCTCGGCGACGAGGCCGCGTCGGCCGTCGAGACGGGCAACGGGAAACCGGTCGCCGGGCGCAGCAAGTCAGCCAGGTCGTCGGCCACCGCGCGCACGTCGGCGCCCGGGCCGGCGACAACCCGAGTGGCCGCCGTCAAGGTGAACGACTCTGACTCGTCGGTGCTCGCCAACACCGGCAACGGCACCAACGACGCGGTGATCGCGCCTCCGGCAGTCGCTGGTCCAGGAGTCGGCAGCGACGGCGGCGGCGGCGACGACGACGATGAGGGCGCGACGGAGGAGGCCGGTGGCCGCGTCGCAGACGTCACGGGGGCGCCGTCGTGCGCGGCCGGCCGGTGCGTGCAGCCCGCGATCACGACCAGCAGCGCGACCGCGCATCCGGCTAGCGCGCGCCGTCGCCACCGGGGCGCGTTCACGTCGTCCGATGCACCTTGTGTTGCGCAGCTTGCGCGAGTGGCTTCACCACAAGCAGATCGACGTTCACGTGGGCCGGTCGGGTTGCACACCAGGCGATGCAATCGGCGACGTCGTCGGCGGTTAACGGCGCCTCGACGCCTTCGTAGACCTTGGTCGCGCGCTGCGCGTCGCCGTGAAAGCGCACCAGGCTGAACTCCTCGGTGCGCACCATCCCCGGCGCGATCTCGGTCACCCGCACGGGTTGCCCGCACAGTTCCAGCCGCAGCGTCTCGACCAGCGCGGCCACCGCGTGTTTGGCCGCTGTGTAGCCGGCGCCCCCTTCGTAGACGATCCGGCCCGCGGTCGAGCCGACCACGATCACGTGCCCCGCCTCCGAGGCGATCAGCGCGGGCAGCAGCGCTTGCGTCACCCGCAACACGCCCAGCACGTTGACGTCGTACATCGTCTGCCACTCGTCCGGGTCGGCCGACGCGATCGGGTCCATGCCCAGGGCCCCGCCCGCGTCGTTGACCAGCAGCGCGCAGCGCGGCGCCGCGGCGGCCAACGCCGCCACCGAGTCGGCCGACGTCACGTCGAGCGTGATCGCCTCGCCGTCGATCTCCGCGGCCAGCTGGTCGAGCCGCGGGCGGCGACGGGCCGCGCAGATCACCCGGTAACCCTCGGCGGCCAGCCGGCGCGCGGTGGCCGCCCCGATGCCGCTGCTCGCGCCGGTGACCACGGCCACCGGTCGATGATCGCCTGGCGCGTCGCTGGTTGGAGGCATGCTCACGAGGGCATCTTGGCAGGCGGTTCGGTGGCCGCCACGCCGACGGGTGGCCGGACCGGCAAAGCGGCGTCCGGGAATCGGACTCGGCCGCGCGTCGTTGCGGTTGCCGAGCGGTTTAGGCCGCCGGCGTCGTCACACGGGGTCGGCGCGGGTCGCCAGCAGCGTGTCAGGGAGGATCTAGGCCGTGGTCGACGTCGACGCTCGCGCAGCAGCCCGGTCAGGCAACGCCGTCACTCCGCTCACCCGCCCGCGTCGGGCGCGTTCGCTTCCTGTTCGCCGGGTCGCGATGTTGAGCCTGCACACCTCCCCTCTCGAGCAGCCAGGCACGGGCGACGCCGGCGGCATGAACGTCTACATCAGCGAGTTGGCCAAGCGGCTCACCGAACTCGGCGTCGAGGTCGAGGTCTTCACCCGGGCCACGTCGAGCGAGCGGCCGCCGCTCGAGCGCGCCGACGCCGGGTTCCTCGTGCGCAACGTCGTCGCCGGGCCGCTGGAGCCGCTGCCCAAGGCCGAACTGCCCACCCAGCTGTGCGCTTTCACCGCCGCGGTGCTGCGGGCCGAGGCGGCCCGCGAGCCGGGCTGGTACGACCTTGTGCATTCGCATTACTGGCTGTCCGGCCAGGTCGGCTGGTTGGCCAAAGAGCGCTGGGGTGTGCCGCTGGTGCACAGCATGCACACGATGGCCAAGGTCAAGAACGCCGCGCTCGCCGAGGGAGACGCTCCAGAGCCGTCGGCGCGGGTGATCGGCGAGGCGCAGGTCGTCGAGGCCGCCGACCGGCTCGTCGCGAACACGACCGCCGAGGCGCGCGACCTCGTCGAGCTGTACGACGCCGCGCCGGACGACGTCGCGGTCGTGCCGCCCGGAGTCGACCTGGCGCGTTACCGTCCGGGGCCGGCGGCCGCCGCGAAACGCCGGCTGGGCCTGCCGGTCGATCGCGACGTGTTGCTGTTCGTCGGGCGCATCCAGCCGCTCAAGGCGCCGGACGTGCTCGTTCGCGCGCTGGCGGCGATCGTCGCGCGCCGGCCCGAGCTGCGGAGCCGGTTGATCGCGATCGTGGTCGGCGGCCCGAGCGGGTCCGCCACGGCGGGGCCGGATTACCTCGACCAGCTGGCGCGCCACCTCGGCGTCCGCGACCTGGTTCGTTTCGAACCGCCGGCCACCGGCGAACGGCTGGCCGACTTCTACCGGGCCGCCACCGCCACCGTGGTCCCGTCGTACAGCGAGTCCTTCGGTCTCGTCGCGTTGGAGTCGCAGGCGTGCGGCACCCCTGTGGTGGCCGCCCGGGTCGGGGGTCTCACGACGGCGGTGGCCGACGGCACGTCCGGCGTCCTGGTCGACGGGCATAACCCCGAGTCGTACGCCGAGATCTTGACGAAGCTGATCTTGGACGACGAGCGGCGGACGACGTTGTCCACAGCCGCTGTGCAGCACGCGGCGAGGTTCGACTGGGACCGTACAGTCGAAGGTGTGCTCGGCGCGTACGCCGACGCCATCGCGGCCGCGGACGCACGGCTGGCCGCGTTGTCTGGGTAAGGAACCTGTATGAGCTGGCTCGCCCGCACCGAGATCGCCGAGGTCATCCGGGCCACGCTCGACGAGCGCGGCGTGACCTACGACCAGGTCGCCGACAACGCGTACGTCGTCCGGCTTGAAGGGACCCACCGGCTGCTGACCGCGGTGCGGCTGGTCGTCGGTGACCAAAGCCTGCTCGTCGAGGCGTTCTTCGTGCGCCGACCCGACGAGAACGCCGAGGCGTTCCACCGGTTCCTCTTGGAGCGCAACGGCCGTATGTACGGCGTGCATTTCGCCGTCGACGCCCGCGGCGACGTCTATCTGATCGGCCGGTTGCCGTTGCTCGCGGTCACCCCCGACGAGATCGACCGACTGCTCGGCTGCGTGCTGACCTACGCCGACGAAACCTTCGACGCGGCGCTGGAGATCGGGTTCGCCGACAGCATCCGGCGGGAGTGGCAATGGCGTACCTCACACGGGCAGTCGGTCGAGAACCTGCGCGCGTTCGCCCGGATCACCGACCAGCTCGATCTGGACGACGAAGCGGCGGCGGCGGGTTCGGCCGGACGGCATCGTCGACGCTCGTGAGGCCGCCGCACCGGTTTCGGCCTTCGCCCCCCGGTCTGGCAGGCTTGACGCATGGCCGCATTGAGCTCGTCTGAGCGCACTTTGATCCTGCTCCGCCACGGCGAGAGCGAGTGGAACGCCAAGAACCTGTTCACCGGTTGGGTCGACGTCGACCTGTCGGCGAAGGGCGAGGCGGAGGCGGCCAACGGCGGTCGGCTGCTCGCCGCGCGCGGCCTGCGACCCGACGTCGTCTACACCTCGGTGCTGAGGCGGGCGATCCGCACCGCGAACATCGCCCTGGACGCCGCCGATTTGGTTTGGCTGCCCGTGCTGCGCAGCTGGCGGCTGAACGAGCGGCACTACGGCGCGCTGCAGGGCAAGGACAAGAAGGCGACGCTGGAGGCGTTCGGCGAGGAGCAGTTCATGCTCTGGCGGCGTTCGTATGACGTGCCGCCGCCGCCGATCGCCGACGACGACGAGTTCTCCCAGGCCGCCGACCCGCGCTACGCGACGTTACCGCCCGAGCTCATGCCGAAGACCGAGTGCCTGAAGGACGTCGTCGGCCGGCTGCTCCCCTACTGGTACGACGCGATCGTGCCGGATCTCGCGGCCGGCAGGTCGGTGCTCGTCGTCGCGCACGGGAACTCGTTGCGCGCGCTGGTGAAGCACCTCGATCAGATCTCGGACGACGCGATCGCGGCGCTCAACATCCCGACCGGGATCCCGTTGATGTACCGGCTCGACGCCGACATGCGCCCGATCGTCACCGGTGGTGAGTACCTCGATCCCGACGCCGCGGCGACCGCGGCGGCGGCCGTGGCGAATCAGGGCCGCTAAGCCGCGGCGGCGGCTAGCTCGACGAGGCGGGGCTGGCCGGCGCGCTCGCTGGGGCGCTCGCCGGCGCGCTCGCGGGCAGTGAGCCGGAGCCCGAGCTGGCAGGCGAGCCGGGGATCGACGGAGGGGCGCTCGGCAGGAACGAGCTGGTCACGACGTCGCTGCCCTGCACCGGCACCAGCACGTTGTCGATGGCGCCGCCCTTGGCGAACTGCAGGCTCACCAGCACCGACTCTCCCTGCGAGATCGGCGCGGTGAGCGAGATCAACGCGACCGAGAGGCGCGCCGTGCCAGGAGTCTGGCCGGTCGCCGCCGGGATGTTCGTGGAGCCCACCGGCAGGGTGCTCTTGGACAGCTCGGTCGGGGCCTCACTGCCCGCCGGGGATGGCGACGCCGTCCCGCCGGCGGACACCTCCGGCAACGTGGGGCCGGTGCTCTTGGCCGACGCGGTGAGCAACTCATCGGGTTGGGCGGCGGAGTTCGTGACGTTGAACTGGATGTAGGCGACGTCCCCGACGTCCGCCGTCGAACCGTTCGGCAGCGCGACGATGAGACCGTCGACGCGCAGATCAGTGCCCACGTCGACGCTGGTCGCCTGCAGATTGGCCACCGCGTGGCGAAGCGGCGAGCCGAACGTCGTGGCGCAGGCCGCGAGCACGGGCACCGCCGCCATCGCGACGATCAACCCCGTGACGACACCGCGGCGGGAGCGGACCGCGTCTTGAAACCTGCTCGCGTTCACGACCTGACCCTTTCGGCTGCCGCCGGGCAGCCGGACGCCGCCCTTCGCGCCGGTAAGCGTAACGAGCGACCGGACCGCGCTGTTACGGCGGCCCCGCCTGCTTGAGCGACGCGAGCACCGGACCGAGGCTGGTTTGCGGGGTGAAGTCACTGATGGCGGCCGCGGTCACGCCGTCCGCGTACACCGGGATGACGGTGAGTCCGGTGGCCGCGTAGGAGGCGGTGAACGCGCCGCTTTGGTCAACGAGCGCGTGCACATTCGGCGGGCTGACGGCCATCAGCTTGTCGAGTTCGCCGCGTTGCGCGGGTGAGCCGACCAGGTACAGCGGCAGCGCGTTCGTCGCGGCCAGCCGGGCGAGCTCCCCAACCGCCGCCCGACAGTTGCACCCTGGGGTGACCACGCCGACGACGCCCGGTCGCAGGTCGCGCGCCGAGGTGGCGCCGGTGTCGGTCGTGAGCGTGGCGTCGGGAAGCAGGCCCCCGGCGGCGCCGGCGGGCGCGGCAGGGGCGGCCAGCTTCAACGGGACCGGCGGCCGGGCCGGGGCCACGCCGCGCGTGGTGACAAGCGTCGCGGTGGCGGCGAACAACGCGACGGCCACCACCATCAGCGCGATCAGCGGCACCGTCGCGCTCGCCCGGCGCCGCGCGCGCCCGCCCGCCCTATCGCCCGGTTGATGAGCCGGTGAACGCCACCGCCGGGGGATCGGGACGGCGAACCGTTCAAAGCGTTCGCGACGGCGGCGCCACCGCTCTTCCCGCCGCCATGCTTCGACGTCGCGGGCTAGCTCGCGCGCGTCGTCCGGGACGACGAAGGCGTGGCTGGAGTCTTCGCTGCCTGACGGCGGCTCGATCGGGTTGCCGTTCATCGCGCCCACTCCCACCGCCCTCGCGGTGCTGTCCGTCCAGTATCGCCCCTGCCCTTCGCGCCGACGACGGCGCGTCACGACGGATCGTGACGTCGGCGACCGCGCGTCCGGACGACTTCACACACGGATGCGACCATCCGGCTGGTTCGACCGCTCGCCCTTGCGATCAGCACATTCCTCGCTGAAATCGGCCAATTCCAGTGACCTTGGGACGCATATGGAAGTCCATTTGTCAAGTCCTCAAACGAGTGCGGATGCGACTCGAATAGGCCTCTGACCTGCGGATATGCAGACGACGGTCGGGTCTAGGGCCCGATTCGCGTGGTATCCTCGATGCGGCGGAAGGGGTTTGTGCCACATGACGTTCCAAGTCGGCGAGACAGTCGTTTACCCCCATCACGGGGCTGCACTGATCGAGGCCATCGAAAACCGTGTGATCAACGGTCAAGAAAAGATGTACCTCGTCTTAAAGGTCGCTCAGGGTGATCTCACTGTGCGGGTGCCCGCAGAAAACGCTGAATTCGTCGGGGTTCGCGACGTCGTCGGGCAAGACGGCCTCGACCGCGTGTTCGAGGTTCTCCGCGCCCCCCACACCGAGGAGCCGACCAACTGGTCGCGCCGCTACAAGGCGAATCTCGAGAAGCTCGCGTCCGGCGACGTCAACAAGGTCGCCGAGGTGGTCCGCGACCTGTGGCGGCGCGACCGCGAGCGTGGCCTGTCGGCCGGCGAGAAGCGAATGTTGGCGAAGGCGCGTCAAATCCTTGTGAGCGAGCTCGCTCTTGCCGAAGGCACTAACGAGGACAAGGCCGAAGCGATCCTCGACGAGGTGCTCGCCTCCTAAAGGCCGCGCGCTCGCGCGCCTACGATGAGGCTCAGCGCGTCGCGATGATCATGCGGCGTCGTTGAGTCCACCGGGCCTGGCCCGGCGGCCGAGCGCGGAGCGAGACATGACGGCGAAGAAAGGCGCGCCCAGCGGCGTGGTCGACCTGCTGCGCCTGTTCATCGTGCTCTTCTGCGCCGGGGTCGGCTACCAGGTCGCCCAGCATCTCGACTCGACCGAGTCCGTTCTCGGCCCGTTCAACGGTGTCGCGCTTGGCGTCATCGTCGGCTCGGGCGTTGGCTATGTCGCGGGCGGCGTGCTGAGCCGCACCGCGATCACGGTGGTCGGCCGCACCGAGCGGTCGCTGCGCGAGGTGTCTGCCGAACAGCTCGTCGCCGGTGTCTTCGGCGCCGCTATCGGCGCGCTTGTCGGGGCGGGCACGACGTGGTGGCTGTTCTTGGTGCTGGCGCCGGTGCTCGCCTTTCCGTTGTTTGGTTTTGTGGTCGTCGTCATGGCGATCCTGGGCTACCGCATGGGCGCGGTTCGGCGTGAGGAGATGCTGCAGCTGTTCGGCTCGCACGCCGGCATGGCGCCGCGGCCGCTGGCGACGTCCGCGCTACCGCGCATCGTCGACACGTCGGTCGCCATTGACGGCCGCATTCTCGACGTCGCGCGCGTCGGCTTCTTGCACGGCACGCTGCTGGTGCCGTCGCCCGTGCTGGCCGAGTTGCAGGGTCTGGCCGACGCGGGAGACGATCTGCGACGCGCCAAGGGCCGGCGCGGTCTCGCCACCTTGGAGGCGTTGAAGCGCGAGCCTGGCGTCACCGTCGAAGTCTTGGACGACGACGTGCCCGCGGTCCCCGAGGTCGACGCCAAGCTGGTGCGGTTGTGCCTGGATCGCGAACTGCCGCTGCTGACGCTCGACACGAATCTCGCGAAGGTCGCCGCGCTGGCCGGCGTCCACGTCATGAACATGCACGGCCTCGCGCTGGCGCTTCGCCCGCCGGTGTCCGCGGGCGACGACGTCGTCGTCCATCTGCTTCGGCCGGGCAAAGAATCGGGACAGGCCGTCGGCTATCTCGACGACGGCACGATGGTGGTCGCCGAGCGGTCGCGCGAACACGTCGGCGAAGAGGTGACCGTGCGCGTCACCAGCGTGTTGACCACGGCGAACGGGCGGATGGTCTTCGGGCAACCGCTCGCGCCACCGCGCGGGTTGCACGCGGCGCGGGTTAGCGGAGGCCGTTCGTGAGCGATGCCACCGGACGTGGCCAGTGAGCGTTGCCGCCATCGTTCCGGCGGCCGGTCGCGGCGAGCGGCTGGGCCCGGGCCAGCCGAAGGCGCTGCGCGAGATCGGCGGCGTGCCGATGCTGGTGCACGCGGTGCGGGCATTGTCGCGGGCGCGGCTCATCGACCTGGTGGTGGTGGCGGCGCCGCCCGACGGCGTCGCGGAGGTCAAGGCGCTTCTCGCGCTTCACGAGGTCGGCGCCGAGGTCAGCGTGGTGGCTGGCGGGGCGGAGCGACAAGATTCGGTGGCCCTGGCGCTCGCGACGTTGCCGCCGGAGGTCGACACCGTGCTCGTGCACGACGCCGCGCGTCCGCTCGCGCCAAGTGAGCTCGTTGACGCCGTGGCCAGCACGGTGCTGTCGGGGCACCGGGCCGTGGTGCCGGGCCTGCCGGCGGCCGACACGGTGAAGGCGGTGGGCGCGGCGGACGGCGGGGTCGAACCCGTCGTGGAGACGCTGGCGCGCTCTCAGCTGCGGCTGGTCCAAACTCCCCAAGGTTTCGACCGCGCGCTGCTGAGCGAGGCGCACGCGGTCGCCGAGGGGCTCGCGACGGATGACGCCGGGCTGGTCGAGCGGCTCGGGCAGCCGGTGGTGGTCGTCCCAGGTTCGGCCGAAGCTTTCAAGATCACCCGTCCTATCGACTTGGTCCTGGCTGAGGCAGTGTTGGCCGAACGGCGGGCGAACGGTGCCCTTTGACCACCCGGCGATGCGGGTCGGCGTCGGTGTCGACGTCCATCCGTTCGAGGCGGGCCGTCCGTTGTGGGTTGCCTGCCTCGAGTGGCCGGGTGAGACCGGTCTGGCCGGCCACTCCGACGGCGACGTGGTCGCCCACGCCTGCTGCGACGCATTGCTCACGTCGTCCGGTCTTGGTGATCTAGGCGTGCAGTTCGGCACTGCCGCGCCAGAGTGGGCGGGTGCCTCGGGCGCCGCGCTGCTCGCGGAGACCGCGCGTCGGGTGCGGGCGGCCGGGTTCCAGATCGGGAATGTGTCTGTGCAGCTGATCGGCGACCGTCCGCGGCTGGCCGCCCGGCGCGATGAGGCGCAGGCCGCGCTGACCGCCGCGGTGGGCGCGCCGGTGTCGTTGGCCGCGACCACCACCGACGGCCTCGGACTCACCGGTCGCGGCGAAGGGCTGGCGGCGATCGCAACGGCCCTCGTCCACCCCCGTTCAGGTTGATCACGTTTTGGACGTGTACGGGTCCCTGGACACCTCCGCAGGCCTGTCCAGGGACCCGTACACGTCCTTAACGTGATCAACTCGGACGGCGGCGGGGCGACGCCCTAGGCTTGCGGGCGTGAGTTTGCGCCTCTACGACACCGGCAGCCGCCAGGTTCGCGACTTCGTGCCGCTGACGCCCGGCCAGGTCGGCGTCTACCTGTGCGGCGCCACCGTGCAGGCTCCCCCACACATTGGCCACGTGCGATCGGCCGTCGCGTTTGACGTGCTGGTGCGCTGGCTGCGGGCCAAGGGCCTGGACGTCGTGCTGGTCCGCAACGTCACCGACGTCGACGACAAGATCATCAAGGTTGCCGCCGACGAGGGAATCCCGTGGTGGCGGGTCGCCGCGCGAAACCAACGGCTGTTCGACGAGGCGTATGCGGCGCTCGGCTGCTTGCCCCCGACCGTCGACCCCCGCGCCACCGGCCACGTGCCCGAGATGATCGTGCTGATTCGCCGCCTGATCGAACGCGGGCACGCGTACGCCGACGGCGGCGACGTGTACTTCTCCGTGCGGTCGCTGCCCGAGTACGGTTCGCTGTCGGGTCAAGATCCAGCGTCGATGCAGCAAGGCGAGTCGGACGTCGACAACAAGCGTGACCCCGTCGACTTCGCGCTGTGGAAGCACGCACGGCCCGGAGAGCCGTCGTGGGAGACGCCTTGGGGCGAGGGGCGGCCGGGCTGGCATCTCGAATGCTCGGCGATGGCGACGAAGTACCTTGGTGCGTCGTTCGACATACATGGCGGCGGGCTCGACCTGATATTCCCGCATCACGAGAACGAGCAGGCGCAGTCTCACGCCGCCGGCGACGGGTTCGCCAACTTCTGGATGCACAACGGGTTGGTCACCCTCGGCGGCGACAAGATGAGCAAGTCGCTCGGAAACACGCTGTCAATACAGCATTTGCTCGAACAGGTCCGGCCCGTGGAGCTGCGCTATTACCTCGTCGCGCCGCACTACCGGTCGACCGTCGACTTCACCCCGTCGTCGCTTGAAGAAGCCGCCACCGCCTATCGCCGCGTAGAGGGCTTCGTGGTCCGCGCCGCCGAGCTGGTTGGCGAGCCGACCGTAGACCTTTCGTTGCTGCCAAGCGATTTCACCGCGGCGATGGACGACGACCTCTCGGTGCCGCAGGCTCTCGCCGTCCTCCACAACAGCGTTCGCGACGGCAACGCCGCGCTCGCGTCCGCCGACAAGCCGCAGGTGTCGCAGCGGTTGGGCGAGGTCAGCGCGATGTTGCGCGTGCTCGGTCTCGATGAGGCTTTGGACGACGCGACCAGCGGCGACGAGCGCGCCGTTGTCGACGCGCTGGTGTCGTTGGCCTTGGAGCAACGCGCGGCCGCGCGTGAGCGCAAGGACTACGCCGCGGCCGACGCTATTCGCAACCAGCTGGCCGACGCCGGCGTCGTCGTCGAAGACACGCCTGCCGGTGCGCGCTGGCAACTGAGGAGGGATTGAGCCTTGGCCGGCGGCAAGCGTGGGGGGCAGGGAGGTCGCGGCGCCAAGCCGGGCTCACATCGCAAGGGCGCATCGAGTGGTTCTGGCGGGCAGCGGCGCAAGGGACTTGAGGGACGCGGGCCGACACCTCCGGCCGAGGCGCGCAAGGGGCATCCGGCCGCACGGCGCGCCAAAGCGGCTGCCCGGGCAGGATCGGCCGCTGGCCGCCGTCCGGCGACCGGCGAACGCAACGGCCAACGCACCGGTCAGCGACCGTTGCGCGGTGGTCGCCCCGACGGCGGCGGCCCCGAAGTGGTGGTCGGTCGCAACCCGGTCGTGGAGGTGTTGCGCGCGGGCGCCCCGGCGTCCGCGTTGTACGTCGCCGGCGGCATGGACATCGACGAGCGGGTTCGCGAGGCCGTGAAGCTGGCGAAGAACCGCAACGTGCCGTTGCTCGACGCCGACCGTCACGAGCTCGACAAATACGCCCCTGGGTCAGTGCATCAGGGCCTCGTCCTGCAGATCCCGGCGTTCAACTACTTACATCCGGACGACTTGCTCGACCGAGCGTTTTCCGTTGGTGTGCCGTTGATTGTGGCGCTGGACGGCGTCACCGACCCGCGCAATCTCGGGGCGGTCGTGCGATCGGTTGCCGCGTTCGGCGGCAACGGCGTGCTGATTCCTGAGCGGCGAGCCGCCGGAGTCACCGCGGCCGCATGGAAGGCGTCTGCGGGCGCGGCGGCACGAGTTCCGATCGCCCGCGCGACGAACCTGACCCGCACGCTAACGTCGTTCGCCGACCGCGGCCTGCTCGTGGTCGGGCTGGCGGCCGACGGCTCACTTGACCTCGGCGAGCTCGAGGCGGCGACCGATCCGTTGGTGCTCGTCGCCGGCTCGGAGGGCAAGGGATTGTCCAGACTCGTGCGTGAGCGGTGCGATCTCGTCGTCCGGATTCCCATTGCGGCGGCGACAGAATCGCTGAACGCGTCGGTCGCCGCGAGCGTCGCGCTGTACGAAGTCGCGCGCCGTCGCGCGCTCGGCTGAGCGACCGCCGTCGTTGAGCACGTTCGATGGCGGGCTAGTCGCGGAGTGGTCACGGCACCGCGTTCCGCGTGGGCTCGCCGCCGCGGTCCTGTACGCCGGCTGGGTGGCGATCTTTGTGATGTCCGTCGTTGGCGACAGCGGTGCGTGCACTCCGAAGGATCCGGGCGTGTGCGGTCCCGATCCGGCATTCGGCTGGTCGCTCGGCGTGTTCTTCTCAGTGCTCGTGCTTGCCGCCGTCGCGCCGGTCATGGCGTGCCTCGCTGGCGTCGCCTTCTCGTTGGTCGATGTGCTGTACGACTCAGAACCAGTTGCTCGTTTGGCATTCGGCGGTTATGCCGTGGTCTGCGTTTCGCTCGGATGGTTCGTGATCCAGCGTCGACGCGCCCAACGGCGGGTCTTCGCGGCGACCAACGGCACGCGGCCGGTTGTGAGCCGCGGCAAAGTGCCGCCGATGGACCGCACCGCGAGCGTGTGCGCGGCGCTGCTGCTCCTTGGGCTCGCTGGCGGGTGGGCCGTCTACCATCAACGCACCACCGCGGAGGCGGCTCATCTCCGAGTGGCCCAGCGCCAGGAAGCCGCCGTCACGTCGGTTGACGAGTCGAACGACGTCATCGGGGTGCGGCTGCCCGACGGGACTTCGCACCGCATTGAGGTGCTAGAGACCGCGCCGTATTCGCGCTTGACCACCACGCCCGTCCTTGTCGACCCGTCAGACCCTTCGTGGGTGCGTCTGGTGGCAGAGCCGGCCGACTTCACGATGTGGTTGTCGGGCGCCAGTTGTTGCGGCGTGCTGCTGTTGCTCCTGCTCGCTTGGCAAGCCGTCGGCGCGCGAGCCCGCTGGCACCTGCTCTCCTCGCCACGCGACGCAGTCACCGTCCGAGTCTCGCTCGCCAGCCCGCGAAAAGTGAACATCCATCCGTTCGGGCCAGGGTCGGCTCGTCCCGTCGCTTCCTTCGTCGCCGCCGCGCCTCCCGGCGAAGTCGCGCTCATGTGTGCTCCTGCGACGACGTCGGCTGACAATCCGTGGCGCCACCTCGATTCTCCGGACCTGCGCACTGCGACCGTCATCGGCGACTTCACCGATGGCGGGTGGGTCGCGCTGGTCGGGCAGGATGGGGCGCTGTTGCCCCGAACGACCCTGCACGTGGCGAGGGGAGTCTCAGGCGATACCGAGGCGCGCAGCGCGACCTCCGGGCTCGCGCGCCGTTTCGGGAAAGCACGAAGGTCGGGAGCTCTCGAGACCACCGCCCGGACGGTGTATCAGTCAGATCCCGACGTCAAAGTGCCGCAGCTGCCCCTGTCGGTGGCGATCAGCCACGGCGCGGCGCGAGCGCTCCGCGGTTGGCTGGTTGCGCTGGCCGGATTGGGTGTCTCGGCGGTGCCTGCGGCGATGAGTGGGCGTGAGAACGTGCCCTGGCAGTTCGTGCTGGCGGGCGCGTACTTCTTCGTATTCGGCACGGCCATGCTTCGCGCGCGAATTGTGCTCACGCACAGAGGTTTCGAGTTCCACGGCGGGTGGCGCACCTACATCGTCCCGTGGTCTCGCGTGACTGAAGTGGCGCGCTCGGGCAACCGGTTGCTCGTGGCGCTGCCGAATGGAGTCCTCGCACTTCCAGAACTGTCGAGGAGCGAACTCAGCCAGCGGCTGGACGAAGTCGGTCGGGCGATGACCGCGTTGCGAGACCGCGCGAAGGCGGTCGGGGCGCCGTCCGGCGCCGTGCGGATCAAGTTCGGCTCCGCTTGGCCGGCGGTTGGCGTCTACGTCGTCGTCGTAGGTCTTGCGTTCGCGCTGGGCCGGATCTGGTCTTGACCTAATCGGCCGTCTCCAGCTGATCGACCGGTGTGCCGAGCACCGCCTGCTCGTCGGGCCGGAAGCGCAACACGTTGTCGATGTAAGACTTCGTCGCGGCCTCCATGCCGACATCGCGGCCGGCCGCCTCCGACATGTACCAGCGGTGCACCAAGACCTCGTGAAAGAGCTCGGCGGGTTCGAGCTTTCCGCGCAGCTCGGCTGGGACCTGTTCGATCACCGGCTCGAACACGTCACTCAGCCAGTGCCTCGCGACCGTGACCTCGTCGACGTCGACACCGGGCATGACCGCGGCGGCGCGGTAACTGTCGAGGTCGTTGAGCAGCCGGCGGGCTTGGTTCTCCTCGACGTTCAACCCGGTGAGTTGGGACAGTCGCCGCTGATGGTGACCGGCCTCGACGACCTGCGTCTGCAGCTTGAGCCGGGTGCCGCCGGGCTCGTCAACGAGCTGCACCTCCCCGACGTCGTAGCCCAAATCGTTGAGTCGCTGCAGGCGGGCGTCGATGCGCCACCACTCGTTCGGGTCGACGTACTCGGTGTGGGTGAGCTCCGACCACAGTCCCTGGTAACGCGTGACGACGCTCTCGGCGACCGAGACCGCGTCGACCGTGTCGGCGATCAGGCCGGCCGCCTCGAGGTCGAACATCTCGCCCGCGATGTTGGTCGAGGCGATGTCAAGGTCGTGCGTGCGCTGGCCATCAGACAAGGTGTCGCGCAACTCGCCGGTCTCGGCGTCGACCAAGTAGGCGGCCAGCGCTCCGGCGTCGCGGCGAAACAGCGTGTTCGACAGCGAGCAGTCTTTCCACGCGAATCCGACGAGATGGAGCCGCACGAGCAGCTGGGCCAGCGCGTCGAGCAACTTGTCGGCCAGCTCGGGATCGAGCCGTCTGGAGAAGAGCGCGCGATACGGCAGCGAGTACCGCAAATGCTTCGTGACAAGCGCGGCGTCGAGGTCCTCGCCGTCCGGGGTCGATCGCTCGATGACGACGCCACGGGCGCGCACGACGGGCACCTCGCGCTTGCCGAGCTCGCGCAGCAGCCGGTATTCGCGTTCGGCGACCTCTTGCGGCAGTTCCTTGATCGCGTACACCGTGCCCGCCACCCGCACGAATCGGACGACGTGCCGCGAGATGCCTCGCGGCAGCGACACCAACCGGTCGGCGGGCCAGCGCTCAAGCGGGGTCGACCACGGCAGCGCCAGCAGGTCGGCCGGGTCGCTGATGGTGGAGAACTGCAAGCGCACGTCACTACTGTCACACGGACGGCGTTAGGATCGGCGGACAGTCTGGCCGGTGTGGCGCAATCTGGCAGCGCATCCGACTTGTAATCGGAAGGTTAGGGGTTCGATTCCCCTCGCCGGCTCTCCGGTGGGATCTCGCGTCGCTCGCGGACGACGTCGGCGATGTGTGCCGCTGAAGTCTCCACGTCATCGTGTTCCCAGACCACAATCAGCAGCCAGCCCGCCTCGGCCAGTTGTCCTGCGGTTGCGACGTCGCGGGCGATGTTTCGGGCGACTTTGTCGGCCCAGAATCGGCCGTTCGCGGCAGGGGCTCGGTAGTGATCGGGACAGCCGTGCCAAAAGCAGCCGCGCACTTCAACTGCCACCCGTGCGGGGCGAAAGACGATGTCGACCGTGCGGCGCACTTCCGTGAGCGGACGCGCGCACACCCGGTAGCGCAGCCCCATCCGATGCAAGACCTTGCGGAGCGCGATCTCCGGCTGCGTGTCGCGGCTGCGATTCGCCTGCATCGATCGGCGGACGGCCGCGCTGGTAGCCCAGGACTGGGTTGCGACAGGCTGGGCTGCGGGGGGCTGGGTTGCCACGGGCTCGGTTGCCACGCGGCCAGGGTACGTCCGCGCGCGGGATCGGTTAGGGCATCGCTTTCGGGGTATGGCGGCGTGAAGCCACCCCGGCACCCGTTCCCCCCAGCGGGTGCCCGGGGTTCTCGGACGTGTGCCGTGAGTGGACTGCGCGTTGGGGACCCGCGCAGGCGTCAGGGATTGTGCCGGCTGACGAGCCGCGCCACCCGGGCGCGCAAGTGTTCGCGGGCCAATCGGTCCACGGCGTCTTGGGTGACGGGCTGTCGGGATCGTTCTAGGGCATGGCGGGCCGCGGCGATCACCCGTTCGATGGCCTCCGCCGGTAGACGGTCGCCGAACTCCGCCCGCAGCGTCTCGTGTCGCTCCAGGTCGGGCAGCACGATCACCCGGTCCGGTTTGCCCGCGCGGCTGTCACCCGCGCCGCCCATAGCCCCAGCGACTCGCTCCTGACGGGGAAGTGATCTCAACGATGTTCACGCTCCTGAGTCGTCCACTGGATACCCGCTCGGCCGGGCTGGTAGTCCTGACCGTCTTGTTCGGACGACGCGAATCGGGCGGGGCCGCTTGGCCCCGCCCGATTCGTGATCGCGTGCTAGCGCGTCACCAGCGGTACCACCGCGACCCGGTGCCCGAGCGCAAGCCGAAGCCGACGAGCCATGCGATGAACAGCACCACGGCGATGATCCAAAGCCAGTGCAGCGCGAAGCCGAGGCCACCGAAAATAAGGGCCAGTAACAGAACCAGCAGGATGAGACCCATGACGTCCTCCACGGACAAGTGTTGTCCTTCACGGACTAGCTAACTTTGATTTTTGGTTGCTTCGAAATGAGGTAGACAGCTGTTAACCGATGGCCGCCATTTGCGCGGCCGCCACCCGTTCGGGATTAGTACACGTCGTGTCGCTCGACGACGCGGTCACGCGCTACGGGGTCACCAGCTGCGTGCTCTTCGGTGATGCTCGTGCGACGGCGTGGCGCGAAAACAGTGAGCGTGACCAGCAATCCGATCGCTCCGGCAACCATCAAGATAATACCGACCACGGGAATGGAGATCCCGCTTACCGTCGCATGCACTGCGAAGGTCAAGATGGCGCCAACCGCGATGAGAAACACCGCAACGCCGATTCCCATGAATTGCCTCCCGGATACAGGCCGGCTGTCGCAGCCGGCTATGCCCGGTCAGGTACCCCCGAGGAACACGGACCAAACTGGTCCGCAAAAGCGGTCGCGGAAGCCGTCCGCGGACACGTCATGGTTCAAACTTGTAGCCGACACCACGAACCGTGACCAGGTGCCGCGGCGACGCAGGCTGCTCTTCGATACGACCGCGAAGTCGCTTCACGTGGACGTCGAGCGTCTTGGTGTCGCCGACGTAGTCGGCTCCCCACAGCCGGTCGATCAGCTGGTCTCTGGTTAACACCCGGCCCGCGTTTCGCAAGAGCAACTGCAGCAACTCAAACTCCCGAAGCGGCAACGTGACCGTCTCGCCGCGCACCGTCACGACGTGGCGGTCGGCGTCCAGCCGCACCGGGCCGGCCTCGACGATCGCGGTGTCTGAGACCTCGGCGGCGTCGCTGCGACGCCGGAGCACGGCGCGGATGCGTGCGACCAACTCGCGCGCGGAGAACGGTTTTGTCACGTAGTCGTCCGCACCAAGTTCGAGGCCCACGACCTTGTCGATCTCGCTGTCGCGCGCGGTCAACATGATCACCGGGACGTCACTGTGCTCGCGCAACTGGCGGCACACCTCGGTGCCGGGCAAGCCCGGCAACATCAAGTCGAGCAGCACGAGATCGGCGCCGTGTCGCTCGAAGTCGTCGAGCCCGGCCGTGCCAGTCGCGGCGACCCGAACGTCGAACCCCTCGCGGCTGAGCATGTAGGAGAGTGGCTCGGCGAAGGACTCCTCGTCCTCGATTACCAGCAGTCGGGTCAAGATCCTGGCCTTTCCATCGACGCCGCGGGTGCGGCAGGCACATGCAGGGTGAAGGTAGAGCCGACTCCGACTCTGCTCCACAGCGTCACCCGTCCGCCGTGATTTGCCATGACGTGTTTTACGATCGCCAGCCCAAGACCAGTCCCGCCCGTCGCGCGCGATCGCGCGGTGTCGACGCGGTAGAACCGTTCAAAGACCCGCTCTTGGTCGGCGTCGGCGATTCCAACGCCCTCGTCGCTCACCGAGACGGTGGCCATCTCCGCGCCGTCCGCGTCTACGTCGCGTCGGGCTCCGATGCCCACTTTCGACCCCCTTGGCGAGTAGGCAATCGCATTTTCGATCAAATTCGTCAACGCCGTGACGAGCTGGCGTCGTTCGCCGAGGACCGCGAGGTCTCCCGAGTCTGCGATGTCGAGTCGGATGCCGGCGGCTGCCGCGCGCACCTGGAGCGGTTCCGCCGCGTCGGCGACGATGTCGCGCACGAAGACTGCCGCCAGACTGGGCAACGGCTCGCCACCCTGCAGCCGGGACAGGTCGAGCAGCTCCTGCACCAACCGCGACATGCGACCGGCCTCGTGCAAGATGCGTTGCGCGAATTGCTTGGCCGCGTCGGGGTCGTCGGCCGCGTCATTGAGCGCCTCGGCGAGGAGGAGCATCGCGCCGATCGGAGTCTTCAGCTCGTGTGAGACGTTCGCCACGAAGTCTCGGCGCACGGCTTCGAGCCGCCGCGTTTCTTGAAGATCAGTGAGCAGCAAGACGACGCGAGCGGAGTCCGGCACCGACGCGGCCACCGCATGAACGGCCCGCGACGAAGCACCCCACGGCAAGTCGACGTCCCGCGCCAGTCGTTCGCCCGTCGAACGCGCTTGACGTGCCAGACGCACCAGCGGCCTGGCTGTCAGCCGGTTGTTGCTCACGACGCGCAGGGCGCGGGCCGCCTCGTTCGCGAGGACGACGTTCTCGTCGTCCAACAACACGACGCCGCTCTCCAAGGTGGCGGCCACGGTCGAAAGCACGGCCGCTGTCTCGGACGCCGGACCCGGCTGCGCTGCACTCGACGGCACACTGGCGATGGTAGGGACGCGAGGCCCCGGCGCCAAAAGCGGTGAAAGTCGTTGGCCAACTGTTCACCTTTCGTTCGCGCCCATGTCGCTCGGTCGCCTCCCTTCGGTCACTCCGGCGCAGCAACCTGCTGGATGGATCGCGAGCCGCGATCGAGGTGCGTGACGAAGGGCCCCTGCCAATGCGCGACGCTTACCACGACGAGCTCGACGCCATCACCGAACAGCTTGTCGAGATGACGCGTCTGGTCGGAACCGCCCTGTCGTCGGCCACCCAAGCCCTCCTCGAGGCCGACGTGACCGTGGCCGAACTGGTCATCGACGGCGACGCCGCGGTGAACGCGCTTCGTGACCGAGTCGAGCGACGGACCGTCGACCTCATCGCGCGGCAGCAGCCGGTAGCGGGAGACCTGCGGATGCTCACGACCGGTTTGCGGATCACCTCCGACCTCGAGCGGTCCGGCGACATGGCCGTGCACATCGCGAAGCTCGCGCGCCGTAAGTACCCCGCGTGCGCGGTTCCGACGGAGTTGCAAGGGACCATCCGCGATATGGGCGCCGCCGCGGCGGCCATGGTCGACAAGGCGGCCGAGGTGATTCGCACCCGCGACCTCGCGCTCGCCGGCGAGCTTGAGTCGGACGACGACGTGATAGACGCGTTGCACAAGACATTGCTCATCACCATGCTCGCCCCAGCTTGGCCGCACGGCGTCGACACCGCGATCGACCTCGCGTTGGCGGGCAGGTACTACGAGCGGTTCGCCGACCACGCGGTGTCGGTGGCGCGGCAGGTCATGTACCTGGTCACCGGCGAGTCCGCGGTTCGGGCTTGAGAACTGTGATGTCGTCGAAAACGCCTTCCTTGACTGCGAAAAGCCCGGTACAGGGCGAGAGATCGATGGATGTTCACCCGGCGTTCAACCGCCGTCCGGAATCAGGTCATGTGGCCCGCCTAGCGTCGGCGCTGGCTCGACTCGGAAGGACCGGTCGACCTCGCCAAGGAGGAGTTACCTCGTGAACATTTCCCGCACCGCCGCCGCAGTGCTGGCCGCGGGTGGCCTGTTGGCCGTCGCGGCGTGCAGCGACAACAACACACCTTCGTCATCAGCGGCGGCAACGGGTGGCACTTCGACGTCCGCGGGCGCGCAGGGCAACAGCTCGGCGCCGGCGACGACCCCGAGCACCGGGTCGGCACCCACCAAGTGTGTGAGCGCTTCTCTCACCGGCGCTGGTTCGAGCTTCCAGGACCCGATCGAGCAGAAGTGGATCTCGGTTTACCGGCAGGACTGCAGCGGCGCGCAGATCAACTACACCTCGGTCGGCTCCGGCGCGGGCATCCAGCAGTTCGGCTCCGGAACCATCGACTTCGCCGGCTCGGACGTCACGATGAAGGCCGACCAGCAGTCAACGGCGAACGCCCGCTGTGGCGGCAACCCCGCGATCCACATCCCGATCAGCGCGGGCGGCGTCGGCGTGACCTGGAACCTCCCCAACCTGACCGCGCTCAAGTTCTCGCCCGACACGATCGCCGACATCTTTCAGGGCAAGCTCACCAAGTGGAACGACCCCGAGATCGCGGCCGACAACCCCGGCGTCTCGCTGCCGTCGACCGCCATCACGGTGTTCCACCGCTCTGACGCCTCGGGCACCAACTCGGTGTTCTCCAGTTTCCTCACCGCCACGAGCAAGAAGTGGACCCTCGGGTCTGGCACTTCGCTGAACTGGCCAACCAGCGGCCAGGGCGCCAAGGGCAACCAAGGCGTGAGCGCGGGCGTCGCGCAAACGGTCGGCGGCGTCACCTACACCGAGCAGGCCTTCGCCCTCCAGCACAAGCTGCCGCTCGCCCAAATCAAGAACACGGCCGGCAACTTCGTCGAACTCACCGCCGACAACGTGAGCAAAGCGCTTGCTGAGGCGACGGTGACGCCGGGCAGCGCCAATGATGTCTCGGCGAAGATGAACTACACGCCGAGCGACCCGAGCGCGTATCCGATTTCGAGCCTCACCTACGCGATCGTGTGCGGCAAGTACCCGTCGAGCATGTCGGCCGACAAGGTGAGCCTCATCAAGAGCTACCTCAGCTACGGAGTGACCGACGGGCAGCAGTTCGCAACCCAGCTCGGCTTCTCGCCGCTGCCGCCGAACTTGGTCGCCAAGGACCAGGCGGCGATCAGCGGCATCTCCTAACCCAAGAACGCCTGCCGTAAGGGAAACGACGAGGACACGTGGTGACGACGAGGACCGGCGAGCTGCCGGACGTGATAGCGAGCTCTGCGCGCCGCAAGGCAAACGGAGACGCCGTCTTCCGCGGCCTGACCCTGCTCGCCGGAGCGTTCGTGCTGCTGGTTCTCGCCGCCATCGCGGTGTTTCTCGTTGTGAAATCCCTGCCGGCCTTCGGCCACGACACCAAGAGCTTCTGGACGACGTTCGAGTGGCTGCCCGACAATTCGCCAGCCATCTTCGGGGTCGCCGCACTCGCGTTCGGGACCGCGCTGTCCGCGGTGCTTGCCTTGGTGATGGCGTTCCCCGTCGCCGTTGCTGTCGCGTTGTTCATCAGTGACTACGCCCCGCGTCGGCTGGCCCGCTGGTTGGGCTACATCACCGACTTGCTGGCCGCCGTGCCTAGCGTGGTCTTCGGTTTGTGGGGCCTGTTCTGGTTGGTGCCGCACCTCACCCCGTTACAGCACTGGCTGGCCGACAACCTGGGCTTCATCCCGCTGTTCGCCGATTCGGAGTCCGTCACCGCGAACGCCAGCCGGTCGATCTTCGCGGCGTCCGTTGTGCTGGCGATCATGGTGTTGCCGATCATCTCCGCCATCGCCCGAGAGGTGTTCCAGCAGGTCGATCCCGGCTTGAAAGAGGCGGCGCTCGGGCTGGGCTCGACGCGTTGGGAGATGATCCGAACCGCCGTCATCCCGCCGTCCAAGGGCGGTCTCGCCGGCGCCACGATCCTCGGCCTTGGGCGGGCGCTTGGCGAGACGATCGCCGTGGCGCTCGTGCTTGGCTCGTCGTACGCGGTCAACTTCCAGGTGCTCATTCCCGGCAAGAACACCATCGCGGCGAACATCGCCTCCCAGTTCGGCGAGGCCGGCCCGATCGGCCGTCCGGCGCTCATCGCGAGTGGTCTGGTGCTGTTCGCGATGACCATGGCGGTGACCCTGGTCGCCCGGTGGATCATTTACCGCGCCGGCGCGGTGGAACGGAGTGCAGTCGCGTGACGACGCCCGCAATGGTCATGCAACTTCACCCGCCAGGGATGCGTGGCCGTCGACTCAGTCGAAACGCGGTGTTCAGCGCTGGATTGTCCGGCGTCGGGCTCGCCGGTGTTCTGAACCTGGCCTCTTCGTCATGGCGGTGGGCTGAGTTCGTCGTCCTCGGCGTCGTGTTCGCGCTCGTCTTCGTCACGGGTGCGTCGTGGGCCGTCGAGGGTAGACGCAAGGCGATCGACCGGCTGGTCAGCAACATCGTCGTCAGCGCGTTCCTGGTAGCCCTGGCGCCGCTCGCTCTCGTCGTCTACTTCACCGCTGTGCGCGGCATCCCGCACTTCTCGGCCACGTTCTTCACGCACTCGCTCGCCGGTGTTCCGCCGTCAGAGCGTGGTGGTGGCATCGCGGCGGCCATTCAAGGCACCGTCGAGCAAGTCTTTCTGGCCACGCTGATCAGCGTCCCGATTGGATTGCTCGTCGCTGTCTACGTCACCGAATACGGTCGCGGCGTGTTCGCTCGTGCGATCCGGTTCCTGGTCGATGTGATGACCGGCATCCCGTCGATTGTCGCCGGACTGTTCATCTACACGTTCCTCGTTATCGGCCTGCATCAAGGGTTTTCTGGGTTCGCCGGGTCGCTCGCGCTGAGCATTCTGATGCTTCCCGTGGTCATTCGGTCTGCCGAAGAGATGATCGCGCTGGTGCCGAAGGCGTATCGCGAGGCCAGTTACGCCCTCGGTGTGACCCGATGGCGCACGATCGTGTCGGTCGTGTTGCCCACCGCGAAGGGAGGCTTGGTCACCGGCGTCATGCTCGCCGTCGCCCGCGTCACGGGCGAGACCGCGCCGCTCTTGTTGACCGCCTTCGACAACAACTACCTCAACGCGAATCCGTTCAAGGGCCAGCAGAGTTCGCTGTCGCTCGTCGTCTACACCCAAGCCCAGCAGGCCTACCAGCCGGCTGTCGAGCGCGCTTGGGCCGCCGCCGCGACGCTGATCCTCATCGTCATCGGCTTGTACGTCGTCGCACGTCTGCTAACCCGGCGGAGTGCGTTCCGGCATGGATAGGAACCACATGGCGAAGCGAATCGAGACCGTCGGGCTATCTTGCTTCTACGGCAAGACGAAGGCCGTCGAAGGCGTCTCCTTGACCATCGAGCCGAAGTCCGTGACCGCGTTGATCGGTCCGTCAGGCTGCGGCAAGTCGACCTTCCTGCGGTCGATCAACCGTCTCCACGAGGTGGTGACGGGTGCGCGCATCGAAGGCAGGGTGCTGCTCGACGACGAGGACGTCTACGACCCGTCGGTCGACGTGGTCGCGGTGCGGCGGCACATCGGCATGGTGTTTCAGAAGCCGAACCCCTTCCCCACGATGTCGATTTACGACAACGTCGCGGCCGGTCTGCGCTTCAACGGTGTCCGCAAGAAGAGCGAACTCGACGACGCGGTAGAGCAGTCGCTGCGCGCGGCGAACCTTTGGCGAGAGGTGAGCGCCCGGCTGAACAAGCCGGGCGCCGGATTGTCCGGTGGTCAGCAGCAGCGGTTGTGCATCGCCCGCGCGCTCGCGGTTGAGCCGTCGGTGCTGTTGATGGACGAGCCGTGTTCGGCGCTCGACCCGATCTCGACGCTGGCGATCGAAGACCTGATCGCCGAGTTGAAGGACCGCTACACGATCGTCATCGTGACGCACAACATGCAGCAGGCCAGCCGGGTGAGCGACGTGACCGCCTTCTTCACGCTGGCCGGGCCCGGGCAGCCCGGTGTGCTGGTCGAGGTCGACGCGACGAGCAAAATCTTCTCGGTGCCGGCGGACAAGCGCACAGAGGACTACATCACCGGTCGCGTCGGCTAGGTCTGCCGCGAATACTCGGCCAGGACGGCGTCGGAGAACGGCGGCCAGGCGGTCGAAACCCACTCGCCGAACATCGTCCCGGTCAGCGCCACGCAGGCGAGGCGGGCGGCTGGATCGACCCACAAGAAACTGCCCTGCTGCCCGAAGTGGCCGAAGGTCGAGGGGGAATTGCGGGTTCCGGTCCAGTGCGGCTGCTTGTGGTCGCGGATCTCAAACCCCAAGCCCCAGTCATTGTTCGTCTGGCGACCGAAGCCGGGGAGCACGCCGTCCAAGCCGGGGAAGACGACGCTGGTCGCCTCGCCAAGGGTCTCCGCGTCGACCAGCGTCGGCGCGAGCAGCTCACGGGCGAACTTGAGCAGGTCGTGAACGGGCCCGTGGCCGCCGGTCGCCGCGCGCCTGGGGTGCAGGGTCGACGCCGTCATGTTCAGGGGGCGCAACACCGCTTCCGTCAGGTACTCGCCGACGGAGGCGCCGGTGCGCGTCGCGATGAGGCCGCCGAGCAGCTGGAAGCCGCCGTTGGAGTAGATGCGGCGCCGACCCGGCTGCGCGATCGTCGCGCTTCCCTCGAGGTTCAAGCCGGACGCGTGGGCCAGCACGTGTCGCACGGTCGCGCCCTCCGGCCCCGCCGGTTCGTCGAGGTCGATCTCCCCGACCTCCAGCAGCCGCAACACGCCGTACGCGGTTATGAGTTTCGTGACCGACGCCCATGGCTGTGGTCGATCGACGTCGCCGCCCGCGCCGAGGGTCGCCTGCGCGTCGGTGACGCCAGCCGCCGCCGACGTGACGGGCCACGCGGAGAGCTGCTCGAACGCCGACATGACGTCGAGGGTACGGATCAAGCCACCGCGACCCGGTCCCGGCCGCCTTCCTTCGCGTCGTACACGGCCGCGTCGGCCGCGGCCATCAGATGCTCGTACGTCATTCCGGGCCGGTGCTCGGCCACGCCAACGCTGACCCTGACCTGCAAGCCTGGGGCGATCCGGCCCCACGGGTGGGACGCGACGGCCTTGCGGATGCGCTCGCCGACGTGGGCACCGGTGCGCAGCGCGGCCCCCCGCAGCATCACCACGAACTCGTCTCCGCCGTATCGCGCGACGACGTCTCGCTCGCGGCTTTCTCGCTGCAGGATCATCGCGACCGCGCGCAGCACCTCGTCTCCGATGACGTGGGAGAACGTGTCGTTGACGCGTTTGAAGCTGTCGAGGTCGATGAACAGCAGGCAGGTCGGGGAGGTCGGTGTCGTAGTGAGTTCTCGCAGCGCGGCGTCGAGCTTGCGGCGATTGCCAAGTCCCGTCAAGGGGTCCTCGGTCGCCGCTTGGCCGACGCGTTCGTTCTCCTCTGCCAGATCGATCATCTGCATGCGCACCATGACTGATTCGAGCCGCCGCTCGCGCTCCTCCCACAACGACGTCGCGAGCAGCACAGCGGCGTGTCGGGCAAGATCGATGGCCGGATGGTCGCCCACTTCCGCGCGCTCGATTTCGGCGGCGCGCAACACTGCGGCCACCTGCCATTGGCGCGAGATGGTGGTGTCGGGCAGGCCGGCCGTCAGGTGAAGTTGGCGGCGGGCCTCGACGGTGTCGCCGAGTTCGGTGCAGGCGCGCGCCAGACCGAGCCGCAAGACCAGCGCGTCCTCGGCCTCCATCGGCGCTTCGTCGCGGTCGAACGCGTCGAGCATGGTCGCTCGACCCAGCTCGGGTTCGCCGAGGCAGGTCCACGCGAATCCCTCGTACAGCCGGCCGACCCGCACCCAGTAGACCGCGGAGGCGTCGCGTTGGGCGCGTAGCGCGGCGCGCATCGTCTCGCGATAGCGCGCGACCGCTTCGTCACGTCGTCCGATCAACTCCAGGCGGTTGGCCCACCTGGCCTCGTTGCGGGCCGTGACGCCGTCGACCATGAGGTTGAGGAACATGTCTCCGGTGGCGCGCACCAGCTCGACGCCGCGGCGCAGCTGGGCGGACGCGAGCTCGAACATCTCCGCCGAGCTGGCCGCGTTGGCGACGGTGACCACCGCGGCGGCGCTGGCGAGGTCGGGCTCGTGAAGCTGGCTGAGACCGGTCAAGCCGTCGGTGAGATCGTCGAGCGCGCGCTCGAACTCGCCGCGCGCGAAGCGGCTGACGATGAGCTGGCCGAGAATCTGCAACCGCGCGGCCGTGTCACGCTCCGCGGCGTAGTGGTTCATCAGATCTTCGGCGACGGCGACCGACTCGTCGAGGCGGCCGGCCGCCTTGAGGGCGCTGACCAAGATGTCGCGACAGCGCCAGCCGGTCCGCTCGTCGCCGAGCGCGCGGGCGAGCGCCTCGTTTGCCTCGACCCGAGTGACTCCGGCGGCGAGGTCTGCGGTCGGGGCGTGGGCGAACGCGCAGAAGGAGTCGAACGCGAGCCAGTGCGCGTGGCCGTACTCCCCGACCCGCACGATCTCGCCGCGTCCGCGGTACACCTCCCGCTCGACCGCGGGGTGCGCCTGCGCCACCTTGCCGACTCCGTCCTTGCCCTCGTGGTCGCCGCGGCCGTTTCGCCGTGGCGTCGCTGTGGTTAGTCGCGACGTGAGCCTCGCTCGCGCCCGTTCTGCAAGCACATCGGCGCCGTTCGCGCCGAAGTAATGCGCCCAGCGTCAACGAATGCCGAATCGATGCCAACGCGCGTCGAAATTTGCCCGGTTACGCCGGCGATGCGTCGACCGGGCGAACTGGCGCGGACCACGTTCGCCTCGCCGCGCGGCGCGCCCGGCGCTGACCTCGGATCGCGGCGAGCGAATGACATCGTTGTTGTTTGGGTCGTACGATGGCGAGCGGGTCGATCTGAAGGGGCATGTCATGGACGCTGCCAACGCACCGCGCGACGCCGAGCGCGACAACGGCGAGTTGTCGGAGCGCGATCTTCGCATCCTTGAGTTCGAGCG
>DASVDW010000218.1:0-10542 GCA_036380925.1 Acidothermaceae bacterium
TGATCGGCGTCCAGGGCGACATCGCGTTCGCCGTTTACGTCGAGACCGGCAAGAGCGGCGGCACCGTAGCCGCGCCGGTCGCGCTGAAATTTCTGCAGAACCTAGCGCAAGGGTGAGGGTGCTGGGTGGCTTACGGGGTAACCCGACGACATGAGACTCAGCCATATACCACTTCGTGTCACGACAGGTGCCTACATTCTCAACTCGGGCTTATCGAAGCTGGGCGCGGACGACGAGACCTCCAAGGGCTTGCACGGTATGGCGAGCGGGGCGTACCCGATGATCGGCGACGTCGACCACCGCAGTTTCGCCAAAGCGCTCGCGGTCGGCGAGATCGCCGTCGGCGGCGCCCTGCTGCTGCCGATCGTGCCCGCATGGCTCGCGGGCGCCGCGCTCACCGGTTTTTCCAGCGCGCTCGTCGGCATGTACCTCAAGATCCCAGGGATGACCAAGGAGGACGGCGTCCGGCCGACCCAGCAGGGCACGCCGTTCGCCAAGGACGTCTGGATGGTCGGCTCGGGGCTGGCCCTTTTCATCGACGGCCTCACTCCGAGCAGGGCGAAGCGCAAGGCGGTGCGCAAGGCGATCGAGAAGCCGGGCCGGAAGGCCGCGGTGGCGCGCGGCGCGGTCAAGGGCTACGCGAAAGGTGTGCGGCACCGGTGACGAATCTGCGGCATCATCGGATGCGTGCCTGAGCTGCCGGAAGTCGAGGCCCTCGCGGGCTTTCTGACCACGCACGCGGTGGGGCACGTGATCAAACGGGTCGACGTGGGCGCGTTTCACGTGCTCAAGACGTTCAACCCCCCGGCGACGGCGCTTCATGGCGCCTCCATCACGGGCGTGCGGCGGCACGGCAAGTTTCTCGACATCGAGACGTCCGGCGCGCACTTGATCGTGCATCTCGCGCGGGCCGGCTGGCTGCGGTGGCGCGGCGAGCTGCCGCCAGCGCCGTTGCGGCCCGGCAAGTCGCCAATCGCCCTGCGGGTGCACCTCGACGACGGCAGCGGATTCGACGTCACAGAGGCTGGCACCCAGAAGCGGCTGGCGGCGTACGTCGTGCGGCAACCGTCCGACGTCGAGGGCGTCGCACGGCTCGGCCCCGACCCGCTCGACCCGACCTTCGACGTCGACGCGCTCGACGCCCTGCTGCGCGGACGACGGACCCAGGTCAAGGGGCTGCTGCGCGACCAATCGGTGATCGCGGGCATCGGGAACGCTTACAGCGACGAGATTCTGCACGCCGCGAAGATGTCGCCGTTCAAAATCGCCGACACGTTGACACCGGACGACGTGGCCGTCCTTTACGCCGCGATGCAGACCACGTTGTCGGACGCCGTCAAACGCGCCGCCGACCTTGACGCCGGTGAGTTGAAGGCGGAGAAGAAAGCGAACCTGCGGGTGCATGGTCGCGCCGGGCAGCCCTGTCCGGTGTGCGGCGACACCGTGCGCGAGGTGTCGTTCGCCGACTCGTCGCTTCAGTACTGCCCCACCTGCCAGACCGGCGGCAAGCCGTTGGCCGACCGGCGGCTCTCGCGGCTGTTGAAGTAGTCGCGGGCGCCGGGGGTAAGCTGCCAACTGCACATCGCGGGAGCTCGGACGCACCGGGCTGAGAGGGCGACGAGCCGAGTCACATCGGCAGCGGGTCGCCGACCGCTCGAACCTGACCGGGTAATGCCGGCGTAGGGAGGGGCCAGCAGCGTCTGGCCGGAAGGGCAGCGTCATGGCGTCCGTCGACATCGACGTCCACGGCTCAACGACTCTTGACGACCGGCGCGCGGAGGCGCCGATCACCCTCGAGGAGCCGGCGCCGAAGAGCCTCGGCTTCTTCGATCAGGTCGGCCTGTGGGGCAACCTCGGCGTGAGCCTGCTGGGGTTCACCGGCGCCTACGTGGTGTTGCATCCGCCGGTGGCGGGATCGCCCACTTTGACGTTGGCCGCGGCCCTGGTCGCCACCGTCGTGGGCACCGTGCTCGGCACCCTGGCCGTGGCGGCCGCCGCCGTGCCGGGGGCGCGCACCGGCGCGCCGGCGATGGTCTTGCTGCGCGGGTTGTTCGGCGCCCGTTTGTCATACGTGCCGACCGGGTTGAACATCCTGCAACTGCTGGGCTGGGGCACCTTCGAGATCGTCACCATCTCGTCTGCCGCCGAGCAGCTGGCGCCCGGGCTTCCGCTGTGGAGCTACAAGCTCATCGCGGGCGTCATCACCACCTTGCTCGCGTTGCGACCGCTCGGCGTCGTCCGCCTCCTGCGCAAGTACGTGACGACAGCGGTGGCCATCGTGCTGGTCTACCTGTTCATCCAGCTGCTGCGGGAGCCGCTGCCAGCCGCGCCGCATTCGTCGTGGAGCGGCTTTTGGCCGGCCGTCGACTCGACCTTGGCCGTCGCGGTGAGCTGGGTGCCGGTCGCGGCGGACTACAGCCGGCACTCCCGGTCGCCCAGGACGGCGTTCAGCGCGACGTTCGTCGGATACACGATCACCCAGATCGCCTGTTACGCGCTCGGCCTGATCGCGATCCTCACGGTGGCCACCGACGGCGCCACCGGCCGCATTTGGGGCGCCTTCATCGCGGTGGCCCTGGGCAAGGTCGCGTTCGCGATTCTCGCGATCCGGGAGATCGACCAGTCGTTTTGCAACGTCTACTCCACCGCGGTGAGCACGCAAAACCTGCGCCCGCGATGGGATCGCCGGGTGCTCGCGTTGGTGATCGGGAGCGCCGCGACCGCGCTGGCGCTCGCCATCGACATCAACAACTACGCGAGCTTCTTGTCGCTCATCGGCTCGGTGTTCGTGCCGATGTTCGCCGTCCTCGTCGTCGACTACTTCGCGTTCGACGGCGCCCGCTCCTGGGATCTGTCCGAGAGCGCACCCGCGCGTTGGCTGATGCTGCTGCCGTGGCTCGCCGGTTTCGTCGTGTACCAGCTCATCTACCCCGGTGGCGTCTCATGGTGGGCGACGATGTGGGGCCACGTCGCGAGCTGGCTGCACTTCACCGTGCAGACCTGGATGAGCGCCTCGCTGCTGTCATTCGTCACGGCCGCCGTTTTGACCGTCGTCTTGCGAATGGTGGTGCGGCCGCGGCCCGCTCCGGAGGTGGCTACAGCTTCGTGACGCGCACCGCGGTGCCGTAGGCGCAGATCTCGGTCCAGACGCCGCCGATCTCCGAGGTGTCGAAGCGCATCGCGATGATCGCGTTGGCGCCGCGCGTGGTGGCCTCGTCGATCAGCCGCTGCATCGCGTGGTTGCGGCTCTCACTGAGGTTTTGCGTCATGCCGCGCAGTTCGCCGCCGACCAGGGACTTCAGGCCCGCGCCCATCTGGCTGAACGCGTTGCGCGAGCGCACGGTGAGGCCGAAGACCTCGCCCAGCACCTCGTCGACTCGGTAACCCGGAATGTCGTTCATCGTGACGATGAGCATGGCGAACTCCATGAGTCGGGGCGGTAGTGACGTCGCGAGCCTATGGCTTGTAGAGCGCCGGCGCGTGTCAACATGGCGGCATGCGCGACGGGGTTGACGCCGGCTCGGTGCTCGATGCGATGGCCGACGCCGTCGTCGCGGGCGACGTCGACGGCCGGGTCACGTTGTGGAGCCGCGGCGCGCAGCGAATGCTCGGCTGGGCGCCCGACGAGATGCTCGGCCGGGTGTTCGCGTTCGAGCCGCCGGCGCCGGGCGCGGGGGTCGGGATCGACCATCCGGACGACGCGATGGCGCGGGTGCGGGCCGGCGAGAATGTCTCGTTGGTGACGAAATTCCGCCGCGCCAACGGCAATCTGCTCGACGTGTCGGCGGTGTTGAGCCCGGTGTGCGACGACGACGAGATCGTGACGGGTTGGGTCGCCGTCGTCCGAGACGCCACCCGGCAGCGCGCGATTCAAGAAGAGCTCGCCGGTCGCGTCCAACTGGTCGGCCGATTAGCTTCCGTCGTCGCCGGGCTGAACTCCGATCTGGACCTGCAGACTGTGCTGCGGCGCATCAGCGAATCTGGCCGCGAGCTGCTCTCCGCGTCCGGCGCCGGTTACGTCGTGATGGACGGCGAAGACCTCGTCGTCACAGCCGTTTCCGGTCTTCCGGCGAAGCTGTGCGGCGAGCGCATTCCGATCGCCGAGTCGGCCGTTGGACACTTGCGCGAGACCGGCCGACGGTCGATCTCGGTGAGCAACCTGGAGTTTCCGAACAGGTCGCCGCTCATCGCGGAACACACCAGGCATCTGCCCCGTCTCGCGGTGGCGTTGACCAGGGTCGACGGCGAGCTGTCCGGCGCGCTGTACGTGTTCTTCGACTCCGACCAACACCCGCTCGGACGCGCCGAGCTGGGCGTCCTGGAGCTGCTCGCGGACGCCGCCGGCACCGCGATCGGCAACGCGCGCGCCTACGAACGGCAACGCCTGCTTCGCGAGCACGAACGCGCGGTCATCGACGCGACCGCCGATGGCATGGCGGTGCTCGCGCCCGACGGCACGGTGCGGCATTGGAATCCGGCCGCCGCCGCGCTGACCGGGCTGCGGGCGTCGGAGGTCGTCGGGCGACCATTGCCTTTCCCTCCCGGCGAGCCCGGCGTCGTCGTGGACCATCGGCTGCCGTCCGGCGTGTGGCTGGAGATCCTTTGCTCGCGCATCGGCGACTTGAACGAGACGGTCGTCGACTTTCGCGACATCACGCGGGCGAAGTCGATCGAGGCCAGCAAAGACCTGTTCCTCGCGGTCACGAGTCATGAACTGCGGACGCCGATCACCGTCGTCCAGGGCTTCGCCACCACGCTGCTCGCCCATTGGGACGAGTTGTCGGACGACGAGCGGCGCGAGCTGGTCGACCGGATCGCCGCCCGCACTCGCTCGCTTGCCGCGCTGGTCGAGCAACTGCTGCTCGGGTCACGGGCGGGCGCCGCGGCGCCGCAGGCCGCCGTCCCGTTCGACCTCGCCGGGCTGCTCCGCACGACCATCGACGGGTTCGACGCCGTCAGCGACACCCACCAGTTCAGCCTCGACATCGAGGCCGGATTGCCCGCCGCGCTCGGCGACCCTAGCTCGGTCGAGATCGCGATCACCCAGCTGCTGGAGAACGCGGTCAAGTACTCACCGGACGGCGGTCAGGTGGCGGTCAGCGCGCGCAGCGACGACCGGCACATCGTGGTCCAGGTGGCGGACCGCGGTCTGGGCATCCCGGACGGCGAGCACGAGAACGTCTTCGACCGCTTCTACCAAGTCGGCGGCGACCGGCGCCGTTTCGGCGGCGTCGGACTAGGGCTCTACATCGTGCGCAAGTTGCTCGACGCGCAAGGTGGCAGCGTGCGCGCGCTGCCCAGACCGGGTGGCGGCAGCTGCTTCGAGGTGATCATCCCCGCCGGTCGGTAGCGGACATAGCCGGAGGTTTCGTACGGACCCAAACGGAGATGCCAATTGCGCAGTCGCGCCCATGGGACGGCGCGAGCATCCGCCCGCCCGGAGGTGTGACGTGGGGTCGGTCAGGGTTGCGCCGACACCGGCGAGCGTGCGCACCGTTCGATCCGCGCTACGCGAAGACCTCTCGGTGTTGCCGGAGCCGGTCCGAGAAGATGTCGCGCTGATCGCCACCGAGCTGCTGGGGAACGCGCTCCGGCATGCCCGCTCCCTGCCGGACGGTCAGCTCGCCGTCGACTGGGGGGTCGGCGAGTCGGGCGTCGAAGTCGCGGTGACCGATGGCGGCGGGGCCAGCAAGCCGGTCGTGCTGGACGCCGCCCCAACCGCGACCGGAGGCCGCGGCCTGTCGATCGTGGAAAGCGTCGCCGCGCGGTGGGGCGTCGAGCAGCACGGCGCGCAAACCACGGTCTGGGCGGTGGTCCCGGTCAGCGTCCCGCGGCTGGCTCCGGCCTGACGCCGCCGGCTGCGAGTCGGGCGCGTCGCCGCGGTCCTAAGCTGCCGTGTCATGAGTCAGCAGACACCGGTCGTCGGAAGCCGCGAGCCGTGCCCCTGCGGGTCGGGCCGGCGGTACAAGGCGTGCCACGGTCGGGCCGACCGCGAGCGCGCGCATCACGTCGTCGCAAGACCGTTCGCGGGTCTGGCCGGCGAATGCGATTGGGTGGCGCTGCGCGAAATCGTGCCGGCCGCGACCGGGCGGCTCCAACTGCGCGAGGGCGCGACGTCGCCGATCACGGTCGCGACGGTGTTGCCGCTCGCCTGGCCGGCTATGGTGCGGCCCGACGGCTCGATCTACCTGGGACTGCAAACGGCGACCCAGTCCGCTGACCCCAGCCGCGACCTCGCCGCCGCGCTGGTCGCCGCCTCGGCCGCCCCGCCGGGCACGTCGATCACGAACGCCGACCTGGCCGCGGACCTGGTCGGCGCGCCGGCCGCCGGCCCGCGCCTGCAGGACCTCGTCGCGGATTCGCCACTCGACGTGCGCGTGCATTCCGGTTTTGAGTTCTGGGGCCAGGACATGCCAGACCCCGACGGCGAGCTCGCCGCCTCCCTGGAGCGGGCCTCTGAAGCCGTGGTGCCGACCGCCCGACTCAGCGGCGTGGACGCCGCGTACTGGTGCCGCATCGGCGAGCGCACCCACCTGCGATGGGTGTTGCCCGACGACGAGGCGCCCCTGCTCGACGCGCTCGCCAGGTTGCACGCCGCGAGAGAGCTCGGCCTGGGGGAGGGCAGCAAGTACGTCGGCGCCTTCCGCGCGCATGGCTTGGTGGTGCCAGTGTGGGATCTGTCACCCGACGCGGAGGCCGATGACGTAGCGCAACCCGCCGCGGCGCTGCGTAAGCGGCTGGATGACGCGTTGCGTGACACGCGCCCACTCTCCGTAGCCGAACGGCGCTCGCGCGCCGGGTTGTTGTCGCGACAGGTGACTCTGCGCTAGCGAATTTCCGTCAAGCCCTTGGGCGGGACGGCAACTCGTTGTAGTCTTCGTTCGCCCGGGTGCCGCTGCATCCCCCGTCGGCGGCACCCGGGCCTCCAACCACCCCGCCGCTCGTGCTCCCGCGCTGACCTTTTTCGGCCGCGGGGTAGGTTCGGCTCATGCGATCTCCCGACATCCTTGACGGCCGCGTCGCGGTCGTCACGGGCGCGGGTCGCGGAATCGGGCGGGGCGAGGCGATCGAGCTCGCGCGGCGCGGCGCCATCGTCGTCGTCAACGACGTCGACGCGGACGCCGCCGCGGCGGTCGTCTCCGAGATCGGCCCGCGCGCCGCCGCCCACGTCGGCGACTGCGCCGACCCGCAGGTCGCGCTGGGCGTCGTCGAGTGGGCGCTCAACACCCATGGCCGGCTCGACGCGATTGTGAACAACGCCGGAGTCGTCCGGGATCGCACGATCGCCAAGATGACGCCGGCGGAATGGGACGCCGTGATCACCGTGCACCTGCGTGGTCATTACGCGTTGACCCACGCCGCCTGCGCGTATTGGAAGGAACTCGGCGGCGGCCCCGACAACCCGGTCGGTCACATCGTGTGCACGACGAGCACGTCAGGCTTGCTCGGCAACTTCGGCCAGTCGAACTACGGCGCAGCCAAAGCGGGAATCGCCGCGTTCTCGACGATCGTCGCGCAGGAGATGGCGCGCCACGGCGTCAACTGCAACGCGATCGCACCAGCCGCCCGCACCCGGATGACCGAAGGCGCGTACGGCGACATCCCGCGCCCGAGCGCGGACGCGCTCGCGTCGTCCGAGGAAGACTTCGACTTCTGGCATCCCGACAACGTCGCGCCGATGGTCGCCTACCTGTGCAGTGACGCCGCCGCGCACATCAGCGGCAAGGTGTTCGGCGTCCAGGGCGACGTCGTCGAGCTCTATCAGCCGTGGACGTCGGTCGCGGTCGTCACCAATGGCGACAAGCGGTGGGACGACGCGGCGCTTCGGCTGCGCGTCCCCGAGCTGTTCGAAGCCGCCGGCGCCGATCCGGGCGCGCAGAACATGATGGCGCGGCTGCGCTACTCGATGACCGACCGGAACCGGCGGTAGCCGCTGATCGTTTGGCTGTGGGCCTTCGCGGTGGGCATAACCACGTGAAGGGCGACCACCCTAAGCCTGCTCACAGCTTCGGCTGTGAGGATCACCAACCGGGGGGCTGGATTGACGACGCGAGGGGACGACGGCGTGGGGAGCACCGATCGGCTGAAGGTGGTGACGCCGCAGCTGGTCGAGCCGTCAATGGACTCCGCGCTGGGCGGCGGGGCCGCGGCCGAACCGGAGGTGGCCGCGCGGCATCGGCCATGGGGTCTCGCGCATCTCCACGTCTGGCACGGCCCCGGCTTGCTGCGGCGCGCCGCGCATGGGGCCAGGCGGGCGCCGCTCGCGACGCTGTTGGCGGCGTTGTTGCTGGCTGGCGTCGTGGGTCCGCTGCTGTGGACGCGGCTGTACGCCACGCCTGATCTGCGGATGGTCGACCTGGCGGTTTACCGCGCCGCCGGCGAGTCACTCGTGCATGGCCGGCCGCTGTACGGCTATCTCACGCCGGTTCCGCAGCTGCTGCCTTTCACCTATCCGCCGTTTTCCGCGATCGTCGCCTTGCCGCTCGCCTTCATGTCGAGTCAGATCACGAACTGGGTGTGGACGCTCGGGACGCTGTTCGTGCTCGGCTGGTTGGTGATGGTGGCGTTCCGGCCGTTCGTTCGCCGGTTTCCGACGAGATATCGGCCGGTGGCGCTGTGCGCGTTGCTTTCGGCGGTGGCGTGGACGCTGCCGGTGCGCGACTGTTTTCGTTTCGGGCAGGTCGGAATCTTCCTTGCCGCCTTGTGCTTGCTGGATTGCGTCCTGCCAAAAACCCGTTGGCCGCGCGGAATGATGATTGGCTTGGCCGCAGCGGTGAAGCTCGTGCCAGGGGTGTTCATTCCTTACCTGTGGTTGACAAACCGCAAGCGCGCGGCGGTGGTGGCGACCCTGTGGTTCGTCGGCGTCAGCGTCGCGACCGCGATCGCCATGCCAGGCGCGAGCAAGCAGTATTGGACGAGCGCGCTGTTCGACAGCGACCGCCTCGGCAACAACGCGGGCACGTCCAACCAATCGATTCGGGGTGCTTTTTTGCGCGTGCTGCCGGGGAATCTAGGCAGCGGCTTGTGGGTCATCGCCGTCCTTGTCGTGGCAATAGCCGCATATCGATGGGCGCGATCCGCTTCGCTGTCCGGCTACGAGGTTCGCGGCGTCGCGATTGTGGGATTGCTCTCGGTGTTGATGTCGCCGGTGTCGTGGATCCACCACCTCGCCGGTTGGATACCGCTTGCGATCGGAGTCGTGCTTGGTGACGGGCGCAATCGCCGTCGCGTGTTGTACGCGTTGGCGGGCATGGTGTTCTTCTCCCTCGAGGTGCCCTGGTGGGGAGGCAGCGTGGTCGGCAAATACGCACATTTCCACGTTCCAGGGCGCTTGTTACAAGACGCGTTCATGTTCGGCGTGCTATTTGCCGTATGGCTGTTGGGCCGAATGGAGTCGCCGAGCAGGGTCCGGATGTCCGCTACCCGCGAGCCCGCGCCCATGTCACGCTGAACAACGTGATCAATGTTGGGGGGTTCGGTGGCTGAGCTTGGGGTCGACCTTGGCGTGGTCGCCATCCCGGAAAGCAGGCAGGACGGCATGTCCTACCTGCTAATTCCACTTGTCCAGCGGCCATCGCCCGAACTCGCGCCGCTGCGGGAGACGCTGCGCGCGTGGGTCACCGTCGTCGCGACGTCCGCCGACGCCTGCCTGGTGCTCGACGGCGACGGTCGGGTGGCCGGCGTCTCCGCGAGCGCCGCCGCGTTGGTCGACGAGGATCCCGCGAACATCGTCGGCCGGCGACTGGTCGGGGACGTGTTCGTGATCGTCGATTTCTCCAGCGCGGCCGAGCCGATCGGCGATCACGCGATCGTGCCTCCGACACAGGCGCTGCACTCCGACGTGCTGAGCCGCGGGCTGATCAGGCTGCGCCGAGTGGACGACCTCACCGTGACGATCGACGCGATCGCCGCTCCCTTGCACGCCCACGACGGCTCGCTCATCGGCACGCTGACCTTCTTCGCCCCGCTCGCCTCGAGCTAGTCCGCACCTGCGCCTGCGATGGCGGTTAGGCTTGCCGCCGTGTCGCTGACCAAATCCGCCGCCGACCTGCTCGCCGTCATCGGCACCGCCGCCGGCTGTGTCGGCATTCTCCTTGCCCTGCTTGCGCATCTGCGGCTTCGGCGGATGCGACGCGACTACTCGGTGTTGCAATCGGGTGACTCGCCAGGGTCGTTCGTCGCCGCCGCCGCCCGCCAGGTCGAGGCGGTCGCGCGGCTGCGGGCCGAGGTCAGCGCCGTCGAGCGCCGGGTGAGCGACCTGCGGCTGGATCTCGCCGACGCGCTGCGCCACGTCGCCGTCGTCCGTTACGACGCTTTCCGCGACATGGGCGGGCGGATGTCGTTCTCCGCCGCGTTGCTCGACGACGCGGGCGACGGCCTGGTCATCACCGCGATTCACGGTCGCAGCGAGACCCGCAGTTATGCCAAAGGCGTGAAGGCCGGCAACAGCGACCAGCAGCTGTCTCCGGAGGAGCGGCAGGCCATCGTGTTCGCGATGCGGTCCGACGTCGACGTCGCGCCTGCGGCTGCGTCTGCACCCGC